>DASWVP010000238.1:0-8599 GCA_036401175.1 Azospirillum sp. | reverse complement strand
ACCACCGCCAGCAGCGGCCAGCGCCGGGGCTGCGGCGGCTGCGGGCGCGCCGGGGCCATCAGATGCACGGCGTCGGTCACCGCGCACAGGTCGCCGGGAGCGTAGCGGACGCGGTGCACCTCGACCGGGCGGGCGATGTTCTTGACGCGCCGCTCGCCCATGTCCTCGAAATCGAACGACAGCTTGTCGCGCACATAGTCGCGCACGGACCGGCTGACGACGATTCCGCCGGGCTCGGCCAGCCCTTCCAGCCGGGCGGCGACGTTGACGCCGTCGCCGTAGATGTCGCCGTCCACGTCGATGATGACGTCGCCGACGTTGACGCCGACGCGGAACTCCAGCCGGCGGTCGGCCGGGACCGTCTCGTTGCGCAGGGCCATGCCGCGCTGCATCTCCACCGCGCAGCGCACGGCGTCGACGACGCTGGGGAACTCGACCAGCAGGCCGTCGCCGGTGGTCTTGACCACGCGCCCGCGGTGTTCGGCGATCTTCAGGTCGATCAGCTCGCGCCGGTGCGCCTTCAGCGCGGCCAGCGTGCCTTCCTCGTCCATCCCCATCAGCCGGGAATAGCCGGCCACGTCGGCGGCCAGGATCGTGGTGAGCCGCCGTTCGACCCGTTCTTCGTTCATGGCCGGTCTTGATTCATGGCCCGGTCTTGATTCATGGCAGCGCACCCCTACGTCGCGAGACCCATCCGCACCGCCCCATCAAATCGAAGCCACGGCGCCCCCGCAACGAAAAAGGCCGCGCCCGGAGGCGCGGCCTTTCCTGTCTCGGCGAAAAAACCGGATGATCAGCGCGAGTAGAACTCGATGACCAGGTTCGGTTCCATCTGCACCGGGTACGGCACGTCGGCGAGCTGCGGGGCGCGCACGAACTTGCCCTTCAGGGCGCCGGTGTCGACTTCCAGGTATTCCGGGATGTCACGCTCCTGCGAGGCGACCGACTCGAGGATCAGCGCCATCTGCTTGGACTTGGTCTTCACCTCGATGAGGTCGCCGTCCTTGATCTGCGCCGACGGCACGTTCAGGCGGCGGCCGTTCACCAGGATGTGGCCGTGGTTGATGATCTGGCGCGCGGCGAACGGGGTCGGCGCGAACTTCATGCGGTAGACGACGGCGTCCAGACGACGCTCCAGCAGCGCGATCAGGTTCTCGCCGGTGTCGCCCTTGCGGCGCACGGCCTCGTGATACACCTTGCGGAACTGCTTCTCGCCGATGTTGCCGTAGTAGCCCTTCAGCTTCTGCTTGGCCATCAGCTGCAGGCCGTAGTCCGACGGCTTCTTGCGGCGCTGGCCGTGCTGGCCGGGGCCGTACTCGCGGCGGTTGACCGGGCTCTTGGAACGGCCCCAGAGGTTGACGCCGAGGCGGCGGTCGATCTTGTACTTGGACTCTTGACGCTTGCTCATCTGATCCTCGTTTTGGACGAGTTGATTTTGTCCCGGTAGTTCCAGCGGCGGCCCCCCGCAATGCGACGAACCATCCGAGGACCGGGCGTCAAAACGGACGCACGCCCACCTTCCCAGGAGTGAAGGCGCGCACTATACGCATCGCGCCGCGCCTGTCAAACGCGTTCTCGGCGAATCTCTGCGTCCGTGTTTCTCAGCGGCCGGCGGCGGCATCGACCTGAGCGGCGGTGTTGGCGAACACGCGCATCGCCGCGATCCGGCCGCCGGCGATGGTGAAGACCAGCGCCACGTCGCATTCATAGCCGCGGCCGGTGGCGCGCATGCGCCCGGTCTCGCGGCCCAGCACGACGACGCGGTCGCCGTCCACCAGGAACTCGCGCGGCTCGACCCGCAGGTCGTCGATCGCGCCCAGCGCCTGCAGCCAGATCAGCACCCCCGACTTGCCGCGGTAGCAGCCGCTCCACGGCAGCCGGCCGGCGGTGTCCGGCTCCTGCCATTCCACGTCCTCGTCCAGCAGCTTCAGCAGCCCCTCGACATCCCCGGCGGCGAAGCGCGTCAACGCCTCCCGCACGACCGCCAGCGTCTGCGCGCGCGTTGCCATGGCCCACCTCCCTGCGGCCGCCATGCGCTCCCCGGCATGCATCCCCGGCATGCGCTGGTGTGCCGCATCGCACAGTCTACGCCCCCGGGCGAGGATCCGCCACGCCCCCCGCTGTCGCAGGCCGGCGCGGCGCTGGACGCACCCGCACCACAGGCGTAGGCTCGCATGGAGTTCGAATGGGACGAGGCGAAGAACGCGGCGAACATCGCCAAGCACGGCATCGATTTTCCGGCCGCCAGCCGCATCTTCGTGGTCAGCCAAGCCGTCTGGCTGACGACCCACGCCAGCGAACCACGATGGATCATCGTCGGCCCGGTGGAAAACACGCTGTTTGCGGTCATATTCACCAGAAGAGGCGACCGCATCCGCATCATCTCGACCCGGAGGGCACGGACCCATGAGCGACGAGCGTATCGTGCGATACACCCTGGAGACACTGCCTCCCGGTAAGGTCGACTGGGCGCGCATCGACGCCATGACTGAAGAGGATCTGGAACGGGCCATCGCCGAAGACCCCGATTCCGATCCGCCGATGCCCCCCGATGCCTTCGAGCGGGGATTCATCGGCGTGTCCATGCGCAACCGCCACCGCTGGGCCCGCCTGGACGAGGACGTCGCGGCGTGGGTCGCCGGCCAGGGCGGCGGCACCCTGCCCGACGAGACCGTCAACGCCATCCTGCGCGCCCACATGGCGCGCAAGGACGCGGCGGAATAGACGCTACTTCCCGCCCTTCCGCCGCCCCGTCAGCGCGGCGAGGATGCCGTGGAAGGTGCGCACCTCCTGTTCGGTCATCTGCATGCGCTCGAAGGCGTTGCGGATGGTGCGCACCATCGACGGGCGCTTTTCCGGCGAGGTGAAGAAGCCGGTGCGGTCCAGCTCGCCCTCCATGTGCTCGAAGAAGTTCACCAGTTCGGCCTTGGTGGCGGGGCGGGTCTGGCCGGTGTGCAGGACGCGGTCGGGCGGGACCTCGCCGGTCTGGAACCACTCGTAGCCGATCAGCAGCACCGCCTGCGCGAGGTTGAGCGAGCTGAAGGCCGGGTTGAGCGGCACGGTGATCAGCTTTTCCGCCAGCGTCAGGTCGTCGTTGAACAGCCCGGTGCGCTCCGGCCCGAACATCACGCCCACTCGGTGCCCGGCGGCGTGATGGCCGCGCATCTGCTCGGCCGCCACGCGTGGCGTGACGAACTCCTGGATCATGTCGCGGGTGCGCACGGTGGTGGCGTAGACGACGTGCAGGTCGGCCACCGCCTCGGCGGTCGTGGCGAACAGCCCGGCGTTGTCGAGCACGAGGTCGGCGCCGCTGGCCGCCGCCACCGCCTTCTCGTTCGGCCAGCCGTCGCGCGGCCGCACGAGGCGCAGCTCGGTCAGGCCGCAGTTCAGCATGGCGCGCGCGCAGGCGCCGATGTTCTCGCCGAGCTGCGGCTCGACCAGGATGACGGTGGGGCCGCCGAGAACGGACGGCCGCTTGGGGTCATTGCCGGAGGTCATGCTCTCTTTGCCTTGTTATCGCCCTCCCCCTGCCCCGCAGGGGGAGGGAGGGGCCCCAGGCTTCGCCTGGGGTGGGTGGGGGCAACGGCCTTTGTGGCGGGCGCAAAAAGCCGGCCGCTCATCCTCGGGCAGGCCGCTGCCCCCACCCTCCCATGCTCCGCATGGGCCCCTCCCTCCCCCGCCGGAGGCGAGGGAGGGGTTTTCCTTTTTTCAGGCACCCGTCCGCGGCGTCACGCCGGCCTTGAACAGGGTGTAGGCGTAGCTGTCCACCAGCGCCTCCATCGACGCCTCGATGATGTTGGTGGAAACGCCCAGCGTCGACCACTCCGTGCCGTCCAGGTTCTGCGAACGCATCAGCACGCGCGGCTTGGCGGCGGTGGCGTGGCTGGCGGCGAGGATGCGCACGCGGTAGTCCACCAGCTTGATGTCGCGCAGTTCCGGGTACAGCGGCTCCAGCGCCTTGCGCATGGCCTGGTCCAGCGCGTTGACCGGGCCGTTGCCCTCGGCCACGTGCAGGTGAATGGTCTTGCCCATGCGCACGCGCACCACCGCCTCGGACTCGACCACCAGCGCGCCCACCGCGTTGTAGCGGCGTTCGTCGGTGACGTGGAAGCGCAGCAGCTCGAAATAGTTCGGCAGCTGCTTCAACTCGCCGCGCACCAGCAGCTCGAAGCTGGCCTCGGCCGTGTCGTAGGCATAGCCCTCGGTGTCGCGCAGCTTGACGAGGTCGAGGAGCTGCGGCAGGCGCGGGTCCTTGCCGTCGATCTCCACGCCGATCTCGCGCAGCCGCGCCACGATGTTGGACCGCCCGGCCTGATCGGACACGACGATGACCCGGCGGTTGCCCACCGCCTCCGGCGCCACGTGCTCGTAGGTGTCGGGGTTGCGCTCGATGGCGGACACGTGCAGCCCGCCCTTGTGCGCGAAGGCGCTGGCGCCGACGTAGGCGGCGTGGCGGTTGGGCGCGCGGTTGAGGCGCTCGTCCAGGGTGTGGCTGAGCGCGGTCAGGCGCGGCAATTCCTCGCGTCGGATGCCCGTCTCATAGCCCAGCTTCAGCATCAGCGTGGGGATCAGCGACACGAGGTTGGCGTTGCCGCAGCGCTCGCCCAGGCCGTTGATGGTGCCCTGCACCATGCGCACCCCGGCGCGCACGGCGGCCAGCGAGTTGGCGACCGCGTTCTCGGTGTCGTTGTGGCAATGGATGCCCAGCCGGTCGCCGGGGATGCCGTGCGTCTCCACCACCTCGCGCACGATGGCGTCGATCTCGTGCGGCAGCGTGCCGCCGTTGGTGTCGCACAGCACGATCCAGCGCGCCCCGGCCTCGAACGCCGCCTTGATGCAGGACGCGGCGTAGTCGGGGTTGCGCTTGTAGCCGTCGAAGAAGTGCTCGGCGTCGAACAGCGCCTCGCCCTTCGCCTGCTTGGCGGCGGCGACGCTGTCGCGGATCAGTTCGATGTTCTCGGCGCGCGGAATGCCCAGCGCCACGTCGACGTGGAAGTCCCACGTCTTGCCGACCATGCACACCGCCTTGCAGCGCGAATTGAACAGCGCCGACAGGCCGGGATCGTTGGCGGCGCTGCGGCCCGGCCGGCGCGTCATGCCGAAGGCGGTGAAGGTGGCGTTCTCCAGCTCCGGCGCCTCGGCGAAGAACTGGTCGTCGGTGGGGTTGGCGCCCGGCCAGCCGCCCTCGACATAGTCGATGCCCAGGCGGTCGAGGTCGCGGGCGATGGCGATCTTGTCGGCGACCGCGAAATCCACGTCCTGGGTCTGCGCCCCGTCGCGCAGGGTGGTGTCGTACAGATAGATGCGTTCGCCGGTCATCGCCAAACCTTCGCCCCATCCGGGGCCTATGCCGAAAAGGCATGAAGAATGGCGGAAGCGCCGCGACTTCTCAACCTATTCCTGGCGCGATTCTAGGGCAATCGGGTGAACAGGCTCACCGATGAAAGCCCCTCCCCCCTTGCGGGGGAGGGGTTGGGGAGAGGGGGATTACGCCCGGCAGGGCGGAAGAAAGACTCTTAATCCGGGCAGCTGCCCGTAACCACCCTCTCCCCAACCCGCGACGCCCTTCGGCGTCGCCCCGTCGAGGGAGAGGGGCTTTCTCCCGATTGCCCTGTGGGCGAATCCTCCCCGGCGCCAACGCGCGTTGGAAACGCCGGGGCATCCGCCTATGTTTAGAAAACAGGCACCCGGTGCCCACAAAGCGACCTTCCTCCTCCAGCACCCCGGTCCAGTGACGAACAGCGCACGCCATCTGATCATGGTCATCGACGACGAGGTGAGCATCCTCCAGGCCTTCAACATCCTTCTGGATGCGTGGGGCTACGACGTGCTGGCGGCCGAAAGCGAGGAGGAGGCGGTGGACAAGCTGACGGAGCAGGACGCCGCGCCGCACCTGATCGTCGCCGATTACCGCCTGCGCGAGGGGCGCACGGGGTTGCAGGCGATCCAGCGGCTGCGCGAACTGGTCGGGCACGAGGTGCCGAGCATCATCATCACCGGCGACACATCCACCGAAAACCTGAACGAGGCGCGCGCCTGCGGCCTGACGGTTCTGCAAAAGCCGGTGCCCCCGCCGCACCTGCACGCCGTGCTCACGCGGACGCTGCACTCCGGTACGGCGTAACCACCATGGGCGAGCCATCGGCCGACGGGTCCCCGGAGCGGGGGAAACCCACACCATCCGGCGCCCCGTTCTCCTGGGAGCCGGCGGCGATGCTGGGGCTCAGCCTGCTGCTGACGGTGCTGGGGTGGTGGACGCTGACCCAGCAGGTCGACCGGCTGGCCGAGGCGCGCTTCCGCGGGCTGGTGCGCGACCTGTCCGACACCATGACCGCCCGGCTGAACGGTTACGAGCAGCTGCTGCGCGGCGGCGTCGCCTTCCTGGACGCCAGCGCCACGGTCACCCGCGCGGAATGGCGCACCTACGTCGGCGGGCTGCGCGTCGACCAGCACTCCCCCGGCATCCAGGGCATCGGTTTCGCGCTGAACGTGCCGCCGGAGGCTCTGGCGGCGCACGAGGCCGCGGTGCGGGCCGAAGGCTTCCCCGACTACCGCGTGACGCCGGCGGGGCCGCGCGAATCCTATTTTCCCATCCTGTTCCTGGAGCCCTTCTCGGGCCGCAACCTGCGCGCCTTCGGCTACGACATGCACGCCGAACCGACACGCCGCGCCGCCATGGACCGCGCCCGCGACGAGGGTCGGCCGGTCGCCACCGGCAAGGTCACGCTGGTGCAGGAGATGGGCGAGAACGTGCAGGCCGGCTTCCTCATCTACCTGCCGGTCTACGACTGGAGCCGGCCGCTGGCCACCGTGGCCGAGCGGCGGGCGGCCATCCACGGTTTCGTCTACAGCCCGTTCCGGGTGAACGACCTGATGGAATCGATCCTCACCGGGGGCCTGCGCCAACACCTGCACGTGCGCCTGCACGACGGCCCGGCGGCGGTGCCGGCCACCCTGCTGTTCGACAGCGCGGGGGAGCCGGGCGGGTGGCAGCACACCAGCACCACGCTCAACGTCTTCGGCCGGCCGTGGCGGCTGGACATCGCGGCGACCCCGGCGTTCGAGGCGACGGTCGATCGCCACATGCCGCTGGTGGCGCTGGCGGCCGGCCTCGTCATCAGCGTGCTGATCGGCATGGTCACCCGGGCGTTGCTGGCCGAGCGCCGGCAGGCGGCGGCGCTGCGGCACAGCTACGCCGAGGCCGCGCGGGCGCGCGCCGAGGCGGAGCACGCCAACGCCGCCAAGAGCCGGTTCCTGGCGGCGGCCAGCCACGACCTGCGCCAGCCGCTGCAGACGCTGGGCATCTACCTCCACCTGATCGCCGACCACCCCGCCGCGGCGGGCATGCGGCGCCTTGTCGACGGGGCGCGCGACGGGTTCGAGGCGGCGCAGCGCATGCTGACCGCGCTGATGGACATCGCCGCGCTGGAGAGCGGGGCCGAGCAGCCGCAAGCCCGCCCGGTGGACCTGCAGCCCTTCCTGGCGCGGCTGGGCGGCGAGTTGCGGGCGGAGGCCGAAGCCAAGGGGCTGACCTTGCGCGTCCGGCTGCACCCCGTCGGCGTCGACACCGACCCGACGATGCTGGAGCGCGTGGTGCGCAACCTGCTGCACAACGCGCTGAAGTACACGCGAACCGGCACCATCCTGCTGTCCTGCCGGCCGTGCCACGGCGGCGCCGTCATCAAGGTGCAGGACACCGGCCCCGGCATCCCGCGCGACCGCAGGCACCTGATCTTCGAGGACTTCTATCAGGTGGGCAACCCGGAGCGCGACCGCTCCAAGGGCCTGGGCCTCGGGCTGGCGACGGTGGCGCGGCTGACGCGCCTGCTGGGCTATCGGGTGCGCGTGCTGTCGCGCCCCGGGCGCGGCACCATCTTCCTGGTCGAACTGCCCGCCGTCCACGCCACCCCGGCCAGGGAACCGATCCGACTGATCGCGTAAGGCTGTCTCTGGCCGTTGGGTTTTCGCTGCGCTCAACCCAACCTACGGTGCCGTCGTAGGTTGGGTTGAAACCCAACGTCACGCACCGAAGGATCAGCGCCGGTCGCGCGTGCGGATGCGCACGGGGACGGGCTCCCCCTCCTCCGGCGCCGCCGCGTCGCCCGGCAGGCGGTGGATCAGGTAGCCGAGCAGCAGGTTGAGCGGCCCCATCAGCCCGAAGGCGAGCGCGTCCAGAAGGATCACGCCGTCCACCGGCTCGTCCTCCGTCCACCAGTACAGAAAACCGGCGACGCCGCACGCGTACCAGGCGGCGAACGTCCAGAACAACGCGGCCATCGATCCCTCTCCCGCCGTGACGGACACTCCATCGATTCAAGATAAGGATCGCCGCCGCCGCGACAAGTTGCCGCATCCATTCACCCGACGTCCGGCGCCAGCCGGTCGCGTTCCGCCTCGAAGGCGGCGACCACGGCGTCGATGAGGGCGCGCACGCGCGGCACGTCTTTCAGGTCGCGGTGCACCACCAGCCACGCCTCGCGCACCGGCGGCGGGGCCGGCGGCGGCAGGGCGACGAGGCCGCCCTCCTCCTCGGCGAACCAGCGCGGCAGCAGCGCCTTGCCGAAGCCGGCCCGCACGGCGGCGATCTGCGCCGGCAGGC
>DASWVP010000237.1:0-7498 GCA_036401175.1 Azospirillum sp. | reverse complement strand
GGTGCCGGGACCGTGCAGCGGGTGCGGCGTGCGGCGCAGCGCCGACAGCGCCATCACCTTGGGCGGCTGCACGCGGCAGACGCCGCCCACGTCCGCCCGGCGGCGGTAGATTTGCTGGTGGATGCGCACCTCGCCCAGCACGCCGTCGGGCAGTGGCCCGTCCACCGGCACCACCGTTCCCGCCTCGTCCGGCGCGATGCAGCCCGGCGGGCGGGGCGCGTTGACCAGGAACCAGCGGTCGTCCAGCCGCGCGCTGACGTGCCCGTAGGCGTGCGCCAGCCCGTGCCGCCCCATGGCGCGCGCCGCCACGCGCACGCGGCGCTGGTCGCCGTCACCAACGTCCGGCGCGCTCATGCGCCGAACCTCCACACGCGGAGGAATGAAAAGCCGGCGTGCCGGCCGGGCGCCAGCGGCGCGGCGTCTGCGGACCGCATGGTCCTGGTTCCTCCCGTGGGTGTGCCCAGCCGGCGCGCGGCCGGCGGCTTTTTGTTTGTTATGCTGATTATTGGTAGCCGAAGGATATGAGTCAAGGCTGCGTTTGAGACGCAGTTTCATCTGCTGAAACGCGCCTCACGGCTCCGGCATGCCGGTGGGGTAGAGGATGGCCTGGATGCGCCGGGCCGTGCGGACGACGGTGCGCGTGGCGGCGTCCAGCATCGCGTCGGTCACGCGCACGGTGGGGCCGGAGACGGACACGGCGAACACCGCCTCCCCCCGCGTGTCGAAGACCGGCGCCGCGACGCAGCGCAGGCCCAGCTCGAACTCCTCGTCGTCCAGCGCGTAGCCGCGGCTGCGCACCCCCGCCAGCACCTTCAGCAGCGCCTCGACGCCGGTGATGGTGTTGGGGCTGTGCGTGGCCAGCCGCCCGCCGGGGTACAGGCGGACGATCTCCGCCGCCGGGCGGTAGGCCAGGATCGCCTTGCCGATGCCGGTGGCGTGGGCATCGACCGCGCTGCCCACGGCGGTCTGCATGCGCAGGCTGTGCGCCGTGTCGACCTTGTCGCAATAGACGACCTTGTCGCGGTGCAGGCGGGCGAAGTGCACGGTCTCGTTCACCTCGGCGGCCAGACGCAGCAGTTCGGGGTGCACCAGCCGGCGCAGCGCCGCGTACTCGTCCACCCGGTGCGCCAGCTGCAAAAGCCGGTAGCCCAGCGCATAGCCGTCCGTCGCCGGGTCCTTCTCGACATAGCCCAGGCGCCGCAGCACAGCCAGGAAGCGGAAGACGGTCGCCTTGTTCAGGCCGGTGCGGGCGCAGACCTCGTGCAGGTGCAGTTCGCGCCCCTGCTCGTCGAAGCATTCCAGGATGCGGAAGGCGCGTTCCAGCGACGCGTTGCGGTAGCGCGGCGCGTCGGCCGCCTCCGCGTCGAGGGGCGCACCCTCGTCCATGCCCATCACCCGGTGCAAGCCGCCCATAGCGGATGACATGACACCCGCGCCGGCAACGGCAAGGGCTTACGCCGTCAAGCCCGGATCCGGGGCGGCGCCGCTCGCCCGCATGGGGCGGGGGCGTCACGGCAATGGTCCCGGCCAAGCTCATCCAGCCGGTCGCGATCGCCGGCCAGCTCCTCGACGGCGACCCAGCCGTTCCAGGCGGACGCGATGCTCCAGGCCGGGTCGCCGACGTAGGCCCGTGGCAGGCGGTAATGGAAGACGGCGCCATTCCCGATCTTCTCGTAAGGCAGCCTCGCCCTCACCCGGACCGGGTCGATGTGCAGGAGCAGCGGCAGCAGGTCGAGATCGCGATTCCGCGTCGGGTTGGCGGCAAGATAGTCCGCCGCCAGGGTTGCCCGATCCGGCCAGTAGTCCGGCGCGACGACGCGGCGAACGTAGGCGTCCGGATACGGCGCGGGAAGGAAGGCCGCGGTCGCGGCCCCCCCCGTCGTCTCATGCCGCAGCCGGCGGTTCAGGAGAAGGAACGCCTTCAGCACGGCGGTGAGCGTTTCGGCGTCGAGGCTGGGCGGATCGACGTTGAAGTGCAGACCCAGCGACCCGAACAGCGTCGCGCCGGAACCGCGGGCACCGGCAGCACGCAAAACGCCCACGGCGCGGTCCACGCGGTCCAGTGTGTCGATCGGAAGCGGCGCGGTGATCAGTTCGCGCGGAACGATGCGGCCGAGAACGGTGCCGAGCCACGCCGCCCCGGTCGGCCCCAGGCGAACGCGCGGCGTCGTCGCCGTCCGCTGCGGGTGCGCGTAGCGGATGTCGAGTTCGACGGACAGGCGCCCGATCGACGTGCCCAGGATGTGGAAGGCGTGCCGATCCTCCTCCCAGCAGGTTCCGCCGAACGCGGCCGCCAGGGCCTGGGCGGCGGACTGGACGCTGATCCCCTGGAACTCGACCTCCACGCCGACGCGCCGGATCAAACCCTGCGCGTTTCGCGTCGCCGGAGGCTGCTGGAAGACGTGGGACCCCCCGAAGCCGATTTCACAAGGCTCGGTCCGGGAGGCAACGACGCGCTGCGGATCATGACTGTGCATCCGCTCGCATGTGGTCCCGCGGCCCGGTTTTCCAAGGCCCCGCAAAAGGGCGCCCGCTCATCCGGCGGGTCGCGCCCCATCCGTATCACCGCCGCCCCGCCGCGCCCGGATGCTCCCCGCCGGGCCGCACGACGACCCTGAGTCGTTTTCGCATGGCCTGCTCCAGTTTGCGTTCAGCATCCGCGAGCGCCTCCTCGATGTCGTGGCGGTCGCGGGATTCGCCGGGACCGCGGAGCCCGGCGGCGGCGATCAGCCGGGCGTGATGCAGCAGGGCCGCGCGCTGCTCGGGCAGCCTGACATGCTCCGCCATCCGGCCGATGGCGCCCAGCAGGTGAATGACGACGGCGGGCTGGTTCGCGGCGGCCTGACGGATCTGGTTCAAGGCCGCGTCGAGAATCCCGGCGTGGCTGTTGGCCTTGCCGACCACGCGCACCGCGCCGGAAGCGTCGCGGTGGACCGGCCCCGGAATGTCCTTGCCCAGAAGCCGCGACAGGGCCCCCCTGAGATGCTCGACCACCACCAGCGCCGTGTTCGCGTCGTTGATGCCGGGCGACAAGGCGCGCAGGGCGATGTCGACCAGATGGCGCAGCGAGAACTCCAGATCCTGGGTGGGCGTCCGCCGGGCGCCGGTCCGGATCAGCGCCTGGATGGCGTCCGCCACATCCGGAGTGACGGACCCGCCGGGACAGGCCGCCCCAAGCCAGCCGTCCCGGCACATGAAGTCGCCCGGCCGGACGTCGAGCCGGAGCACGATGCCGTGCCGCGCCGCCAGGGCGACGAGGCGGTCGTACTCGACGGCCTGGATGTACCCCTCGCGGCGCGCGGTGAGGATGACGGCGTGCGTGTCGAAATCGCCGGGCAGCGCGTCGTCCGTGGCCTCCGGCCGATGCTGTGGCGGAAGCGGGGGCAAGCCCGCTATGCTCTCCTCCAGTTCACCCGTGACACGGCGGATCACCTCGTCGGCGACGATCGAGCGCGCCACGCGATGGAGAAAGAACAGCAGGACGAGGACGCACGTCAGGCCCAGCACCAGCCCGACGGTCACCGTCACATGCGGGATCTGCGCCGCCGGCATGTCCTTCTCGACCAAGCGCAGGGCCAGCAGGCAGTACACGATGGTCATGGTGAAGAGGCCGAGCGCGAGCTTCGTCCGCATGTCGGCCATGTAGGTCCGGACCAGACGCGAGCCGAACTGGTTGGCCGCCAGCGACAGCGCCACGATGGTGATGGAGAACACCACGCTCGACATGGTGATGATCGCCGACACCAGGGTCGACAGCAGGTTGCGGGCGTCGTCGCCGCTGCCGCTGCGCAGCCACCATGTGCGCATGACCCATTCCCTGGAGACCGCATCGTCGACCCGGATGGCCCCTTCGAAGAGAAGAACGGTGAGCAGGAGCATCCCCAGCGGCACCGGCCACAGGGCGGTCCGCAGCCTCTCCCACCAGATGGAAAACCAGTTGATCATGGGGCCGGCGTACTCCCTCGGGTTTGCGCGGGCCGCCCGGCGGGTCGGCCGGCCGCAGGCGGCTCCTCGTCAACAACTCGGGAAGCGATGTGGTGCGCCGGGGACGGGCGACCGGTAAGAGAACCGGGAGTTGGATCGATTCCGCCGCCGTTCCCTTCGGGCGACTCCGCGGCGACCGGGCAGGCCACCACGCGCCGGCGCTGCCTCCACTCCCACGCCACCGCCGCCGCGGCGCCCGAGGCGATCGGCGAGCCCTATGTGGACGCCGCCGGGCGCGTCTACGGCCGCATGCTGGGCCAGCCCATGCTGGTCTTCGCCGCCGACACCGCCGGCCTCCAGGCCGCGCACCGGCAGGCGCTGGAGCGGGGCCTGAGCATCATTCCCTATGTGGCGGCGATGTTCGAGACCGGCCACGACGCCGCCAACCGCGCCGTCTTCGCGGCCGGCGATCCCGGCAACCTCGACCTCGTCGGCCTCGCCGTCCGTGGCGCGAAGAAGGCCGTGGACAAGGCGACCAGGGGGCTGACGCTGCACGGGTGAGGGGGCGGCCTCCCGACGCTCCAGGCAATTTGTCTCAACCGCTATCGACCCTTCGATGCTATCCGGGACGGCCAAGATCCCGAATGCGTATCGCCATGGAGGGTCCGCCGCATGAGACGATGGCCTGTCGCGCTGTTCCTGGCGCTCGCCACCCTGCCCGCCGCCGCCCCGGCCACGGCGCAGGGATTGCCGCAACGCAAGATCCAGATGGACGGGCGCTGGGGGGCGCTGGAAATCGGCCAGACGGACGGCGCGCGCCGGCGCCTCGTGGTTACCGGCCCGCCGGGTGCCGCCATCGGCGACCCCGGCGCCAAGCTCGCCTACTTCGCGCCGCAGGTGCTGGGCGTCGAGGCCGGCGCCAGCTACACCCCCCTGCCGCGCGGCGGCGCGGCGGCGCCGGACCCGCGCAAGGCGCGCCACATGGTGGAGGCGGCGGCCAGGAAGACGCTGCGCATGGGCAAGGTGCGCGTCAAGGTGACGGCCGGCACCAGCCGGACGCACGTGCGGGCGAACTCCCGCCGCGTGCCGAAGCAATCGTGGATCGTCGGCGCGCAGGTCGCCTGGAACGCCGTGCGCGTGGCGGGCGGCATGCGCGAACAGTACGGCGCCGACGGCACCGGGTTCCGCAGTTGGTCGTCCAACGTCACCTATCTGGCCGGGTCCTGGCAGCTCGACGTGCGCATGCAGCGCGTGCGGGACGGCGACGAACCGGCGGTGAGCACGCTCAGCGCCGACGCGTCCATCGACCTGACGCCGCGCTGGCGCCTGTCGGCCGACGTCGGCCGCACGCAGGTCGCCGAAGACGCGGACACCACGGTCTCGCTCAACGCCAAGCTGGTGTTCTGAGCGCCGATCAATGCACGGTGCACACCATGTAGATAGGCACGAAAGGCGGAAATCCACTATATATCAAGGCTATAAGACGGTTGCGGAAGGGTGCTTAAAGTGGACGAAAATTGACGATAGGTGACAACAGTATCAATAGCTTATCTGCCAATTTTCAGCGGCCTCCGGCGGCTACCCCAGTCGCACCTCGACCCACTCCGCTCCGCGTGCATCGCGGTAGACAGCGGTCATGTCCGGCGACTTGTGCCCGAGCAGAGATTGAGCGTCGGTTCCCTGCTCAGCATAGAGCCGCGCCGACAGCGAGCGGATCTCATGGAAGCTCGGTGGCTCCATGCCGTCCGGCCAGTTCCTGCCCGTCTTGTCGCGTGCCTCGGCGAACCAGTTGGTGATGGTCTGCAACCGGATTTTGTCGCCGGGCTTGGCGCGGCCGGCAAACGCCGAGTGGTGCAGGAAGTAGGGGCTCAGCACCTTGTCCTTGCATCGGGCGATCACCTCGCCGACCGACCAGTTGACGACCTGGAGCCGAAGTGCCAGCGGAATGCAGACCTTCGCCCCAGTTTTGCCCTGCTCGATCCAGAGCTTGTTGTCCCGCACGGAGCGGGGCCCCATGGCGGCGACATCCTCTCGGCGCTGTCCGGTGACGAGGGCCAGTTCCAGGGCGCGTGCCAGCCACGGGGCGTACTCCTTCACAGCCACGTCGTGGATGGCGAGGAAGTCCTCCAGCGTCAGACGGGAACGTTTCACTTCCACCCGGGCCGCGCGCGTCGGCGCCACGGGATTGGTCTGCACCCAACCCTTCGCGATGGCCTCGCGGAACAGATCCAGGAGCAGCGAACGGACGGCCTGGGCGGAGCGCTTCTTGCCGGCCTGTTCCCACGTGCCGAGGAAGTCGGCGACATCGCGAGTGGTGACGGAATCAATGCGCCGGTCGCCCCACTCGGCGCGGACCCTCTTCAGTCTCTGGGCAACCAGATCGCGGGTGGACTGCTCGACATCGCGCTCGGCGACAATCTCCTGATAGCGGTCGCACCAAGCCGAGACGCTGTTGTCCGGCCCAGCCGTCAGGCGGTCGACGAGGCTGCGCTTGCCGCGCGTCCCGGCCACCTCATGGTTTGCCTCGATCGCTTGGTTGATGGCCGAGCGGCGGTCACGCCCCAGTCCGAAGGTTTTGCCGCTGCGAGGGTCGCGCCACGTGAAATAGCCGCGCTGCTCGTACAGGTTCGGCGGCAGGCTGCGGGTCTTGGTGCTACGCCGTCTTCCCATCGCGGATCCTTTCAACCAACGACCGGCGGATCGGGCCGCTGGTCGTCTGAATTGGCACCGGCAGCGGCTTGCTCGGATCGATATAGCGGGCGCCGGCCGACACGTAGTAGGTGCGGCCGTGCTTCTCTGGCGCCGGATAGATCCGAGACTCGCGCGCCCATCGGCGCAGCGTCGCTAGCGCAGGCGGCTTACTGCCATACACAGCGCTCGCCCACTCCTCCAGCGTCATCAGTTTGGCTGTCACGGTCAAGCCCCCGTTGGATACCGTACCCATCACGCCCCTCCCTTCCGCACGCCGTACAGCCCAATCAGCGACGCTTCGGCACGGCCGTCATCCCGCACCCTGGCGAACAGGGCGCCGTGGGCCGGCCAGAGCTGGAGCGCCTTGGCGCGCGAGGCGTCCTTGCCGGCGCCTTGCTTGATGCCCACCGCCTTCTTCCAGGTACCCGGCACCACGAGGTGCGTGGGGATGCAGTGCGCCGCCAGCACACCCAGGATGCCGCCGTAGACCTTGCCGAACGCGAACATGGAGCTGACGCCCTGGCCGGGCATCGCGTTCACTTGCTCGACGTAGGCCGCATCGATGCCGAGAGCCGCCCATCCTCCGACCATCGCGCCCAGGCGCACCAGATCCGGCTCGCGCTTCGTCTTGCCGCCACGCCGCAACTCCAGCGTCGGCACGTCCTCCACGCACTCCAGGCCGGCATCGGACACGAGCGCCAGCGCGCCGGAAAGGCCGGGGTCCACCCCAAGGATCATCATTTCCGATACCTCTTCCCGCGCCAGCCGGCCGCGGCGACGGGAAGCCCCGCGGCCCAACTCGGCAAGTCGCACATGATCCGCTCGAACTCCTCGACGGAGCCGTGGCCCTCGGACGGCTCCGTCACCACCTCGTCATGGACGG
>DASWVP010000236.1:0-3259 GCA_036401175.1 Azospirillum sp. | reverse complement strand
GAAGCGCAGGACGCCATCAAGGCCGCCGCCCTGCTGCGCCCGCCGCTGACGCTCGACCGGGCGGAGGCGCTGCTGACCGTGCTTGACCCGTACCGCCGGCGCGCCTCGCTGCCGTCCGGCGGCAATCCGCTGCACGGGCTGGTCGGGCAGTCGCCGGCGCGGCTGCACGAACTCACCATGCGGCACGCCGCCCCCATCCTGCTGGACGTGCTGCTGCCCGCCGCGCGCGAGCACATGATGGACCGTCTGGTCGGCGCGCTGCGCCCGCTGGAGGCCGAGGAGGGCGCCCGGCAGGACGGCGGCCTGCCCAGCGCCGTCGATCTGGCCGGCGCCATGCGCACCATGATCGGCGCGCTGCGCGGCGCCGGGCGCCAGCACGCGCTGGCGGTGATCGACGCCGTCGTCGAGGACAGCCGGTCGATGGTGCAGCAGGCCGCCGGCATCGGCCAGGGCGCGGGGCAGGCCGCCGGCCAGCCCAACACCATCGGCGAGCTGTCGCACACGCTGCTGCGCCTGGAGGCGCTGCGCCTCATCCTGGAGACGCTGGGCGCGCGCAGCCCGGCGCTCCTGGCGCTCGCCTACCAGTCGCGGCGGGTGGCGCGGCTGGCGTTGCGGCAGGCGGCGACGGCGATCAACGGCTTCGTGCGCGAGCGGAACGTCATGACCCTGCGCGACAGCCTGCAGGTGATCGCCCGCATCGACAGCCTGATCGTCGTGGCGCTGCGCATCCTCGACTCCCTCCAGGCGCACGAGGAGGAGGCCACGCCCTTCGTCAAGGTCGCCGACGAGGAAGCGCTGGACGACTACGTCGAGGCCATCGTCCGCCTGTCGGAGGCGCTGGTCCAGCTCACCAACCGGACGCTGGCGTCGCCCGACTTCGACGAGCTGCTGTTCGTGGCGCTGCTGCGCAAGATCAAGTGGCTGTACCGGTTCTGCGACCGCCTGGGCCACGACCGCCGGCCGAAGGCGCTGGACGAGCTGCGCGACTACCTGGGCCTGCAGGCCGCCATGCTCGGCCGCCACTGCGCCGAGGCGCTGTCGGGCGCCGTCGGCGACCCGGCCCTGATGGACCGGCTGATGCCGCGCGCGGACGAGCTGGTGCTGCTGTTGGGCGATGTCGGCCGCCTGAAGGTCCGCGACATGTTGTCCGCCCGCATCGCGGCGGCGCGCGAAGGCCTGGGTTCGGGCGGCTAGCCAAGGGGCATAGTTGGTATATAAGAATAATAATATATCCTTTGGCTACAATCCGGTAACTTTGTCTGACTAAACTCTCCTCGATGCGCTTGCGCCCCGGTCGTCCGCCGTGGACCGCGCTCACGCGGAGGATTTCCCATGCTGCTCGGAAGGCTCACCATCCTGACGCGCCTCGTCGTCGGATTCGGTTCGGTGCTGGTGTTGACGGTCGCCCTCGGCCTCACGGCGTCGGGCCAGATGGACCGGTTGTCGGACCTGACCGACAAGCTCTACCGTCATCCCTTCGCGGTCAGCACCGCCGCGCTGGAAGCCAAGGCCGGGCTGATCGCCATGCACCGGGGCATGAAGGACGTCGCCCTGGCGCCCGACGCCGCCGGGATCGAGGCCGCGGCGCGCACCGTCGACGCGTACGAGACCGAGGTCTACAAGCACCTGGGCATGGTGAAGGAGCGCTTCCTCGGCGACAAGCGGCAGATCGAGAAGATCGTGACCGACTTCGCCGCCTGGAAGCCGATCCGCGCCGAGGTCATCGCCTTCATGCGCGAGGGCAAGCGGGCCGAGGCCGGGGCCATCACCCGCGCCAAGGGGGCCGAGCAGGTCGCCCTCATCGCCCGCGGGATGGACGACCTCATCGCCTTCTCCTACGCCAAGGCCGCCGAATTCGAGCAGCGGGCGAAGACCGACGCCGCCGACGCCACCACCATCCTGTTCGCCTGGGTCGCCGGGCTGGTCGTGCTGGGCCTGGGCATCGCCGCGCTGATCACCCGCAGCATCAGCCTCCCGCTCGGCGGCCTGCGCGCCAGCATGGCCCGCCTCGCCGACGGCGACCACACGACCGCCGTGCCCTACACCGACCTGCACAACGAGGTGGGCGCCATGGCGAAGGCCGTCCTGGTCTTCAAGGAAGCCGGCGAACGCATCGAGCGCCTGAAGGCCGAGCAGGAAGAAACCAAGCGCCGCGCCGACGTCCAGCGCCGGGACGACATGCTGCGGCTGGCCGACGAGTTCGAAAGCCACATCGAGGCGGTGGTGGAGCATGTCGCCTCCGCCTCCACCGAGATGAACGCCACCGCGCAGTCGATGACCGGCATCGCCGAAACCGCCATGCGCGAGGCCGGCAACGCCAGCGTGGCGGCGGAGCAGGCGTCCAGCAACGTGCAGACCGTCGCCTCGGCGGCCGAACAGCTCGCCGCGTCGATCACGGAGATCGGCACGCAGGTCACGCAATCGACCCGCACCTCGCGCAACGCCGTGGAGAAGGCCGAGCGCACCGACGCGATCGTCCGCAGCCTCGCCACCGCCGCCCAGACCATCGGCGAGGTGGTCAAGCTGATCAACGACATCGCCAGCCAGACCAACCTGCTGGCGCTCAACGCCACCATCGAGGCGGCGCGTGCGGGCGAGGCCGGCAAGGGCTTCGCCGTGGTCGCGCAGGAGGTGAAGAACCTCGCCTCCCAGACCGGCAAGGCCACCGAGGAGATTTCCAGCCAGATCACGTCGGTGCAGGGCGCCACCGGTCAGGCGGTGGAGGCGATCCAGGACATCGTCAAGACCATCGGCGACATCAGCCAGACCGCCACCGCCATCGCCTCCGCCGTGGAGGAGCAGCAGGCCGCCACCCGTGAGATCGCCCGCAACGTCGATCAGGCGGCGACCGGCACGCGGGAAGTCGCCCGCGGCATCGACGGCGTCAACACCGCCGCTCGCGACGCCGGCCACGCCGCCGGACAGGTGTTGAGCGAGGCGCAGGAACTGTCCCGCCAGTCGGAGATGCTGCGGCGCGAAACCGCCAACTTCATCGCCCGCGTCCGCTCCGCCTGACCCTTCGCGCCTAGGCCCCGCCCCCAGTCACGACTCCAGCCGGCGTCCCGTCCCGGCATCGAACAGGTGCGGCGCGTCCGGCGGGGCGGCCAGGGTGATCGTGTCGCCCGCCCGGCAGGTCGGCAGGCCGGGCAGGCGGACCAGCAGCACCTCGCCGCCCGCCAGCCGCCCGTGCACCACCGTGTCGGCGCCCAGCGCCTCCACCAGTTCCACGCGCAAGGCGAGCGGGCCGTCGGCGGTGGGC
>DASWVP010000235.1:0-3321 GCA_036401175.1 Azospirillum sp. | reverse complement strand
TCCGTCACCTCGTCCGAGTACTCCTTGTACTTGGGCTCGAAGCGCGTCTTCCAGAGGTAGACGCCGAGCGCCGCGTGAACCGCGATCGACAACGCGATGGCGACCGTGATGCCCTTGCTGCGCTTGGGCTTGGGGTCGTCGAACGGGTTGTGCCGGACGTGGACGGCTTCGTTCGGTGATGTCTCAGCCATGCTTCACCACCTACTGCTCTTCACCGACGAGAGCCACGCTGTAGAACCCGTTGTCCTGCAGCATGTTCATCACGCCCATGAAGTCACCGTACATCACGTCCTTGTCGGCCCGGATGAAGATGCGTTCCTTGGTCGGGTTCCGCGTCCCGCCCAGCTGCTGACGGAGATCATCGCCCAGGGTCGACAGGTCGGTCCTGAAGTCCTGGATGAAGATGCTGCCGTTCGACTGGATCGAGATGTAGACCGGCTTCGGCGGATTCACGCCCGGCGGTGCGACGGCGGGCGGCAAGGCCACCTTGACCGTCACGGCCGCCATGGGCGCGGCCACCATGAAGATGATCAGAAGAACCAGCATCACGTCCACGAAAGGCGTGACATTGATGTCGGCGTTCTGATCTTCCTGATAGCGGTCCGCCCCCCCGGAACTCGAGAGTTTGGCGGCCATCTAGCTTAGGCTCCCTTGTCGAGCTGGCGCGAGATCGCGTTCATCAGTTCGGCGACGAAACCCTCGGTGCGGGCGCCGTAGGCCGAGATGCGGGTCTGGAAGTAGTTGTAGAAGATAACCGACGGGATGGCGGCGAAGAGGCCCAGACCGGTCGCCAGCAGGGCCTCGGCGATGCCGGGCGCCACGACGGCCAGGTTGGTCGTGTTGGTGTTCGCGATGCCGATGAACGAGTTCATGATCCCGTAGACGGTGCCGAACAGACCGATGAACGGACCGTTGGAGCCGACCGAGGCCAGGAACTGCATGCCGCCCGAGAGGCGACGGCCGAGCGAGGCCTGAACCGCGCCGACAGCGGCCTGAGCGCGCATCAGGGTGGTTTCGCGGTGGTCGCCGGTGATCGACAGGCCGGCCTGACGGCTCAGCTCGACTTCCTGGGCGGCCGCGGCGGCCATGTCGGCCAGCGGGTTGCCGTCGAACTCTTCCGACATCGCGATGCGGTTCATGTCGTTGATCGACTTCGCGCCGCGGAAGTTCTCGAGGAAGCTGTCGGTGACGCGATTCAGCGAGCGGAACTCGAGGATCTTCGTCAGCAGGATGGTCCAGGTGAACACCGAGGCCAGGGCCAGGCCGATCATGATGACCTTAACGACCGGGTCGGCGTCCATGAACATCGTGCCGACGTTCAGCTTGCCGGCGTGCTTCATGGTCGGCGGTTCAGCGCTTTCGCCAGCGGCCGGAGCGGCGGCGTCAGCGGCGGGAGCCGCGGCAGCGTCGGCCGGAGCCGCAGCAGCGTCGGCAGCGGCGGGCGCAGCGGGGGCCGCAGCCTCCTGAGCGAACGCCGGCGCGCTCGCCATCAGCGCAACGGCGCCGACGAGAGCGAGGAAGGGAGTCTTCAGTTTGTTGTCGAGCATCTGTCGCCAGTTCCTGGTTGGTCTAGCACGATTGGCCGGAGGGTCGTCGCGCGAGAGCGTCTCCACCCTAGTTGAACATGCCCGGAGCCCCGAGGCGCATGCGCGCTTCAGGACGCCAGAGCCGCTGTCGCTGCGCCCGACCCGGAACGCGTACTCCCAACTAGGCGTGGGAATTGGCGTTACGAAGGCGGGCGACTTCGAACTCCCCGCGAGGAAACCGAAGTCTTACCGCTTTGTTAGACGTGCGGCTCGGGTCCTTTGGCAACCCCTTATCGAAGCGTCAAGGGGCAGAAGCTTGCGCCGAAGCGCGAAATTATTGTGTCAGGCGACCGGATTGTGCGCTGCACACCAGGCGACCTTCGAACGCCTGCGCTTTCACCATCGCAAATGGCCTTTCCTTGCTGCAGCGCAACAAGTGAAGGAACCTGGGTCCGGGAACGGGGTGTTCGGGAGACCGGCGGGGGTGGTGCCTGGGGGCGGATTCGAACCACCGACACGCGGATTTTCAATCCGCTGCTCTACCAACTGAGCTACCCAGGCTTAAGGCCGCCCGCGCGGGAGCCGCGTCTATAGAAGAGCCGCTTCGGCATGTCCAGCGAGCCCGCGCGGGAGATTTTCGCAGCCGCTAGTCGTCACCCCGGTCCTTGTCCGGGGCGCTCTCGTCTTCCTCCGCGGGAACGGCGTACACGCCGGCCAACCAGCGCTGGAGATCGACGTCGGCGCACCGCCGCGAACAGAACGGACGATACGCCGGATCCGTCGGCTTGCCGCAAATGGGGCATCCCGCCTTGCTCATGCCCGCCGCACCTCAAACCTGTCGCGAGGCCTGCCCGCTTCGGCGGCGATCGAGAACCGCGCACCCATCGCCTCCGCCAGACGGACCAGCAGCGGCTGGGCGCCGGCGGCCACATCCGGCGAGCAGAGCCCGGCGAAGCGTCCGCCGCGGTCCGCCTCCCCTTCCCGCTGCAGCTCGCGGATCAGCCGCTGGGCCAGCGTCCGGTCCGAGAGCGCGCCGTCGTCGCGGCAGAGCAGTTCGGCGGTCGGCCGTTGCCGGCGCGGAAGCGATATCTCCATCGTGCCGAACCGGCCGACCGGACCGATGGCGACGCCGGGATTGTCCGGTCCAAAGGCCGCACGGGCAGCTGTCATCAGCGCATTTCCGTCGTGGCCGCGCCCGACCAGATCGATCACCACGATCCCGCCCAGCCCCTTCAGCCGCAGCAGCCGGGCGGCCTCGGCCAGGGCGGCGAGGTTCGCCTGGCGCGTCACCCGTTTGGCGTCGGCGCCCTTGCGCTCGCCCAGGTCCACGTCGATCGCCGTGAGGGCGCGGGTCGGCTCGATGGCCAGCGCGCCGCCGCCCGGCAGCGGATGCAGCACCTCAAGCGCCTGGGCCTCGGCCTCGTCGGCCATGTCACGCGCCTCACGTCCCTCGACGAGTTCGGCGTCGCGCGCATGCGCGCGAAGATACTGCGCCGGCTCGGGCGCCGGCTGCAGCAGCCGCGCCGGCCCCTCCGCCGGTCCGATCAGGCGCGCGATGGCCAGCTTGCCGCGACGCGGCTCGCTGCGGATCTCGATCTCCACGAACCCGCCCCGCGCCGGCCGCGCGTCTGGCTTGAAAGGCAGGATGGCCGAGGCGCCGGCGCCGAGGTCGAGAAAGGCGGTGGCGAGCGCAGGCTCGACGGTCTCCACCCGGGCGGCGAGGCGAGCGCCCAGCAGCAGGCGGCCGTCGTCGCCGTCACGCCGGATCACCAGGCGTTCGGGACGCCCGTCCAGC
>DASWVP010000234.1:0-16968 GCA_036401175.1 Azospirillum sp. | reverse complement strand
GGCGCCGGGGCCGGGGCGGGAGAGGGCGCCGGACCGGTCAGCGCGGCGAGCCGCGCGAGGTCGAGTTTGCCGTAGGTGGCCTCGGCGGCCATCGTGCCGATGCGGGCGACCGTCGCGCCCTTCTTGTCGTGCGCCAGCAGCCCGCCCAGCGTGACGGAACTGGTGCCGCTGTAGGTGTCGGCGCCGGGACTGTCCGCCTTGAGGTCGACCTTGCCCAACACCTCCGCCAGCCGGAGCATCGCCTGCCCCTTGGCGCCGTCCACGCCGATCGCGCCCACCGCGGCGTCGAGCGACAGGAACGTCTGGAAGCGCGGCGCCCAGACGCCGAAGATCTGCTGGCGGCCGATGGTCATCGCCCCCTCCGGCGCGCCGTCGGCCTCGAAGGACGGCATGCTGGGCGGCAGCGAGATGCCGACCTGCTGGGTGCCGTCGGCCAGCGGCTTGACCGCCAGACGGATGATCCCGACGTCGAGCCGCGATCCCTCCTCGTTGACCAGCGACAGGAACGGCAGGCTCACCTGATAGTGGTCGCCCGTCGGGACGGCCGCCGTGGTGCCCTTCCAGCGCAGGGTGCCGTCCATGGCGTCGGCCGGGAACCACGTCCGCAGGCCGGCGTCGATCGCCGATGCCAGCGCCTGCGCCCCCTCGGCCGACACGGCGGTGGACGCCGCCGCCGGGGGATTGGGCGCGGCGGTCTGGGCCAGCGCCGGAAGGGCCGCGGCGGTGCTCGCGGCAAGGAGAAGGGCGGCGAGCGTGCGGGAGGTCGGACGCGGCATCGGTGGCACTCCGCTGGGGTCGGGCGTTGGACCACGATATGCCACGCACGTCCATGCGGTCCATCGGTCTGGTGGAGCATTCGGACAGGATGCGCGCCATCGGCGCACGGCCACCCTTACGCTTGCATTGGCGGGCGTTCACCCCAATGCTTAGATCCATGGTAGCAGCCCTTTACGAGCCGTCCGGGGTTGGCGGGCGGGTGGTCGCCGTCCTCGGGCCGACCAACACCGGCAAGACCCATCTCGCCATCGAGCGGATGCTCGGCCACCGCACCGGCATGATCGGTTTTCCGCTACGCCTGCTGGCGCGCGAGAACTACGACCGCATCGTGGGCGTCAAGGGCCGCAACGCCGTCGCCCTGGTCACCGGCGAAGAGAAGATCCTGCCGCCGCATCCTTCCTATTGGGTCTGCACGGTCGAATCGATGCCGCTGGACCGCGCCGTCGATTTCCTGGCGGTGGACGAGATCCAGCTGTGCGCCGACGCCGAGCGCGGGCACATCTTCACCGACCGGCTGCTGAACGCCCGCGGTCTGGTCGAGACCATGTTCCTGGGCGCCGAGACCATCCAGCCGCTGATCCGCCGGCTGGTGCCGCGCGCCGAGTTCGTCACCCGCCCGCGCTTTTCCCAGCTCGCCTACGCCGGCCACCGGAAGCTGACGCGGCTTCCCCCCCGCTCCGCCGTGGTTGCCTTCTCCGCCACCGACGTCTATGCCATGGCCGAGCTGATCCGCCGCCAGCGCGGCGGCACGGCGGTGGTGCTGGGGGCGCTCAGCCCGCGCACGCGCAACGCCCAGGTCGGGCTGTATCAGGCCGGCGAGGTCGACTACCTTGTCGCCACCGACGCCATCGGCATGGGCCTGAACATGGACGTCGACCATGTGGCGTTCGCCCGCATCGTGAAGTTCGACGGCTTCGCGCCGCGCCGCCTACGCGCGCCCGAGATCGGCCAGATCGCCGGCCGCGCCGGCCGCCACATGCGCGACGGCACCTTCGGCACCACCGACGAGGTGGGCGAGTTGGAGCCCGAGCTGATCGAGCGGGTGGAGAACCACCAGTTCGACACGCTGAAGGCGCTGATGTGGCGGAACTCCAAGCTGCGCTTCGAGACGCCGGGCTATCTGCTGAAGTCGCTGGAGGAGCGCCCGCCGATCCCCGAACTGGTCCGCGCGCGCGAGGCCGACGACCATCTGGCCCTGCAGTCGCTGGTCCGCGACCCGGAGGTGATGGACCTCGCCCGGGGCAAGCCGGCGGTGCAGCTTCTGTGGGAGGTCTGCCAGGTCCCCGACTTCCGCAAGGTGCTGTCGGACGCGCACACCCGCCTGCTGGGGCAGATCTTCCGCTACCTGCGCGCGCCCGCCGGGCGGCTGGACGAGGATTGGGTGGCCCGGCAGGTCGCCCGGCTGGAGCGCACGGAGGGCGACATCGACGCGCTGGTCGCGCGCATCGCCCACATCCGCACCTGGACCTACATCTCCAACCGGCCGGCGTGGCTGAAGGACCCGACGCACTGGCAGGAGCGCGCCCGCGCCATCGAGGACAAGCTGTCGGACGCCCTGCACGAACGGCTGACGCAGCGCTTCATCGACCGCCGCTCGGCCACGCTGGTGCGCACGTTGAAGGACGGCCGCGCCTTGATGGGCGGCGTGCGCGATACCGGCGAGGTGGTGGTGGAGGGGCACCCGGTCGGCCATCTGGAAGGGTTCCGCTTCGTGCCCGACGCCCCCGGCGGCTCCGACGAGGCGCGGGCGCTGCTGACCGCCGCCCGGCGCGCGCTGCACGACGAGATGGCCAAGCGCGTGCGCGCGCTGGAGCGGGAGCCGGACACCTCCTTCGGCCTCACCGCCGAGGGCGAGGTGACGTGGAACGGGCTGGCCGTGGCGCGGCTGGCGGCCGGGCCGTCGGTGCTGGCCCCGGCGGTGGCGCCGACGCCGGAGGCGCTGCTCGACCAAAGCCAGAGCGACCGGGTGCGGGCGCGCCTGGAACGCTGGCTGCGCGGCCACATCGCCGCCCGGCTGAAGCCGTTGATCGCGCTGCGCGAGGCGGAGGAGTTGAGCGGCACGGCGCGCGGCCTCGCCTTCCAGCTGGTCGAGGGGTTGGGGGTGCTGCCGCGCGCGCCCGTCGCCCGGCTGATCGACGGGCTGGAGAAGACCGACCGGCGCGACATCGCCAGACGCGGCGTACGCCTGGGCGTCACCCACCTGTACCTGCCGGCGCTGGCCAAGCCCGGCGCGGTCGGGCTGCGGGCCTTGCTGTGGGCGGTGCACAAGGGGCTGGCGCTGCCGGTGCCGACGCCGCCGGCCGGGCGCGTCTCCGTCGCCGCCGAGCCGGGCGTGCCAGCCGCCTTCTGGGCTGCCATCGGCTACCCGCCGGTGGGGTCGCGCGCCGTGCGCGTCGACATGCTGGACCGGCTGGAGACCGAGATGCTGAAACAGGCCAAGGAGGGCACCGCGACGTCCGAGCCGGCGCTGGCGCAGATCATCGGCGTGGGCGTGGAGGAACTGGCCGGCGTGCTGACCGGGCTGGGCTACACGCGCACGGCGGCGGAGGACGGGACGGTGACGTGGCGGCGCCGGCGCGGGCATGGCCCGCAGCCGCCGAACCCGCGCCGGCACAAGCCGCCGTCGGCCGACCACCCGTTCGCCAAGCTTCGCCAACTTCAGGGTGCCAGGGGATGAACGACACGCGCGACGGCCTCGACGATGGGGTCGAGGTCGACATGGAGATCGACGACGGCCAGCCCGATGCCGGGCCGGGGCGGCTGCGCATCGACAAGTGGCTGTGGTACGCCCGCTTCTTCAAGACGCGCAGCCTCGCGGCCAGGCTGTGCAACGGCGGCGGCGTGCGCTGCGCCGGCAACGCGATCGGCAAGGCCCATTACGCGGTCAAGCCGGGCGACGTGCTGACCTTCGCGCAGGGGCGCCACATCCGCGTCGTCAAGGTGCGCGCCCTGGGCAGCCGGCGCGGCCCGGCGGAGGAGGCGCGCACCCTGTACGAGGACCTCGCCCCGCCGGTCCCCGAGACGGCCATGGAGCGGGCGGTCCACCCCAGCGGCCTGCGCGACACCGGCGCCGGCCGCCCGACCAAGCGCGAACGCCGCGCCGTGGAGCGCCTGCACGGCGAGGAATGACCCTCGGCGTCGCCTTAGACATTGCACGAACGGGCGGGTGAGCACATCTTGCGCCGCACCGCACCCTTCCCCGCCCCCGACGGAGCCGTCGCCCCGCCATGCTCGATCTTCTCGCCGACCCGAACGCCTGGGCCAGCCTGCTGACGCTGACCGCGCTCGAAATCGTCCTCGGCATCGACAACATCATCTTCATCTCGATCATGGCGTCCAAGCTGCCGGCGCACCAGCAGCACAAGGCCCGTCAGGTCGGGCTGGCGCTGGCGCTGATCACGCGGCTGCTGCTGCTGGCCTCCATCGCCTGGGTGGCGACGCTGACGCAGCCGCTGTTCAACGTGCTGGGCATGGACGTCTCGGGGCGCGACCTGATCCTGATCGGCGGCGGGCTGTTCCTGCTGGCCAAGGGCACCATGGAGATCCACAACACCGTCGAGGGCGAGGAGGATCACGGACCGGCCAAGGTGGCCGCGACCTTCACCAGCGTGGTCGTGCAGATCATGTTCCTGGACATCGTCTTCTCGCTGGACAGCGTCATCACGGCGGTCGGCATGTCCAACCACCTGGAGATCATGGTCGCCGCGGTGGTCATCGCCATGGCGGTGATGCTGTTCGCCTCCGGCCCGGTGGGCGACTTCGTCAACCGGCACACGACGGTGAAGATGCTGGCGCTGTCGTTCCTGCTGCTGGTCGGCGTGGCGCTGATCGCCGACGGCCTGGGCTTCCACATCCCCAAGGGCTACCTGTACTTCGCCATCGCCTTCTCGGCCCTGGTCGAAGCGCTGAACCTGATGGCCGCCGGCCGCCGCAAGCGCAAGCGGCAGGCGGAACAGGCCGCCTCGGCGGATTGAGGCGGTCGGGACACCGTCCCTCCCCCGGCGGGCTACGGCGGGGAGGGCGGACGAACGGCTCAGCCCGTGACGAACCAGCCCGCCTGCACGTTCTGGGCGTCGATGCCGGCCAGGGTCACCTGATCGCCGTTGCCGAAGGACACCACCGCCCCGCCGGCTCCGGCGCCGACGGTCCGGCTCATGCCGGCGGCGAGCTGCAGCCGGTCGCCCTGGTCGGCCTGGAAATCGCTCACCACGTCCGCCCCGCCGCCGGGGGCGAAGACGAAGGTGTCGGCGCCCAGGTTGCCGGCCAGCACGTCGTTGCCCAGGTTGCCGGCGATCACGTCGTCGCCCTGTCCGCCGAACAGCGTGTCGTCACCCTGGCCGCCGAAGAGGGTGTCGGCCCCCAGGTTTCCGTACAGCACGTCGTCGGCCATGTTGCCGTACAGCGCGTCCGCGTCCTGCCCGCCGAACAGCGTATCGGCGTCCTGGCCGCCGAAGATGGTGTCGGCGCCGATATTGCCGTACACCACGTCGGCGCCCTGGTTGCCGTACAGCACGTCGTTGCCCAGGCCGCCCATGACGCTGTCGTCGCCTTCGCCGGCGAACAGCGTGTCGTCCTCCGGCCCGGCCGCCAGCACGTCGCCGGTGGGCGAGCCGAGGATCGGGCCGGTCGCCACGGGCGGGGCCGGCGCGTCGTCGCCATCATCGCCACCACCCCCACCACCCCCACCATCCCCACCGCCCCCACCGCTCGGCGGCGGGGTGTAGAGGATGTCGCTGCCGGACACGGCGAACCGCCCCGCCTCGAAGACGCCGTCGAGCGTCACCCGCAGGTCCGCGCCGGCCGTCGCGTCGACGCCGATTTCCAGGTGGGAGACGCCCGATTCCGTCCGCAACTGCACCTGCCCCTGCGTCAGCGCCGACCCGTCCCCGGCGGTGACCGGGCCGGACAGGTCCAGCCCGGCGATGCGGATCGTGTCGCCCGGCGCGAAGCCGACGCTGGTGCCGGCGGTGCCCGGCTGGATGATGAAAACGTCGTCGCCGGCCGAGCCGACGAGACGGACCCCCTCCACGCCCTGCAGGTCGATGTGGCCGAAGTCGATGGTGCCGCCGGTCCCCGACACGTGGATTTCGACCCTGTCCGGTGGGCCTTCGGCGGCGGTGTCCGGGTCCATGACGATGCGCGTGATGCCGGCCAGTTGGTCGCCGCCCAGCACCAGCGTGCCGTTGGGCGTCAGCATCTCCAGCGTGCCGGCGCCGTCCAGCGTGGCGCCGCGCAGGTCGAAATGGCCGGCGGTGAAGGCCAGCTTCTCGATCCCGGCGATGGCCGTGCCGTCCAGGCCGGCCTCGCCCTCGACGACCAGCAGGTCGAAGTCGGCGCTGCCCGAGACCGCGCCGAAGCCGGCCAATTGCTCCGCCGTCAGCCGCACCTCGTGGCCGTCGCCGGCCAGATCCAGCCGCTCGATGCCGGAGATCGGGGAGGCGGTCAGGTCGACCGGCTCGCTGGTGTCGATCACCAGCGCGTCCTCGCCGTCGCCGCCGATCAGCGTGTCGGCGCCGCCGCGCGTGATGATCCGGTCGTCGCCGCTGCCGCCGTCGACCACGTCGTCCCCGTCGCCGCCGTCCAGCGTGTCGTTGCCGGCGTCGCCGGACAGGCGGTCGTCGTCCTCGTAGGACAGTATCAGGTCGTCGTCGGCGCCGCCGGTCAGAGTATCGGCGAATTCGCCACCATACAGTGTCGCCATATCCGTGCACCCGTCCCATGACAGATCGTTGCGGGCAAGGATCGCGTCGTTCCGGTTGCGCCTCAACGCGGCATCGGGATTACGGTTGTGGGCGAAATCGATTGGGGCAGGGGGTGCCCAGATGGGCGGGTATTGGTCCCGAACGGCGATCCGGCGGCCGCTAGCCGCGACGCATTTCCACCGGATCGCGAAGTTTCCTTGCGTGCGCCGCGATATCCGCTTATCTCTGGGCCGTCGAATTCGCTTGGGGTCTCCCGTTAGGGGTGCGGCGTCGGATCGCGTTCCTCAGACGATTAGGCAAGCCGGGGCCATGCGCCCGCGGCCGATGCTTTCCCCAGCAGGACCACAGACCCCCATGACCGAATTCACCGATCTCGGCCTGATCGAGCCGCTGTTGCGCGCCGTCGCCGAGGAGGGCTACACCACCGCCACGCCGATCCAGGCGAAGGCCATCCCCTACCTGTTGCAGGGCCGCGACGTGCTGGGCCTGGCGCAGACGGGCACCGGCAAGACCGCCGCCTTCACGCTGCCGATCCTCCAGCGCCTGATGGCCGAGCGCCGCAAGGCGCCGCCGAAGTCGGCGCGCGCGCTGATCCTGACGCCGACGCGCGAGCTGGCGTTGCAGATCGCCGAGAGCTTCACCACCTATGGCCGCCACCTGCCGATCCGCCGCACCGTCATCCACGGCGGCGTCGGCCAGGGCCCGCAGGTCGGCGCCGTGGCGCGCGGCACCGACGTGCTGGTCGCCACCCCCGGCCGCCTGATCGACCTGATGAACCAGGGGCACATCCGCCTGGACGGCGTCGAGGTCTTCGTCCTGGACGAAGCCGACCGCATGCTCGACATGGGCTTCATCCGCGACGTGCGGAAGGTGGTGGAGCGGCTGCCCAGACAGCGCCAGACGCTGCTGTTCTCAGCCACCATGCCGGACGCCGTGGCCGACCTCGCCGGCAGCATCCTCCACGACCACGAGCGGGTCGAGGCGGCGCCCCCGGCCACCACGGTGGAGCGCATCGCCCAGAGCGTGCTGTTCGTCGAGAAGTCCGACAAGCGCGGCCTGCTGACCGAGGTGTTCAGCGACGCCACGGTGCGGCGCGCCATCGTCTTCGCCCGCACCAAGCACGGCGCCGACCGCGTGGCCGAGTGGCTGGTCAAGGCCGGCATCCAGGCCGACGCCATCCACGGCAACAAGTCGCAGGGTGCGCGCCAGCGCGCGCTGGAAGGCTTCCGCGCCGGCAACATCCGGGCGCTGGTGGCGACCGACATCGCGGCGCGCGGCATCGACGTGGACGGCGTGACGCACGTCATCAACTTCGACCTGCCGAACGAGCCGGAAAGCTATGTCCACCGCATCGGCCGCACGGCGCGCGCGGGCATGGAGGGGATCGCGCTGTCGTTCTGCGCCGCCGACGAGATCCCGTACCTGCGGGCCATCGAGAAGGCGATCCGCTGCCCGGTGCCGGTCGACGGCACGCACCGCTTCCACGCCCCGCACCTCGCCCACGCGCACGCCGCGCACAAGCCGCACCAGCAGGCGCCCCGGCCGCCCGGCGGCAATCCGGGTGGCAATCCCGGTGGCAATCCCGGTGGCGGCCGGCCGCAATCGCGCCGCCGCTTCGGCCGCGCCACCCCGAAGGGCGGCCAGAGCGCCGTCGCGTAGGGGAGTCCGAGCCGCCCTCTCCTTGCGGGATAGGCGGCTTTCAAGCGATCGCCCTGGGAGGGCGCACCAGGGCAATCGCTTGAAAGCCGCTCATCCCTCGGACGAGCGGATGGATGCCGCATTTTATTGATGAAGCTCACCATTTGCCGGCCGTTGGGGGCCACAGATGGACACAGATGAACTCAGATTTTCAGGGATGTTCGCCCAGTAACGCCGGCCGACGGCCGGTCAAGGATCATCTGTGTCCATCTGTGTTCATCTGTGGCAAAAATTCTCATTTCCCTCAAGGGGGGCTTTCAAGCGATTGCCCTGGGGGCGCATCAGAGCTCCGAACTCGGGTTAACGGAAGAGTGCGGATAAGGAGGCGGGTTTTGAGACACGGATGCACACGGATATCCACGGATGCACACGGAAAAATGAATTCTCTTCATCCGTGCGCCGGCCTCGCCGGCATCCGTGTGTATCCGTGTCCCCCTTTCTCGACCCGGTCGCATGTTAACCTGAGTTCGCAGCCCTGGGGGGCGCATGAACGGCCTTGCGGCCGGGGCGCGGTGCCGGTAGAGTGCGTGCCATGAAGCCCGTGTCGATTCCCGCCGCCGCCCTCACGGGGCGATTTTGGTACCGCTGGTACACCCCGGCGGCTTAAGGAATCGCGCACCCCGACGCAGACCCGAAGCCGCCCCAGCCAAGGCGGCTTTTGTGTTTTCCGGGCATCGAACGGAACCCCCATACCCCGCCAGGGCTGAGACGGCCTCCAGACACCAGGAGGTTGTTCCATGTTGGATTTCGATTTCGACGTCGTCACCGGCCCGTCGCGGGCGAGCTGCCCGGTGAACAAGGCCGTCACCGAGACGGACGGGGACGCCGCACCGGCGGAGAAGCCCGCCGCCGAACCGGTCAGCGCCCCGGCGCGATCCGCCGGTAGCTGAGCGCCTCGGCCACGTGCACGCGGCGCACGCCCGGCGACCCGTCCAGGTCGGCCAGCGTGCGCGCCACGCGCATCACCCGGTGGTAGCCGCGCGCCGACAGCTTCAGCCGTTCCGCCGCCTCGGTCAGCAGGGCGCGGCCGGGCTGGTCGGGGGAGGCCACGTGCTCCAGCAGTTCGCCGTCGGCGTCGGCGTTGCAGCGCACCGGCATGCGCCCGTCCCCCGGCTTGGCCAGCGCGGCGTAGCGTTCGGTCTGGACGGCGCGCGCCACGGCGACGCGGGCGGCGATCTCGGCGCTGCCCTCGGCCGCCGGTGGCAGGCTGAGGTCGGCGGGGCTGACGGCCGGCACGTCGATGTGCAGGTCGATGCGGTCGAACAGCGGGCCGGAGATCTTCGACTGGTAGTCGGCCGCGCACTTCGGCGCGCGGGCGCAGGCCAGCGCGGCGTCGTCCAGGTGCCCGCACCGGCACGGGTTCATGGCCGCGACCAGCTGCACGCGCGCCGGATAGGTAACGTGCGCGTTGACGCGCGACACCACCGCCCGTCCGGTCTCCAGCGGCTGGCGCAGCGCCTCCAGCGTCGGGCGCGCGAACTCGGGCAGTTCGTCGAGGAACAGCACGCCCATGTGCGCCAAGGATATTTCGCCCGGCTTGGCGCGTGTCCCGCCGCCGACCAGCGCCGGCAGGCTGGCGCTCTGGTGCGGCGCCCGGAAGGGCCGGGTGCGCAGCAGCCGCCCGCCCTCCAGCAACCCGGCGACGCTGTGGATCATCGAGACCTCCAGCGCCTCCGCCGGGTCGAGCGGCGGCAGCAGGCCCGGCAGGCGCGCCGCCAGCATCGACTTGCCCGACCCCGGCGGCCCGATCATCAGCAGGTTGTGCGAGCCGGCGGCGGCGACCTCCAGCGCCCGCTTGGCCGTCTCGTTGCCCTTCACGTCGCGCAGGTCGGGCGGCGGCGCCCCCTCCTCCTGCAAGCGCGGCTTGGGCGGGGTGAGCACCTGCGTGCCCTTGAAATGGTTGATCAGCGCCAGCAGGGTGCCGGGGGCGAGCACGTCCAGCCCGGTGCCGGCCCAGGCCGCCTCGCCGCCGCACGGTTCCGGGCAGATCAGCCCGCGCTCGTGCGCGAGCGCGTTGATGGCGGCCGGCAGCACCCCGGCGACCGGCGTCAGCGCCCCGTCCAGCGCCAGTTCGCCCAGCGCGCAATAGCGCTGCATTTCCAGGTCCGGCAGCACGCCCATGACGGTCAGCAGGCCCAGCGCGATGGGCAGGTCGAAGTGCGAGCCTTCCTTCAGCACGTCGGCGGGGGCCAAGTTGACGGTGATCCGCTTGGCCGGCAGCGACAGCCCCAGCGCGTGCAGCGCCGCGCGCACCCGCTCCCGGCTTTCGCCCACCGCCTTGTCGGGCAGGCCGACGATGGTGAAGGCGACGATGCCGCTGGACATCTGCACCTGGACGTCGATGTCCATGACCTCGATGCCCTGAAAGGCCACCGTGTTGATCCGCGCAACCACGCCGTATCACCCTCTTGCGAAATGCACGCGAGTGTATGGCGAGGCGCCCGTCTTTGCCAGCGCGGCGCGTCGGGCGGATGGGCGATGCCCTGCGCGCCTTTGTCGCTTCGCGATGAACCGTGGCCCGGTATGGCGCCCGGCCTGGCGCCCGGCTTGGCGCTGAAACAATCCGGCGCCGCCGGGCCGTCGGTGGTGGACGGCGGCGGCGTGCGTGGCTAGGCTGCCCGGCATGTCCGAGCCCGCCGTACCCGAAGCCGCGCCCGCCCCGGCCGCGCGGCGCCGCCGCTTCCGTCTGCCGATCGCGGCGGTGCTGGTGGCCGGCTTCGGCTCGCTGATGCTGGCGGCGGTGGCGAGCGTCCTGGTGCTGGGCCTCGTCAGCGCCGGCCGCAACACCGTGGCCCTTCTCAACGACAAGGCCGATCTGGCGCTGGCCGGCGTCGAGGTGCGGGTGCGCCACCAGCTCGACCCCGCGAACGACATGGCGAAGTACGTCGCCGGCCTGATCGAGCGCGGCGAGCTGGACCCGGCCGACCGGGGGCGGCTGGGCGACACGCTGCGCGGCGCGCTGGCGGCGGTGCCGGACGTGACCGGCCTGGGCTTCTTCGGTCCCGACCTTACCGGCGTGCGCGTCGGCCGCACCGAGAAGGCGCTGACGGTGCACGCCATCGACCTGCGCGCCGCCAAGGACCTGCCGCCCGAGGCGCTGGACGGCGCCGAGCGCACCGCCCCGCGCTGGGCCGAGCCGCTGTGGTCGCAGGAGGCGGGCACCAGCTATCTGGCGCTGTTCCAGCCGGTGCGGCGCGATGGCCGCTACCTGGGGCAGGTGGCGGTGGCGGTGTCGCTGGGCGACCTGTCGCGCTTCCTGTCCAATCTTTATGTCGAGCAGGGCATCAACGCCTTCGTCCTGTACGACCGCGCCCACGTCCTGGCGCACCCGTCGCTGGCCACGCTGCGCTTCGATTTCTCGGCGAACGGCGACCGCGTGCCGCTGCCGCGCACCGATCAGGTGGACGACCCCGCCCTCACCGCCCTGTGGGCCAAGGGGCAGCCGATGGACAGCCTGAAGAAGCGCACGGAGGTGCGCATGGTGCCGGTCGGCGGCCAGGACATGCTGTTCCTGCTGCGCGGCATGGCCGGCTATGGCCGGCAGGAATGGACGGTCGGCATCGCGCTGCCCGCCGAACAGGCCAACGCCGAGGTCGACCGGCTGCGCAACACCGGGCTGGCCGGTCTGGGCATCCTGCTGGTCTCGGTGACGGCGGCGTTGCTTGTGGGCCGGCGCATCAGCCAGCAGGTCAAGCTGTTGGCCGACGCCGCCGACCGCGTGCGCGCCTTCGAGTTCCGCGAGATCACCGAACTGCCCGATTCGCGCCTCCAGGAACTCGGGCGCGCGGCGGCGGCGTTCAACGCCATGGTGGCCGGGCTGCGCTGGTTCGAGACCTACGTGCCCAAGGCGCTGGTGCTGCGCCTGATGCGCCAGCGCGGCGGCGACACCGGGCTGGTGTCGGAGGAACGCGCGGTGACGGTGATGTTCACCGACATCCGCGGCTTCTCGCGCCTAGCCGCGCACCTGGGCGCGGCGGACACGGCGGCGCTGCTGAACGACCACTTCACCCGCCTCGCCTCCTGCATCGAGGCGGAGGACGGCACCGTCGACAAGTTCATCGGCGACTCCATCATGGCCTTCTGGGGCGCCCCGGAGGAGCAGGAGGACCACGCCGCCCGCGCGCTGCGCGCCGCTCGCGCCATCGCGCAGGCGGTGCACGACGACAACCGGCGGCGCGAGGCGGCCGGGCTGGCGCCGATCCGCGTGCGCATCGCGCTGCACTCCGGCCCCGTGGTTGTGGGCAACATCGGCTCGGCCAGCCGCATCAACTACACCATCGTCGGCGACACGGTGAACGTCGCGTCGCGCATCGAGGAGCTGGCCTCGGGCCTGCAAGGCGACAGCGAGGTCATCGTGCTGGCCAGCGCCGCCACGGCGCGCCACGCCGACGGCGCCGTGCCCCTGCACAACGTCGGCCGCCACGGCCTGCGCGGCCGCGGCGACACGACGGAGATCTGGCGGCTGGAGACGGTGGAAACGGAGCCGTGAAAAGACCAATCATTGTCCCTCCCCCGGCCCCGCCGGGGGAGGGAAGCCCGCGCAAGCGGGCAGGGTGGGGGCAGGATCTTTCGGGACGGCGGCCTGTGCCAACTCGGGCGTGTCCGTCATCCCGCGACAACTGGCCCCCACCCTCCCACTTCGTGGGCCCCTCCCTCCCCCGGCGGGGCCGGGGGAGGGGTAGTCAACTCACGCCTCGACTAGAAGGTCCTCGTAGCCTTCGACGCGCTTCAGCATGGACTGCCGCAGCTTCAGCATCGCGCGGTGCTCCAGCTGGCGGACGCGCTCCTTGCTGACGCCCAGTTCGCGGCCCAGCTCTTCCAGGGTGGCGCCCTCCTCGCGCAGGCGGCGTTCCTGGATGATGGTGCGTTCGCGCGGCGACAGCTCGCCCAGCGCCTCGGCCAGCCATTGCGAGCGGGTGCTGGAGTCCCGCATGCCGATGACCACCTCTTCCGGGCTCGGCCGCTGGTCGGCCAGGAAGTCCTGCCAATCCTCGTCGGAGCCGTCGGCGACGGGCGAGTTCAGCGATTGGTCGGTGGCCGCCAGCCGCATCTCCATCGTCTCGACCTCGCTGACCTCGACTTGCAGCTCGGTGGCGATCCACTCGCGGCCTTCGCGGGTCAGGCCGTTGGTCTGGCTGGCGTTCTCGATGCGGGCGCGCAGCCGGCGCAGGTTGAAGAACAGCGACTTCTGCGCCGCCGTCGTGCCGGTGCGCACGATCGACCAGTTGCGCAGGATGTAGTCCTGCATGGCCGAGCGGATCCACCACGCCGCGTAGGTCGAGAAGCGCACCTCGCGGTCCGGCTCGAAGCGGCTGGCCGCCTGCATCAGGCCGACGTTGCCCTCCTGCACCAGATCGCCCATGGGCAGGCCATAGTTGCGGAAGCGGGCGGCGGTGGCGACGACGAGCCGGGTGTAGGCGCGGACCAGCTCGTGCAGGGAGCGTTCGTCCCCGCCCTCGCGCCATTTCCGCGCCAGGTCGAATTCGTGATCGCGCGACAGCAGCGGCTCGCGCATCGAGGCCTTGATGAAACTCAGGTTGGCTCTCTGAGTCTCGGGATCGTCGATATAAGCCATCCGTATCCCTTCCTTCCCGTCTCGCCGGCCTTTTTGTCCCTGCTCCGAGAACGCCGTGTTCTGGAAGGACAACAGCCATTTTCCCGCCCCGTTGCACCTTGATACGCAAACGGCGCGAGGACGGATCACCGCGGAAGGCGGAAATGACGGTCAGGACGATGGGGCGGACGGGTTAGCCGCCGCGGGGCACGGATGCCGCTCAAGGAAACATGGGGCGCGTTCAGACCTGGAACAGCTCCAGGACCTCGCCGGAGGCGGACAGGATGCCGCACACCAGCGGCCCGCCCTGGCCGCAGCCGGCGTCCAGCGTGGCGGTGAAGTCCTCCACCCGCGCGCCGCCGCGCGCCGGGTCATAGCCGCGCACGACGCGGCGGAAACCGCCGTAGGGCGCGTCGATGCGGGCGAAGGCGCCGCCGCCCCACCAGAAGCTGTCGCCCTGGTGGCCGAAGGGCCGCGCCGGATCGATGCCGGCGTTGACGAACAGCACGCCGCCGGTGTTCGGGGCGCCATCCGGGGCGCCGTCCGGATTGCCGGTGTAGGCGGCGCGCTTCAGCGAGCTGAACAATTTTTCGTGACCGGGGCGGGCCTGCATGGCCGCGCGCAGCCCCTGCGTCCAGCGGCTCAGCGCCATGGTGCCGCCGCGCGCCGCCATCATGCCCTGCTCGGCCGAGCCGCCATAGGCGGCCAGCGTCGCCTCGACCCCCTGGCGCAGCATCCAGTCCAGCACCTCGCGCGGGTTGGGGGCGAAGTGGAGCTGCAACAGCTTCTGCCACATCTCCTCCTGCCCGCCGCGCAGGTACACGATGTCGTCGGCCATCATGCCGCGCAGCGACAGCAGGGCCCGGCGGAAGGCCAGCAGCGCGTCCACCGTCTCCACCACGCGCGCGCCGCGGCCGATCATGTTGCCCAGATAGATCAGCCGGTCGCCCGGCCGGAAACGGGCGCCGATCACCTCGTGCATGGCGTGCAGGTGATCGATCTGGGCGTGCAGGGAAGCCAGCGCCCAGATGCGCCGGGGACGGCCGAGATCGACGAATTTATGCGTGTCGGACGATGCGGATTCGGGCATGGGCGGCAGTGTATGCGGCACCCGTCCGGGTGGGAAGGTCAAAACACCGCGACGGGCGGGGGAGGGCTCCGAACTCGGGTTAACGGAAGAGTGCCGATAAGGGAGCGGATTTTGAGACACGGATGCACACGGATATCCACGGATGCACACGGAAAGATGAATTCTCTTCATCCGTGTGCATCCGTGCGCCGGCCTCGCCGGCATCCGTGTGTATCCGTGTCCCCCCTTTCTCGACCCGGTCGCATGTGAACCTGAGTTCGGAGCCCTGGACGGGCGGGGCGCCGTGCCCCCGTCGCCCCGCTAACCGATCACCTTCACCTGCCAGCCCGGCTGCATCGGCGTGCCGGGCGGGATGTCGTTGATGATGCGGAACAGCTCCTCGGCGTAGGGCTGGTCCGGCATGCGGCTCACGAAGTCCTGGACGTCCTGGCCGGGGCGCACCGTCTCGACGCGGATGCGGCGCGGCTGCAGGCGGCCCGCCTCGCCGGGCGCCAGACGGCGGAAGCTCGCCGCCGTCTGCTCGAACGCGGGGTCGTAGCGGTCGAGCGCCCCCGGCGGGCTGAGGAAGGTGAAGCGGTACATGGTGTCGCCGTCGCGGATGGCGACCAGCCGCACGTCCACCCGGCCCTGTTCGGTCTCGCCCTGGGTCACCGCCGTGGCGGCGGGCAGGCCGCCGATGGTGATCGCCCGCACGCCCTGGAGCCGCGCCTCGCGGCCCCACACCTGCGTCAGGTAGGCGGTCGGATCGCGCACCCCCTGCGACGCGCCGGCGTCGAACGCCATCATGGCGCCGTCCGGCCCCTGCGCCAGCACCTGATCGGCGCCGTTCAGCAGGCTGAATCCGCGCGGCACGGTGAAGCGGAACCCCATCTTCGGATGGATGAACTCCGCCCCGCGCACGAACCCGTTGTCCGGGCTGTCGCCATAGATCATGCCGGAGACGGCGGCGAAGTAGGTGTCGGCCGGCCGCGTCCCGCCCGGCGGGTACTCGCGCGCCAGATCCGCGGCCCGGTCGACGCGGTCGGCGGTGGGCGGGTGGGTGGCGAAGAAGTCGAAGCCGTCCTCGGCCTCCTTGCCCTTGCGCAACGCCTCGTACTGGCTGTAGCGCAGCATGGATTGCAGGAAGGTCGCCATGGCGAAGGGGTCGTAGCCGGCCTTGGCCAGCAGTTCGGCGCCGATGCGGTCGGATTCCAGTTCCTGGTCGCGCGAGTATTTGGCGAGCAGCGCGCCGCCGCCGAGGTTCAGCGCCTGGGCGATCTCCGGACTGCCGAGGAAGAGGCCGATGCCGGCCGCCAGCAGGCTGGTGATGGCGCCGCGGTTCATGCGCTGGCGGGAGTGGCGGGCCAGCACGTGGCCGATCTCGTGCGCCATGACGCCGGCCAGCTCCGCCTCGTCCTTCGGCAGCGCCAGCAGGCCGCGCGTGATGTAGACATAGCCGCCGGGCAGCGCGAAGGCGTTCACCACGTCGCTGTCCAGCACGGTGAAGGTCCAGTTCCGGTCCGTCGCCCCGGCCGCCTGGACGAGGCGCCCGCCGACGCGCTGAACGAAGTCCTGCACCCGGGCGTCGCGGTACTCGCCGCCGTACTGGGCGACGATCTTCGGATGCTCCTGCGCGCCCAGCGCCTCCTCCGATCCGCCCAGGCCGAACTGCGCGTGGCCGGGCGAAACCGGGGCGAGGGCGAGCGTCACGGCCAGAAAGGCGGCGGCGAGGCGGTGCGGGGGCTTGCGGCGGGACGACATGGGCGGCATACCGGTTGGGGTTTGGCCTTTTGGTGGACCTCCACCGGTGATGAACTGCCGCGCGGGCCGGATTGTTCCGCTGCTGATCGCCCTGCTTGTGTCGTCGCCGGCCGCCCTGGCCGGCGTGCGCGTGGCATCGGTGCTGGACGGCGACACGCTGACGCTGGACGACGGGCGCACGGTGCGGCTGGCCGGCATCGAGGCGGCCAAGCCGCCGCCCGGCCGCGAGGAGGAACGCCGCTGGCCGCTGGCCGAGGGGGCCACGGGGGCGCTGTCCGAACTGGCGCTCGGCCGCGCGGTGGACCTGCACGCGGCGGCGCCGGACCGCTACGGCCGCGTGCTGGCGCTGCTGCGGCGCGACGACGGCGTGTGGCTGCAGGACGCGCTGCTGCGGCGCGGGCTGGCCC
>DASWVP010000233.1:0-33079 GCA_036401175.1 Azospirillum sp. | reverse complement strand
GAGCTTCACCCTGTTTTCGCGCGGCGTGCGCGGCGAGCTGGGCGGTGGCGGACGCTACCGCGCCGGCAGCCGGCCGGAAGCGGAAACCGAAGGGGAGCCGGCGACCGGCTTCACGCTGTACATGGATACCGTGCTGCGCGCCGTGCCGGCACCGGCCGGGCCGCGGCGGGTGTTCCTGCCGCACGGCACGCCGGGCGCGGAGGCCGACCGGCTGCGCGCCGAGGGCTGGGTGACGGTGGCCGGCCTGGAGCCGGTGGCCGACACGGTGGCCGAAGCCAAGCGCCTGCACTGCGGCCATCACTACGCCGGTGGCGCAGTGGCGGTGGTCGGGTAAAGTCAACTTTTTCAGTTCGAGCGGAGACCGAGATGGCCAACGTGGCGGTTGTCGGCGCCCAGTGGGGCGACGAGGGCAAGGGCAAGATCGTCGACTGGCTGTCCAGCCGGGCCGACGTGGTGGTGCGCTTTCAGGGCGGCCACAACGCCGGCCACACGCTGGTGATCAACGGCGTGACCTACAAGCTGAGCCTGCTGCCTTCGGGCGTGGTGCGGCAGGGCAAGCTGTCGGTCATCGGAAACGGCGTCGTCTTCGACCCCTGGGCCTTCATCCGGGAAGTCGAGGGCATCCGCGAGAAGGGTGTCGACGTCAACCCGCAGAACCTGCTGGTGGCGGAAAACGTGCCGCTGATCCTGCCGGTGCACGGCGCCGTCGACCGCGCCCGCGAGGAATCGCGCGGGGCGGCCAAGATCGGCACCACCGGCCGCGGCATCGGCCCGGCGTATGAGGACAAGGTGGCGCGCCGCGCCATCCGCCTGTGCGACCTGACCGACGAGGCGGTGCTCAAGGACAAGGTGGAGCAGCTGCTGGTCCACCACAACGCGGTGCTGCGCGGCCTGGGCGCGGCCGAGATGGTGGCGGCCGACATCCTCGATCCGCTGGCCGAGATCGCGCCCAAGGTGCTGCCCTACGCGGCGGTGGTCTGGCAGCGCCTGGACGAGCTGCGCCGCTCCGGCAAGCGCATCCTGTTCGAGGGCGCGCAGGGCGCCATGCTCGACATCGATCACGGCACCTACCCCTACGTCACCTCGTCCAACACGGTGGCGGGCAACGCCGGGACCGGCTGCGGCATGGGCCCGCGCGCCGTCGGCTATGTGCTGGGCATCTGCAAGGCGTACACGACGCGCGTCGGCTCCGGCCCGTTCCCGACCGAGCAGATCAACGAGATCGGCGACCTGATCGGCGAGCGCGGCCGCGAATTCGGCACGGTCACCGGCCGCAAGCGCCGCTGCGGCTGGTTCGACGCGGTGATGGTGCGCCAGGCGATCAAGACCGGCGGCATCGACGGCATCGCGCTGACCAAGCTGGACGTGCTGGACGGCCTGGACGAGATCAAGGTGTGCGTCGGCTACACGCTGGACGGCCAGCGGCTCGACCACCTGCCGGCCAACGCCGCCGCCCAGGCCCGCGTCGAGCCGGTGTACGAGACCTTCGAGGGCTGGAAGGAGAGCACGCAGGGCGCGCGCTCCTGGGCCCAGCTTCCGGCGCAGGCGGTCAAGTACGTCCGCCATATCGAGGAACTGATCCAGGCCCCGGTGGCGCTGCTGTCGACCAGCCCCGAGCGCGACGACACCATCCTGATGAACGATCCGTTTGCCGATTGAGGCGGGGATTGAGGCGGGGCGGGGTGGGGCGCCGTTTCCCCACCCCAACCTAAGGATGTTCCGACCGGCCTGCGCGCCACCCCTCGACCGCGGGGGCATTAACGGGTTATTTTCCCCTTCGGCGCCATCTGGACGCCGAGCGCCTGCCGCCACCGGGGAAAACCGTCCGCCATGCCGTCCGATGCCCAGACCAGTGCCGCGCAGGAAAGGGCCATGATGTCGGGCGATGCGGTCAAGCTCGGCGAGCGTTACGAGATCCTGCCGGGCTCGCCTCTGCCGGCGCTGAACTCGCCGGGCGGCAACGCCTTCGGGGCGCGGTCGTCGCGCGACAAGCGGATGGAGCCCTTCGCCATCATCTGCTCGGGCGCCGTGCTGCCGCGCTCGGACGTGGTGTCGACGTTCGCCAACGTCGACAACCCCATGCTGATGAAGCTGCTGGACTGGGGCGTGGTCGATTGGCCGCCGGACCGCATGCGGCGCTATGGCCTCGTCTTCGAGCGGCCGGCCGGCCGGCGGCTGATGAACGCGCTGGCCGACACCATCGAAGCGATGCCGGAAGACCATCTGACCCGGCAGGTGGTGCATCCGATGGTCTCGGTGCTGAAGGAGCTGTCGAGCCGCGGTCTGGTGCACGGGGCCATCCGGCCGACCAACATCTACTACCGCGATCTGGCGTCCGGCACGCTGATGCTGGGCGAATCGGTGTCGACGCCGCCCGGCTACGGCCAGCCGGTGCTGGTGGAAACCGTCGAGCGCGGCATGGCCATGCCGTCCGGACGCGGCAACGGCAGCATCGCCGACGACCTCTATTCGCTGGGCGTCACGCTGCTGGTCCTGCTGCTGGGGCGCAACCCGGCGGGCGGGATGGAGGACGACGCGCTCATCCAGTCGAAGATCGAGCGCGGCTCCTACCCCGCGCTGGTCGGGCAGATGCGCCTGCCGCTGGGCATCGGCGAGGTGATCCGCGGCCTGCTGGTGGACGATCCCAAGCAACGCTGGACGCTGAACGACCTCGACCTCTGGCTGTCCGGCCGGCGGCTCAGCCCCAAGCAGCCGCAGATTCCGCGGCGCGGCGCCCGCCCGATCGAATTCCAGGGGCAGGACTACTGGTACTGCCGCACCCTGGCCCGCGCGCTGTGCCGCCACCCGCCGGCCGCCACGCCGATCATCGAAAGCGGCGAGCTGGACAAATGGCTGCGCCGCAGCATGTCCGACGACATCCGTGCGGAGGCGGTGGGCAACGCCATCCAGACCGCCAGCAGCGCCGGCAAGGGCGGCTCCATGGCCGACCGGCTGGTGGCGCGCGTGTGCATGGCGCTCGACCCCGCGGCCCCCATCCGCTATCGCGGCAAGGCGGCGCTGCCCGACGGCATCGGCACGGCGCTGGCGGAGGCGTTCCTGCGCGGTGAATCCCCGCAGTCGGTGGCGGAGATCATCACCAACCAGTTGCCGATGTTCTGGGTCAACTGCCAGAACGACTTCAAGCCGGAATTCGTGCCGCTGGTCCAGACGTTCGACCAGATCCGCGCGTTCCTCGACCGCACCGCGCCGGGCCTGGGCCTGGAGCGCGTGCTGTACGAGATGAACCCGACGATGCCCTGCATCAGCCCGCTGGTCTACAACCAGCACCCGATGACGCCGGCCGACGTGCTGCGCGCGCTGGACTGGGCGGCGTCCGGCGGCGAGCGGGCGAAGGAACCCATCGACCGGCAGATCGCCGCCTTCCTCGCCGCCCGCCACAAGCGCACGGAGGAATTGCTGTTCAGCCAGCTGTCCCCGTCCATCGACCCGTTGCGCCGCGTCATCGCCATGCTGAGCATCCTGGCGGACGTGCAGGCGCGCACCGCCACCGAACCGCTGCCGCACCTGTGCGCCTGGATGGTGTCGCTGCTCGATCCGGCGTTCCGCCGCTTCCACAGCCGCCCGCACCAGGAAGAGGTGCGCCGGCTGGCCGACAACGCCGCGCACGGCGGCCGGTTGGCCGAGCTGCTGAGGGTGGTCGACGACCCCGACTCGCTGCGCCGCGACAAGGCCGAGTTCGAGGCGGCGCAGATCGCCTACCGCGAGTCGGACGGCGAGATCGAAAAGCTCAAGCAGACGATCGGCGACCGCAACAGCATCATCGAAGGCACCGGCCGGCAGGTGGCGGCGATCATCTCCAGCCTCGTCTCGACGGTGCTGGTGGCCGGCATCATCCTGTTCTTCGCCTTCTAGGGCCGGGAGAGACGACCCGCCATGGCACGACCCTCCGCCACCCCCCGCAAGCGTCCGAAGAAGAAGGGCGGGCGCAGCATCTGGCTGTTCCTGATGCTGGTCCTTCCGGCGGCGCTGGTGGTGCTGCCGACGTCCATCCTGTTCGGCATCGGCATGATCCCGACCATGGTCGCCTACGTGATCGACCGCGATCCGGAAAAATCGGCGCCGATCACCGTCGGCGGTCTGAACTTCTGCGGCTGCATGCCCTTCGCCATCGAGCTGTGGAAGCACAACCACACGATCATGGCGGCCATGAAGGTGTTCGGCGACCCACTGTCGTGGCTGGTGATCTACGGCGCGGCGGCGGTCGGCTGGGCCTTCTACTATGGCGTCCCGCCGGCCATCGCGAGCGCCGAGATCATGCGCGCCGAGAAGCGCGTCGATTCGCTGCGCCAGAAGAAGGTCAAGCTGGTGCAGGAGTGGGGGCCGGAGGTGGCCGGCGACACCTTCGACGATTCGGGCGGCGTCGACATCGGCTCGATGGAGCACCAGGGCGCATGAGCGCGGCACCGGTCGTTCGGCTGGCCGCCGCCGGGCTGGCTATAGGATTGATGGTTCTCGGGCTGGCGGGCTGCTCGGGCGAGCCGTCGGAGGCGGACATGCGCAAGGCGGTGGAGAGCGTCACCCGCGCCAAGCTCGACGCCATGGGCCGCACCGGGTTCCGCGCCTTCGACGCGTTCCGCAAGCAGGGCTGCGTGGACGCCAAGGACAAGCCCGGCCAGCACGATTGCTACTACGCCGCCACCTTCGCGCCGCAGCCCGGCCAGCCGCCGCTGACCGTCAACGGCAAGGGCCGCTTCCAGCGCACCGACGCCGGCCTGCGGTTCGAGGATCTGGGCGCCCAGCCGCGGTGAACCGTCACCCCGTATTGCGCCGCCCCTGCGCCAGCAGCTGGCCGACCAGGGCGCGCAGCGAGCCCGGCCGCACCGGCTTGTAGAGCAGCTGGAAGCCCGCCTCCTCGGCCGCCGCGCGCACGGCGGCGCTGCGGTCGGCGGTGATGAGGGCGGTCGGCACCGCCGTGCCGAAGGCGGCGTGCAGCGTCGCCAGCGCCTCCAGCCCGGTGAGGCCGCGGCCGAGGTGGTAGTCGGACAGGATGAGGTCGGGCACGCGCCCGTCCAGCGCCGCCAGCGCCTGATCCACCGTGGCGCCGGTGACCACCCGGCACGACCAGCCCGACAGCAGGTGCTCCATCGCCTGGGCGATCGCCGCCTCGTTCTCGATGCACAGCACCAGGGCGCCCTGGAAGTCGCGGACCCGGCCGCGCGCCGGCAGCGTGCGCACCACCGCCGGCTCGGCCGTCAGCGGCACCAGGACCGAGAAGCCGCTGCCCTTGCCGACCTCCGAGCGCACGGTGACGGCGTGGCCCAGCATGCCGGCCAGCCGCTCGACGATGGCCAGCCCCAGCCCCAGCCCGCGGTCGCGGTTTTCGACGCCCTGGTCGATCTGGCGGAACTCGACGAAGATTTCCTTCAGCTTGTCCTCGGGGATGCCGGGGCCGGTGTCCCACACCTCGATCGACAGGAAGGCGCCGCGCCGCCGGCAGCCGAACAGCACCTTGCCCCGCGCCGTGTAGCGCACGGCGTTCGACAGGAAGTTCTGCAGGATGCGGCGCAGCAGGTTGGGGTCGCTGCGCACCACGGCGTCGCTGCCGACCATGCGCAGCTCCAGACCATGCTGGCGCGCCATCACGGTGAACTCGGCGCCCAGCGGCTTCAGCACCTCGTCGATGCGCATCGCCGCCGGGTTCGGCCGCACAACGCCGCTGTCCAGCTTGGAGACGTCCAGCAGGTCGCCCAGGATGTGCTCGACCGAGCGCAGGGAGGCGTCGATCTGGGCGACGGCCGGGTCGGCCGCCCGCTCGCCCAGGGCCGACAGGAACAGCCGCGCGGCGTGCAGCGGCTGCAGTAGGTCGTGGCTGGCGGCGGCCAGGAAACGGGTCTTGCCTTGGTTGGCGCGCTCGGCCTCCGCCTTCGCCTCCGACAGGGCGCGGGTGCGTTCGGCGATCCGGCGCTCCAGCCCCTCGTTCGCCTCGCGCAGCGCGGCGGCGGCGCGGTGGCGCTCGGTCACGTCGGTGTAGACGGCGACGAAGCCGCCGTCCGGCATCGGGTTGGTGGCGATCTCCAGCACCGTGCCGTCCGGCCGCTCGCGGGTGTAGACGTCCGGCAGGCCACGGCGGCGCGGGTCGGAGCGGCGGGTCAGCAGCGTCTCGATCTCGCCGTTCTGGCCGTACTCGCCGCGCGCGTCGATGATGCGGACGATCTCGCGCAGGCTGGTGCCGACCTGCACGGCGCCTTCGGGCAGGTCGAGCAGTTCCAGGAAGCGGCGGTTCCAGATGGCGATGCGGAAGTCGCCGTCGAACACGCCGATGCCCTGGCGGACGTTCTCGACGGTGGCGTGCAGCAGCTCGTGCTGCTTGAGGATGGCGCGGGACGCCTCGTCGATGATCAGGCGCGCGTCGGTGCGCGACAGCCGCCGGTCGGTCAGCAGGCCGGCCACCACCACGCGGGCGGAAGCCGAGCCGATGGCGCCGGCCAGCAGCCGCTCGGTGAGTTGGATCGCTTCGCCGTCGCTGCGCACCACCATGGTGCTGGCGAAGTTGGGCGACGCGCCCGGCCGCACCCGCAGTAGGGAGTGGAACGCCGCGTCCGCCTTCGCCCGGCCGACGTAGCGCACGGCGAGGTCGTAGAGGTCGGCGACCGTCACCCCCTTGGGCGGCGTCGGCGCCGTATCCTCGCGCGGGCCCCGGCGCAGCGAGACGAAGCGCGCCGCCTGCCGCGCCTCCAGCGCCGATTGCCGGGTCAGCAGCGACAGCAGCACGAACAGCGCTACGTTCGGCCCCAGGCTCCACAGCGCGGCGTGGGTCAGCGGGTCGAAGCCGTCGATGGCCTTGAGCGCCATCGGGCTTAACGCCTCGAAGCCGAACAGGCCGGCGCGCAGCGCGTCGGGCGCGATCCAGCCCGCCTCGGCGAAGGACGGCAGCAGCATAGTGTAGGCCCAGCCGAGAAAGCCCACGCAGATGCCGGCGACGGCGCCGGTGCGGTTGGCGCGCGTCCAGAACAGCCCGCCCAGCAGCGCCGGCCCGAACTGCGCCACCGCCATGAACGAGATCATGCCGATCGCCGCCAGCGGGAAGGCCGAACCGATCAGCCGATAGCAGCCGTAGGCCAGCACCAGGATGACGATGACCGCCGACCGGCGCACCGCCAGCAGGATCGGCACCGGATCGGTGCGCCAGCGCGCGTTGCCCGGCCGCAGCGACATCAGCACCGGCAACGCCACGTCGTTGCTGATCATGGTGCTGAGCGCCACCATCTCGACCAGGATCATGCTGGTCGCCGCCGACAGGCCGCCGATGAAGGCCAGCAGCGCCAGCCACGGCCAGCCTTCGTGCAGCGGGATGGACACCAGGAAGCTGTCGGCGTCGGCCGGCTCCGCCTCGAACAGGGTCAGCCCGGCGAGCGCCACCGGCACGACGAACAGGTTGATGGCGACGAGGTAGGCGGGGAACAGGCGCGCCGCCTTGGCGACGTCGCCGACGTGCGTGTTCTCCACCACCGCCACGTGGAACTGGCGCGGCAGGCACAGGATGGCCAGCGCCGACAGCGCGCACGCCACCCACCAGTCCGGCCGCGTCAGGTCCAGGCTCAACAGCTTCGCCATCTCCGGCCGCGAGGCGGCGGCGACCAGCCCGTCGAGGTCGCCGAACACCGCCAGCGTGATGGCGAGGCCGACGGCGACGGCGGTCGCCAGCTTGACCACGGATTCGGCGGCGATGGCCATCATCAGGCCGCGGTGGTGCTCGTTGGCGTGAATGCTGCGCACACCGAACAGAACCGCGAAGGCGGCCATCAGCACCACCACCAGCAGCGTGGTGCCGCCGGGCATGGCGTTGAACTCCACCCCCAGCGCCTTGTCGGCCAGCACCTCGAAGCTGATGGTGATGGCCTTGAGCTGGAGCGCGATGTAGGGCAGCAGGCCGATGACGGCGGTGACGGTGACGAGCGCCGCCACCCCCTGGCTCTTGCCGTAGCGGGCGGCGATGAAGTCGGCGATGGAGACGACATTCTCGGACTTGGCGATCCGCACGATGCGCGCCAGCAGCGGCCAGCCGAGCCCGATGAGCAGGATGGGGCCCACGTAGATCGGCAGGAAGTCGAAGCCGTCGGTCGCCGCCCGGCCGATGCTGCCGTAGAAGGTCCACGACGTGCAGTACACGCCGAGGCTGAGCGAGTAGAGCAGCGGGTTGCGCCGTTCGCCGGCCCGGTCCGCCGTCCGGTCGCCATACCACGCGATCGCGAACAGCGACGCGAGGTACGCGAGGGAGAGGATGAGGACGAGCGAGTTGTCCATGGGCGCCGCCGATCGGAAGGTGCTGCGGGTGGCGCAGACTAGCACAACGAAAACGGGCGGGGAAAACCCCGCCCGTCTCCAGACCGGTGCCGGTGCCGGTCAGTCTTCGGCGTAGATGTCGACGTCCTTGGTCTCGCGGACGAAGAGCATGCCGATGACCAGCGTCGCTCCGGCGATGATGATCGGGTACCAGAGGCCCGAGTAGATGTCGCCGGTGGCCGCCACGATGGCGAAGGAGGTCGTCGGCAGGAAGCCGCCGAACCAGCCGTTGCCGATGTGATAGGGAAGCGACATCGAGGTGTAGCGGATGCGCGTCGGGAACATCTCGACCAGCATGGCGGCGATCGGGCCGTACACCATGGTCACGTAGATGACCAGGATGGTCAGCAGAACGATGACCATGAAGGTGTCGACCTTGGCCGGGTCGGCCTTCGGCGGATAGCCGGCGGACTTCAGCGCGTCGCCCAGGCCCTTCTCGAAGGCGGCGCCGGCGGCCTTCGGGTCGGCCGGGGCGGCGTGGCTGCTCGGGCCATGGCCCAGCGACACCTCGGTCTTGCCGGCGGGGGCGCCGCTGGCGTCATAGGACGGGATGACCGTGCTGCCGACCTTGACCTGCGCGATGGTGCCGGCCGGGGCCGCCTCGTTCGAGTACGGGATGCCGCGGCGAACCAGCGAGCTCTTGGCGATGTCGCACGAGGAGGTGAACTTCGACGTGCCGACCGGGTTGAACTGGAACGTGCACTCGTTCGGGTCGGCGGTGACCACCACCGGGGAGGTGGTGATGGCCTGCTCCAGCGCCGGGTTGGCGTAGTGGGTCAGGGCCTTGAAGATCGGGAAGTAGGTGACGATGGCGAGCAGCAGGCCGGCCATGATGATCGGCTTGCGGCCGATCTTGTCGGACAGCGAACCGAAGATCACGAAGAACGGGGTGCCGATCAGCAGCGACGCGGCGATCATCAGGTTGGCCGCCTGCGCGTCGACCTTCAGCGTCTGCGTCAGGAAGAACAGCGCGTAGAACTGGCCCGTGTACCACACCACCGCCTGGCCGGCGACGAGGCCGAACAGCGCCAGCAGCACCACCTTCAGGTTCGGCCACCGGCCGAACGACTCGGTGATCGGCGCCTTCGAGGTCTTGCCCTCTTCCTTCATGCGCTTGAAGGCCGGCGATTCGTTCAGCTTCAGACGGATCCAGACCGAGACGCCGAGCAGGAAGATCGACACCAGGAACGGAATGCGCCAGCCCCAGCTGTTGAAGTCTTCGGCCGACATCGACACGCGGCAGCCCAGGATGACCAGCAGCGACATGAACAGACCCAGCGTCGCCGTGGTCTGGATCCACGCCGTGTAGGCGCCGCGGCGGCCGTGCGGGGCGTGCTCGGCCACGTAGGTGGCGGCACCGCCGTACTCGCCCCCGAGCGCCAGACCCTGGAGGAGGCGCAGGACGATGAGGATGACCGGGGCGGCCATGCCGATGGTGGCGTAGTTGGGCAGGATGCCGACGATGAACGTCGAGCCGCCCATCAGCAGGATGGTGACGAGGAAGGTGTACTTGCGGCCGATGAGATCGCCCAGGCGGCCGAACACCAGCGCGCCGAACGGGCGCACCGCGAAGCCGGCGGCGAAGGCCATCAGCGCGAAGATGAACGCCGCCGTCGGGTTGACGCCGGAGAAGAACTGCTGGGAAATCACGGCCGCAAGCGAACCGTACAGGTAGAAGTCATACCACTCGAACACGGTGCCGAGAGAAGAGGCGAAGATCACCTTCTTCTCTTCGGTGCTCATTGGCCGGACCGCTTCATTGGCCGTGGCTGCATACGCCATTGCGCTTCAACTCCCTCATTTTTGAATTGGAGGCACGCGTCCTTCTTCCGCATGGGTTGGCCATGCGGTGAGCACGTCATTATGTCCTTGCTACGTTGGCTAATCATTCGCAGAAACAGCAATGCGATTCACCCCCGACCATGGTCCGGGGTGACAATGGCTCGCCAAATGGTTCTCACATGAGACAATGGACGCAGCCCCGCGGTGGTGGGGCATGGCCGGCAACGGGTTTCAGGACAACGGGTTTGAGGCGACCATGCTGATCGCTCTCCTTGCCGATCTCCACGCCAACCGCGAAGCCGCGGAGGCCTGTTTCGCGCACGCCGCACGCGCGGGCGCGGGACGGTACGTGTTCCTGGGCGACCTCGTCGGGTACGGGGGCGACCCCGGATGGATGGTGGACACGGTGATGGCGCACGTGGCGCGCGGCGCCGTCGCCGTGCTGGGCAACCACGACGAGGCCGCCGTTACGGGCGCGGCGGAGGGCATGACACCCGATGCGCGCGCCGCCGCGCAATGGACGCACGCGGCCCTCAGTGCCGCGCAGCGCGCCTTCCTGGCCGGCCTGCCGCTGGCGGTGGAGGACGGCGCCTGCCTGTACGTGCACGCCAACGCCTGGGCTCCCGGGCGCTGGGGCTACATCAACGGCGCCTCGGCGGCGGAGCGCAGCCTGAAGGCGACGGAGCGGCGCGTCACCTTCTGCGGGCATGTCCACCAGCCGGCGCTGTACCATCTGGCGCCCGCCGGGCACGCCAGCCGGTTCGAGCCGCAGCCGGGCGCCGCCAACCCGCTGGGCTCCCGGCGCCGCTGGCTGGCGGTTCCCGGATCGGCCGGCCAGCCGCGCGACGGCAACCCGGCCGCCTGCTACGCGCTGTTCGACGACGCGTCGGGCGTTCTCACCTACCACCGCGTGCCGTACGACCACGAGACGGCGGCCCGCAAGGTGCAGCAGGCCGGGCTGCCGCCCCGGCTCGCCGCCCGCCTGCGCGAAGGAACCTGACGAGCATGCCCAAGCCAACCCTTGCCCCCGGCGCCCTGGTCGACGGCTTCCGGCTCGAGGAAAAGATCTACAAGGGCAGCATGTCGGCGCTGTGGCGGGTGACGCATCCCGACCACGGCGGCGCGCTGGTGATGAAGATCCCGCTGCTGCGCTATGGCGACGACCCCACGGCGATCATCGGCTTCGAGGTGGAGCAGATGATCATGCCGCTGCTGAAGGGGCCCCACGTGCCGCGCTTCGTCGCCACGGGGGACTTCGACACGCAGCCGTACATCGTCATGGAGCACGTGCCCGGCGAACCGCTGTCGGCGCGCATGAAGGACGGCCCGCTGCCGGCCGCGGCGGTGGCGGACCTGGGCGCGCGGGTGGCGCACGCGCTGCACGCGCTGCACCGGCAGAACCTCGTCCACCTCGACGTCAAGCCGGGCAACGTGCTGTTCCGCGAGGACGGCACGGTGATCCTGATCGACTTCGGGCTGTCGCGCCTGTGCGGTCGGCCGGACCTGATCGCCGAGGAAACGCACACCCCCGCCGGCACCGGCGCCTACATCGCGCCCGAGCAGGTGATGGGCACGCGCGACGACCCGCGCAGCGACCTGTTCGCCATGGGCGTGATGCTGTTCGAGATGGCGACCGGCAAGCTGCCGTTCGGCGCGCCGCAGTCGGTGCGCGGCCTGCGCCGCCGCCTGTATCAGGCGCCGCCGCCGCCGCGCGCCTTCGCCCCCGACTGCCCACCCTGGCTGCAGGAGATCATCCTGCGCTGCCTGGAGGTCGACCCGCTGGCCCGCCCCGGCACGGCGGCGCAACTGGCCTTCCTCCTCCAGCACCCCGATCAGGTGACGCTGACCGAGCGTGCGACGCGCACCCGGCGCGACGGCACGCTGACGGTGGCACGGCGCTGGATCCGCTACCTGATGCGCACGCCGACCATCCGCCCGTCGGTGTCGGAGCGGCTGTCGCGCGCGCCCATCGTCGCCACGGCGGTCGACCTGTCGCACGGCGAGACGCCGTTGACCGACGCGCAGCGCCGCGTCACGCAAAGCCTGTTCCGCACGGCCCCCGGCGCCCGGCTGGCCTGCATCACGGTGCTGAAGGTCGCGCGCATCGGCATGGACCTGGGCGTCGACAAGGAGGGCAACAACCTGCACGTCGGCTCCCTGGTCACCCTGAAGCACTGGGCCAAGCCGCTGGGCATCGAGCCCGACCGCATCACCTACCACGTGCTGGAGGCGCCCGATCCGGCGGCGGCGCTGGTCGATTACGCGCGCGGCAACCATGTCGATCACCTGATCGTCGGGGCGCGCGGCCATTCGGCCTTGCGGCGCTATCTGGGCAGCGTGTCGTCGCAGGTGGTGGCCCAGGCGCCCTGCACGGTTACCGTCGTCCGTCCGCCGGAACGTCATCACGCCGATTCCGGAGCCGATCCGGGCGCCGAAGAGCGGGAACCGGCGCACGCCGACGCGGCGGGAGAGTGAGGACACGGAAAAAAGAAGGCGGGCTCAAGGCCCGCCTTCAGTTTAACATCAGCTCTCTAGACACGCGAAGTGCCACCCCAGAAAGCCACGGCTTGGCCGATTCATCAATTGGCAAAACGAACTATGCGTCATTGTGACCATCCGTAAAACCTTGCCGCGCAAGGCTTCAGGCCAGTTCCAGCCGGGTTACCCCGGTATGCAGACATGAGGCGAGCGGGGCCTCCGGAACGGCGTCGGTGACCAGAATCGACACCGACTCGAGGGGGCCGACGCAGACCAGCGCGCTGCGCCCGAACTTCGACGAATCGCAGGCGAGCAGGGTGGTGCGGGCCTGGTTCAGGGCGACGCGGCGCAGCTGCACCTCGCGCAGGTCGTACTCCATCAGCATGCCGTCGCCGTCGACGGCGCTGATGCCGATCACCGCGTAATCGACGCGGAACTGGCGCAGGAACTCCAGCGCCGTTTCGCCCAGCACCGCGCCGTCGGCGTTGCGCACGACGCCGCCGGGGACGGCGACCTCGAAGTCGGTCTGGTCGCCCAGAAAGCCGGCGACGTGCAGGTTGCTGGTGATGACGCGCAGGTTGCGATGGCCGATCAGCGCCTCCGCCACCGCCTCGCACGTCGTGCCGGTGTCGATGAAGACCGAGGCGCCGTCGGGGATCAGCGCCGCCGTGCGCAGGCCGATGCGGCGCTTGGCCTCGATGTTCTGGATCTTACGGGTCTTGTAGGCGACGTTCTCCACCGTGGAGGCCAGCCCGGCGCCGCCGTGGTACTTGCGCACGGCCCCGCGCGCCGACAGGTCCTGGATGTCGCGGCGGATGGTTTGCGCCGTCACGCCGAGGTGCGCCGCCAGATCCTCCACCGACGCGAACCCCTTGCGCCGGACGAAGTCCCAGACCTTTTCCTGCCGCTCGGCCTTGTTCACCGGATGAGTCCCCGTCGCCTCCCACTTTGATCATATCCGAACACGCTGTTCGCAAAACAACAAATCACGCTTCAAACGGCGCCCGCTCCGCGATAGCATGGTGGACAAACAAACGGCCCGCCAGCGGCCGGATCACACAGGGAGGTGACTCATGGCCAAGGCCATCCCGTGGCTGTTCGCCGCGACGCTGACGGCATCCGCGTTCGCCCTCGCATCCCCCGCGGCGGCGCAGGACTGCCCGAACCGCGGCGAGCTGGACCAGCTCTACTGCGACCGCGACGGCGATCTCGTCGCCGACGCCCCGACCGATCCCAAGGACTGGAAGGACCCCGACACGCTGGTGTTCACCTACACTCCCGTCGAGGACCCGGCCGTCTACGCCAACATCTTCAAGCCCTTCCAGGAGCACCTGGGGCAGTGCACCGGCAAGAAGGTGGTGTACTTCCAGGTGCAGTCGAACGCGGCGGAGATCGAGGCGATGCGGTCGGGGCGCCTGCACGTGGCGGGCTTCTCCACCGGGCCGACGGGCTTCGCGGTGAACCTCGCCGGCGCCGTGCCGTTCGCCGTGAAGGGCGACGCGCAGGGGTTCCAGGGCTATCAGCTGTGGATGATCGTCAAGGCCGACAGCCCGTACAAATCGCTGGCCGACCTCAAGGGCAAAAAGGTGGCGCACACCTCGCCCTCCTCGAACTCCGGCAATCTGGCGCCGCGCGCGCTGTTCCCGGAACTGGGCCTGACGCCGGAGAAGGACTATCAGGTCGTCTATTCCGGCAAGCACGACCAGTCGGTGATGGGCGTGGTGTCCGGCGACTATGACGCCGCCCCGGTGGCGTCCGACGTCTACACGCGCATGGTGCACCGCGGGCAGCTCGACGGCTCCAAGATCCGCGTGCTGTACAAGAGCGAGACCTTCCCCACCTCCTCCTTCGCCTATTCCAGCACCCTGAAGCCGGAACTGGCGAAGAAGCTGGTGCAGTGCTTCACCGACTACCGCTTTCCCGAGGAAATGAAGAAGGCGTTCGAGGGCGCGGACCGCTTTGTGCCGATCACCTACAAGGACGCCTGGGCGGTGGTGCGCAAGGTCGCCGACGGCAGCGGCACGCCGTTCAACGCCGCCAACTACGCCAAGCAGAAGTAGCGTGGTCATGCCCGATGGCACCCTGGCGGGCCGCGGCGGGTCCGCGGCCCGCGCCGGGGGCGGTCCGCCGGACCACCCGCTGGTGATCCGCAACCTGACCAAAAGTTACGGCGCCGGCCGCCCGCTGGTGCTGAAGGGCATCTCGCTGGCCTTCGAGGCGCGCGGGGTGGTCGCCATCATCGGCCCCTCGGGCACCGGCAAGAGCACGCTGATCCGCTGCATCAACCGGCTGGTCGAACCGACCTCGGGCGAGATCCTGTTCAAGGGCCGCGACGTCGCGCGGGCCGGCCGGCGCGAGCTGCGCCACGTGCGCCGCCGCATCGGCATGGTGTTCCAGGAATACAACCTCGTGGAGCGCCTGTCGGTGATGGAGAACGTGCTGTGCGGGCGGCTGGGCTATGTGCCGGCGTGGCGGGCGTGGCTGCGGCGCTATCCGCAGGCCGATGTGGACAAGGCGTTTGACCTGCTGGACATGGTCGGGCTGTCCGACTTCGTGCACCAGCGCGCCGACAGCCTGTCGGGCGGCCAGCGCCAGCGCGTGGGCATCGCGCGCGCCGTGATGCAGGACCCCGACCTGCTGCTGGCCGACGAGCCGACCTCCTCGCTCGATCCCAAGACGTCGGTCGAGATCATGGAACTGCTGCGGGAGGTGGCGGACCGCCGCGCCGTCCCCGTGCTGATCAACATCCACGACGTGACGCTGGCGCGCCGATTCGCCACGCGCATCGTGGGCATGTCGGAGGGGGCGGTGGTGTACGACGGGCCACCGGGCGGCCTGGGCGACGATCATCTGCGCACCATCTACGGCGGCGAGGACTGGCTGTCATGATCCCATCCCCGATCACGGGCCGCGTCGCCTTCCGGCCGAACTGGGCGGCGCGCGCGGGCTGGCTGCTGCTCGCCGTCTATGTGGCGTACGCGGCGCGGATCCTGGACCTGACGTGGGCGCGGTTCGTGCTGGGGCTCGACCAGGGCGGGCGGTTCCTGGGGCGGCTGTTCCCGCCGGAGTTCCAGCGCTGGGAGTTGCTGGTCGACGGGCTGACCGAGAGCTTGCAGATCGCCATCATCGCCTCGGCGCTGGGCATCCTCATCTCGCTGCCGCTGGGGCTGCTGGCGGCGCGCAACCTGATGCCGTGGTGGGTGAGCACGCCGACGCGGGCGTTCATCGCGCTGTGCCGGTCCTTCCACCCGATCCTGGTCGCCATCGTCTTCGTCAAGGCCATCGGCTTCGGCGCGCTGGCCGGCATCCTGGCGCTGGTCGTCGCCTCCCTCGGCTTCGTCGCCAAGCTGTTCGCCGAGGCGATCGAGGAAATCTCCATGAAGCAGGTGGAGGCGGTGCGCGCCACCGGCGCGTCCTTCGCCAACGTGGTGAGCATGGGCGTGCTGCCGCAGGTGCTGGCGCGCTTCATCGGCTTTTCCACCTACCAGCTCGACAGCAACCTGCGCAATTCCACCATGGTCGGCATCGTCGGCGGCGGCGGCATCGGCGGCACGCTGTTCGCCTCGTTCCAGCGCTTCGACTACGGCTTCCTGTGCGCCATCCTGATCGCCATCATCGCGCTGATCATGGTGGGCGAGCTGGTGGCCGCGCGGCTGCGGGCGACGTTCCAATGACCGCCGCTGTGGAGCATCGCCAATGGCAGCGCTTCACCTCGGCGCAGCGGCTGGCCCGCTTCACCACATATCTGGCGCTGGTGGCGGCCTTCGTGCTGTCGCTGCGCACGGTGGAGGTGATCCCCGAGTTCCTCTACGACGCGCCCGAACAGGTGATGGATCTGGTGAACCGCCTGTGGCCGCCCGACCTCGCCTACGCGCCCACGGTGTGGCAGGCGCTGGTGGAGACGCTGCACATCGCCACGCTGGGCACGCTGCTCAGCATCCTCATGGCGGTGCCGGTGGCGCTGCTGGCGGCGCCCGGCATCACGCCGTTCAAGGGGCTGAACTGGCTGGCGAAGCTGGTGCTGGTCTCCTCGCGCTCGGTCAATTCGCTGGTGTGGGCGCTGCTGTTCGTGGCGGTGTTCGGCCCCGGCGCGCTGGCCGGCGTGCTGGCTATCGCCTTCCGCTCGGTCGGCTTCGTCGGCAAGCTGCTGTCGGAGGCGCTGGAGGAATCCGCCAAAGGCCCGGTCGAGGCGCTGCGCGCCGCCGGGTCGCCGTGGTTCGGCATCATGACCAAGGCCTACTGGCCGCAGGTGCAGCCGGCGTTCTGGTCGATCGCGCTGTTCCGCTGGGACATCAACGTGCGTGAATCGGCCGTGCTCGGACTTGTCGGGGCGGGCGGCATCGGGCTGGTGCTCAACTCCGCCATGGACCTCTTCCAGTGGGACCGGGTGGCGACGGCGCTGCTCGCCATCTTCGCCGTGGTCGTTCTGGCGGAGGTGCTGGTGACGCACGTCCGCAAGCGCCTGCTGTAGGGAAACCGCATGACCATCGAACTGGACCGCCGTCTGGCCGCCGCCGCCGCCGTGGCGCGCGAGGCGGGGCGGCTGGCGCGCCGGTATTTCGAGCGCCGCGCCGACCTGAGCGTGGAGATCAAGGGTCCGCAGGACCTCGTCAGCGTCGCCGACCGCGCGGTGGAGGATCTGATCCGCGCCCGCCTCGGCATGCTGTTCCCGGAGGACGCCGTGGTGGGGGAGGAGGCCGGCGGGCTGGCGGCGCGGCGCGTCTGGGTCGTCGACCCCATCGACGGCACGCAGAACTTCCTGCGCGGCCTGCCGTGGTTCTGCGTCGTGCTGGCGCTGATGGTCGACGGCCGGACGGAGCTGGGCGTCATCTACGACCCCAACACCGACGAGCTGTACACGGCGCGGCGCGGCGGCGGCGCCTTCTTGAACGGCGAGCCGATCCGCGTGTCGGGCTGCGCCGCGCTGACGGACGCCGTGATCGGTGTCGGCCACTCGCCCCGCCATCCGCCGGAGCGGTTCCTGGCGCCGTTCGCGCTGGTGCTGAACGCCGGGGCGCAGACGCGCAATCTGCTGACCGCCGCTTTGCAGCTCGCCCACGTCGCCTGCGGCCGGCTGGACGCCACCTGGGACCCGTACCTTCTGCCGTGGGACGTGCTGGCGGGCGTCCTGCTGGTGGAGGAGGCCGGCGGCGCGGCGGCACCCTACCACCTGCGCCCCGATTTCTCCGGCGGCGCGCCGCTGCTCGCCGGCACGGCGCCGCTGGTGGAGGCGTTGCGCCCATGGGTGATCGACGAGGCGCCTTGAGGGAACATACACCTTGAGGGAACACCGGGCGGGGCGCCCCGTTGGGAAGGAAGCCGCCGAACGTGGCGGCCTGCTGATCCCAAACGGGGAGTGCTTTCCCATGGCGGACTACGAAGACAGGTGGAGGAACGACCAGGGCTATCGGCGCGGCCGGGATGAGGGCCGGTACGGCTCCGGACGCAAGCCCGGCCAGGAGCACGACTACGGCCGGACCATGCTGGACGACATGCGCCGCTACGCGCGCGGCGATTACGACCGCGACGACGATAGCCGCCGCAGCCGTGGCCGCGAGGATTACGGCCGGGAGCATTATGGCCGTGATGAGGGCTCCCGCGCACGCTTCTACGGGCGAGACGAGGAGCGCGGCCGGGAGCGTGGGGGCGAGCGTGGCTGGTGGGACCGCACCAGCGACGAGGTGTCCTCCTGGTTCGGCGACGAGGATGCGGAGCGCCGCCGCCACATGGACGAGCGGACCATGGACGACCGGCGCGGGGCGCATCGCGGGCGGGGGCCGCGCGGCTACACCCGCTCCGACGAGCGCATCCGGGACGACGTCAACGACCGTCTGACCGACGATCCCTACGTCGACGCGTCGGACATCGACGTCACGGTCAGCGGTGGCGAGGTGACGCTGGCTGGCACGGTGGACAGCCGCATGGCCCGCCGCCGGGCCGAGGACATCGTCGATGCCGTCTCCGGCGTGACGCACGTGCAGAACAACCTGCGGGTCCGCCAGCAGACGGCCACCGCGGCCGGCGCCCAGGGCATGGCCGATATCGGCAGCTCGTCGGGCGACAGCACCCGGACCACGGGCGTGGTCGGTGGTGCCGCCACCCCGGCGACGGTGCAGACCGCGCGCACGGACGCCACGACGCGCCGGTAGCGCCGGAGCCAACGTGGCGCGCGCGCCGCTGCATTTCGGCGCGTGCGCCACGCCGTGGCCGGGCGTACAATCGTCCGGGGCGTTCGACAGGAGCCGGGACGATGTCCGCGTTGATGGAAAAGGGACGCATCGCGGCGCTGGCCGCGATGCTGTCGTTCGTCGTGTCGGCCGCCATGCTGGCCGGCGTACTGGCGGCGTCCGGCTCCGCGCAGGCGCGCGGCTCGGTCACCGTCGGTATCGGGATCGGGGCGGTGGTGCCGTTCCATCGGCCCCACCACCATCACTATTACCCGCCGCCGCCGATGATCCTCTACCCGCCACCGCCGCCCGTGCTGTACGCGCCACCGCCGGTGGTGTACGCGCCGCCCCCGCCCGTGGTGTACGCGCCGGTGCCGGGCATCGCCGCCGACCCCGCTGGGCCGCCCTACGCCACGCGCGGCGGGCGGCTCTGCCGCGAATACCGCACCACCATCATCATAGAAGGCAGGCCGCAGCCCGCCCACGGCACCGCCTGCCAGATGGCCGACGGGTCCTGGCAGGTCGTGAACTGATCGGCACTCACGCCATCGCCGGCCGCCGCGCCACCGAGAAGACGGACGCGATCGCCAGCGCGAACAGCAGCCCGATGCCGGCGAACACCAGTTGCGTGGCGTGGTGGTCGAGCAGGAAGCCGAACAGCAGCGGCGCCACGGTGGAACCGGCATCGAGCCCGGAATAGACGAAGCCGAACACCTTGCCCGTCGCCCCCTTCGGCGTGGCGCGCTTGACCAGGATGTCGCGCGACGACGCGGTGATGCCCTGCGCCAGACCGGCCAGCGTGATCACCGCCGTGACCGCCGCGAAGGGCAGGCCGCCGCTCGCCACCACCATCATCAGCGCCGCCGCCGTGCCCAGGCCGGATGCTGCGACCAGCGTGTAGTTCGTGGTGCGGTCGGCCACCACGCCGCCCAGCAGGATGCCCGTCGCCGACGCGGTCAGATAGGCGGTGAGCGCCGTCGCCGCCAGTTCCAGCGGCACGCCGTACAGCTCGACCAGCGAGGCGGTGGAGAAGGTCTGGAAACCGATCCCCGCCGCCGCCGTCAGCAGGAAGTAGGAGAACGCCATCAGGATCGCCGGCGAGGCGATGAGGCGCGCGTAGGAGATCGGCTCCATCCCGCCGTCCTTGCGCTCGGCGCGGCCGGGGTCGGTGGACAGCTCGCGGCTGAAGCGCAGCATCACCAGCACGACCACCCAGCCCATCAGCCCGGCGGCGATCAGCGCCGTGCGCCAGTCGGCCAGCAGCGCGATGCCGCCGACGGCCAGCGGCGCCACGGCATAGCCCGCCGTGCCCGAGAAGGCGTGCACGCCGTACGCGCGGCCCAGCCGCTCCGGTGAAACGCGGTTCGACAGCAGCGAGAAATCGGCGGGATGGAAGACGCTGTTGCCGATCCCGGCCAGCGCCACCAGCGGGTAGAACATCCAGAACTCGGTGACCAGACCGGCCAGTCCGATGCACGTCGCCATGGTCGCGATGCCGGCCAGCAGCATGGGGCGCGCGCCGTAGCGGTCGACCAGGATGCCGGCGAACGCCTGACAGATGCCCGAGCACAGGTAGAACGTCGTCGCCACCGACCCCAGCGTGACGTAGCTGACGCCGAACACGTCGTGCAGCCGCGGGAACAGCGGGGCGAGGGCCAGTTGGAAGAAATGGCTGGAGAAGTGGGCGGCGCCGACCAGCGCGATGATGAGCGCGTCACGCCCCAGCGTGGCCCGGCCCCCGGTGATCTCGCTCATGCGTTCCTGCTTCCTGCCCGTCTCAAGACCAGGGCAGGCTAACAGTTGGACCGGCCGCGGACAAAGCCACGGCGGGCCGGCGCATGGGCGCCATGCGGGGAACGCGGCCCCGCGCCGGGAGCCATGCGGGGGCTTACGCGCACTCGGCGGCGGCGGCCAGCGCCTCGCGGTCGGTCAGTTCGACCAGATGGCCGTCGAGCAGGCGGATCATGCCGCTGGTCTTCAGCTTGGTGAAGGCGCGCGACACGGTTTCCGTGGTCAGGCCCAGGTGATCGGCGATGTCCGCCCGGCTCATCGGCAACTGCACGCGCCGGCCGCCGCCGATGGTGCGCGCGGCGATGCGCAGCAGGAAGGTGGCGACCCGCTCCACCGCCGTCTTGCGGCCCAGCAGCACCATCTGGTCCTGCGCCGCCACCAGCTCGGTCGCGGTCAGCGACAGCAGGCGCCGCGCCAGCGCCGGCCGCTCGTCCATCAGCGCCTCGAACCGGGTCCGTGGAATGCGCTGGAGCACGGCGGCGGTCACCGCCTCGGCGCAGTACAGGTGGGTCTGGGCCAGCGACAGGCCCATCATGTCGTCGTGCTGAAGGAAGCCGATGATCTGCCGGCGGCCGTCGGGGAGCAGCCTGCACAGGCGGATGGTGCCGGAGACGACGCGGTAGACGTGGCGGGCGGCGTCGCCTTCCGAGAACAGCATCTGGTCGCGGTCGACCGACTGCGTCTCGGCCATGGTGTCGAAGGGGTCGGCCTCGGGGGCGCGGGCACCGGTCAGCGCGATCACGTTGGCCGCGCCGCGCATTGCGATCGTTGCGGGAACGTAACCCGGCCGGTGCGACGCGGTGCTGTCGAGAGCGGCGAGATGTGCGGCCATGGAAGCCTCCCCGATGTCGGCGTGTCTCTATGTCGGAGAGAATAGCGATGCTCGGCCGGTCTGCGTAGTTCGGTACACTACGTAAGGAATACTACGTAGGTCCTTGGTGGGGCCGGGGCGGCGGATCAGCGGCCGTTGGCGGCGGCCGGCAGCAGCCGTTCCACCGTGTCGAGCAGGTCGTCCTCCTCGAACGGCTTTTCCAGCACGGCGACGACGCCGGCCTGGCGGGCGCGCGCCAGCGTCGCCTCGTCGCCGCGCCCGGTGACCATGATCACCGGCATGCCGTGCAGCCGCGCGCCGAAGCGCTCCATGAACTCCAGCCCGCTCATCGCCGGCATGTGCAGGTCCAGCAGCAGGCAGCCGCCCGGCGCCGCCCTGTAGGCTTCCAGGAAACCGTTGCACGACGCGAAGTCGCGCACGTGGAAGTCGCAGGCCTCCAGCAGGGTCTTCATGGAATCGCGCACCGGCTCGTCGTCATCGACGATGTAGACGAGCCTTTCGCCAGTCCCGACCAAGACACCCTCCGCGCGCTCGAACGACAGAAAAACGCGAACCGGCGACTGGCCGTATCCCGCGCAGAGGGAAGATAGGCCCGCCGATGGCCCCCGCGATATACGGGGTTCTCCCTATCCGGTGCTGTTTTGATCCAGATCAGGCGCCCCGAAACGCAAACAGGGGCCCGGCGAACCGGACCCCTGCCGCGTCGCGCGTGGCGACCGGTGCCGTCAGGCGCCGACTCCGGCGTAGACGAAATCGACCTCGCGCGGGCTGTCGCGCCGCGCCGCCTTGTAGCCGCCGTACTTTTCCCAGGCCAGCTCGTGGAAGTAGAACTTGACCGAATTGATGGTGACCTGCAGGAAGATCAGCTGGCCGGCGGCGAAAATCTCGCCGATCCAGAACAGGTCGATGCCGATGTTCAGGGTCGACACGATGGCGCGGTAGGTGAGCGCCTTGTAAAGCGCCACCGTCGTCGAATCGATCTTCGGCGAGAAGTCCTTCTCGCGGTCCTCGATGATGCGGTCGCGCTGGTTCAGGTACTCGGTATCGGAGACCTTGCCCTTGGCGCGCAGCGCTTCCAGGGCGGCCAGACGATCGTCGAACTTGTCGCGCTCGCTGGGCGGCCGGTTGCGCCAAGGCATCGGGATCGGCGCCTCGCCGGCCAACTGGTTCTTGACGCCACGCTCGACCGCGTCGTGGAACACCGCGCCCCACAGCGCGAAGTCGCGGATCAGCGCGGCCTTGGTCGGGTCCGCCTCGACCTTGGTGTGGTGCCAGGGGCTGTCCTTCCAGCTCACCGCCGACGCCGCCGACGCCACGGGAAAGCCGCGGGTCTCCGGGTTGAAGTGGACGCGCAGGTCGACGACGTCGCGACGGTTGGCGACGCGGTAGCCGACGGTCAGCCAAGTCGACGGCACCGACAGATTCTGCGCCTTGGCGACGGCCAGGGCGTCGTCCCAGGTGGCGGATCGGGTGTTCTCGATCGACATGCCGGACGCCGGGCCGATCGGGATGCGCTTGCCCAGGTCACGCATGGCGGCCGCCGCCTTGACCAGCAGGCCGTTGTCGTCCCGCGCCACCGCCGGCATGAACTCCGGCGCGGAGATGGTGTGGCGGATGAAGAAGCAGGAACTGTCCCAGCCCGACTTGTAGCGGGTGAAGATGGCGTACAGGTCCTCGCGCTCGCAGTCTTCCGACGTGCCCCAGCCGTCGTTCACCGGCAGCGCGTTGACGTTGACCTCCGCCACCGCGTCGAGCTTGCCGTTCTCCGCGCGGAGCAGGATGAGGTTGAGGATGGTGCCGTAGGCGCCGAAATCCTCCTTGGCGACGTTCGCCTTGGAGATGGTGTTGGCGCCGACGGACGCCAGCCGCCATTCGCCCGCCGGCAGCGGGACCTGCTTGCTGGCGATCTCGATCATGCCCGAATAGGCTTGGCCGACCTTCAGGTCCTGGGCCGACGCGCCGGCCGCGCCGAAGGCGGTCCCGACGGCCATGCCGGCCGCGACCAGGAAGCCGATGAGGGAAAAGGATCGCATTCTCGTGTTCCTTGCCTGGAGCCGCTGCGCACCGGTTCTCATTTCGCACCCAGATTGGCGAATTCGACGATGCGCGTGCCGTCGCGGACGGTGCCGCGCCAGTATTTCTCCCAGTTCTGGTCAAGAAGGATGTGCGCTATGGTGTGCAGCACGATGATCGAGGCGGTGATGCCGGTGGACACCGCGCTGCTGAACGTCACGGCGTAGGCCAGGATCCAGTCGACGGCCGAGCCGAACACGCGGAAGGAGATCGCCTTCTGGATCGTGCGGTCAAGGGAGCCGGATTCCGACGTCGTCGGCGGGGCGAGCTGCTTTTCGATGATCGCCTTCTGCTGGGCGTGCTGCTCCTCGGTGATGAGCTTCATCACGCGGAGCTGGTCGAGCTTGCCGAGCAGCTCCTCAAGCTCCGGGCGCGGCGCCGCCACCGCGGCGGCGCTGGGCATCGGCATGACGTGCCTGCCGTTCAGCTGGTTGCGCAGCCCGCGCTCGACATAGCCGCCGTAGTTGGCGGCCCACAGGTTCAGCTCCTGCACCCAGGTCTTGCGCGCCGGGTTCTCCTCGATCGCCTTGGCGGTCCAGGCGTCGGCGGCGGTGGGCTGGTTGCGCGTTTCCGGGTTGAAGTGGAACCGCACGTCGACCACGTCGCGCCGATCGCTCGTCCGGAACCCGACCGTGACGAAAGCGGCGGGCAGGGCCAGCTTGTTGGTGGTGGCGAACTGCGTCACCTTCGACCAGGCGAGCGGCCCCTTGCGGTCGGGGCCGGGCTCGGTGCGCCGGCCGAAGAAGCAGGAGCCGTCCCAGCCGGACTTGAACACCACCGTCTTGAACAGCGAATCCTCGGCCGTGCAGTCCTTGGTCGTGCCCCAGCCGTCCATGGTGGGGACGGTGTTGGCGTTGATCTCCGCCACCGCGTCGACGGCTTCGCCCTTGCCGCGCACCAGGAACATGTTGTCGATAGTGCCGAAGGCGCCGACGTCGCCCCCCGTCACGATCCGGTTGTAGCCGATCGCGGCCACCTTCCATTCGCCTTCCGGCAGCGGCACCTGCTTGGCGTTGAGGACGAGCTTTCCAGCGACCGTCTGCCCCACCTTGAGATCCTGCGCCGCCGCCGTCGATGCCCCCAGCATCACGGCCAGCACCCCGAACCACACTCCGCTTCGAACCCGCATCGCCCCCTCTTCCCGCTCCGTGCCGCCGGGGCGAACGTGCATACGCCACTGCGACATTATGTATCCCCGATGCTACGCTGTCTCCTGCACGCGATCCATGTCAAGTGACACTTCACCCGCAAGCTGAGTCCCGGCGTGAAAACACTGCCTTACCCGTGTATGGTTGGAGTATCTGCCTCATTCCCAGCCGGGTATCCGTCTGCTGACGGAACAGTGGCGACGCCGGGCGGCATACGGAGGTACATCATGGCGCGTTGGTGGACTGTACTCTGTACGCTCTTGGTTTGCCTTGCGGGTCCGGCCCTGGGCCAAGCCGATCCGGCGGCGGTCCCGACGGCATCCGGCCGCTTCACGATCGCCGGCAAGCAGGTGCCGCTCCCCGCCGGCACGTGGCGGCTGCTTGGCCGGGAGGCCGTGTCGGCGGCCGGCGGCGCGGCTTCCCGGCCATTGGAACGGGCCGTGCTGGCCCGCATCGACGGCGGGCGCATGGATGCCTTCGTCCTGGTCACGGCGAACACGGCGCCGGCCGACGCCGGCTGGGGCCTCACGCGCGACTGCACGCGCGCGGACATCCACTTCGCCGCCATCCATTACGCGTCGGCGGTGGACGGCTCCTGCGCCTTCGTCAACCACGTGGTCGCCGCGGCGGCGCCGGAGTCCGCGCCGGTCTGGCTGAACGCCGAGCGCGAAGCGCGCGCGCAGGGTCTGGCGTTGCCGACCACGTGGCTTGTGGCGGGGTTCCGCGTCACCGACCGGCGCGACGTGATCGACGCGCGATTCCACTTCAACCCCGATGTCTACGGCTTCGGCCCCGGCGGCGGGCGCCCCTGGAGTGAGAGCCAATGGGCGCCGGGCGGCGTGTCCGCCGACCCCGCCCGCGCGCGCATGGTCGCCGCGCTCGTGCGCTGGGCGGCCGAGGCCGCGCCCGTGATGGAAGCGGGTTTCCGCAACCGCCTGGGCAACGGTCCGGAGGGGGTGCGTCCGCTGGCCGACCCGGACCCGGCGCGCATCGGCCCGGCGCCGGATGCCGGCCGCGCCGCCTCGCTGGGGGACGAGCCGTCGTGGGGGGTGGGCCTGCTGAAGACGTTGAGCTGGCGCGTCGTCGGTACCATGGGCGACCTGGGCGTCGCCTATCTGTTCACCGGCGATCCGGTGCTGTCCGGCGGCCTCGCCTTCACCGGTGCCATCGTCAACAGCGTGCTCTACTTCGGCCACGAGCTGGCGTGGGGGTCGGCCACGGCCGGGCAGGCGGCGACGCTGGAGTTCGCCGCCGCCGGCATCGGCTCCTGACGCGCCCAAAGCGGCGGCCATCGCCGCGTTGCCGCGCCGACGCTTTGCCCGTGTCTTCATTCCCGCATATCCGGTATTCTTCGCGAAATGTCGCGGCATATCCCGGCAAAGCGAGAGACCCATGGACCTGACCACACTGACGGGCGCGCTGCTGATCGCGTTCGGTCTGCTGAGCACCAACGCGGTCCTGAATTCGGGAACCGTCCTGGTCGACGTGTCGGTACCCGAAAGCATCGCCGGCGACGGAATCAGCCCGCCCGTCGCCGAGACGATCTTCGAGCGCGAGCTGCAGAACGCCGTTTCCATCCCCTCCGTCGTGCCGCCGCCGAACATCCGCGGAGCCCGCGAGAAGACGCTGGCGGCGGCGCTGGCTGACGCGCTCAAGGTCGAGGATCTGACCTTCGCGCTGCAGATGGCGATCGGCTTCAAGCCGGCCCGCCTGGAGGGCAGCCTGATCATCGAGGACAAGACCCCCGTCCTGCTGATCGACGGCTTCTCCGGCGCCACCGGCCCCTTCGCGGTCCGCGTTGCGCAGCGGGAGGGGGAAAGCGTCGCGGCGCTGATCCAGCGCGGCGCCGTGGAGGCGTTGTGGACGATGCAGCCGTACCTCGCGGCGCTCTACACCTTCGAACGGGAGTTGCGGGCCGGCCGCGTCGATGCGCACCAGGATCGCATCGAAAAGACCATCGCCGCCCTGCCGGACACGCCGATCAACCGCGAACGGGCGCTGTTGCAGAACCTGCTGGGCATCGCGGCCCTGTTCGAGAACGACGTCGTCGCGGCCGAAAGCCACTTCCAGGCGGCCGTGCGGTCCGATCCGGCGAACATCGTGCCGCTTCTCAACCACGCCTTCATCGATCTCTACCACGACCGCTATCCCGAGGCCGAGGCGAAGATGAAGCGCGCCCTGCTGCCGCAGGCGATGACGGACAACCCCGTCCTGCAGAGCACGGCCTACAGCACCTGGGCGGTGGCGCGGTTCGGCATGCGCGACCTGCCGGGCGCGGAACAGCTGCTGGGACGCGCGGCGTCGGTCAACCCGCAGACGTCCACCGCCTACGAACTCTGGGCCGATTTCCGTGAGGACGCGGGCGACACCGCCGCGGCGGCCACGCTGCGCGAACGCGCACGGACCAATCTGGCGTATTTCGAGAACTACGCCGAACTGGCGATCCTGTATTTCGAGCCGAGCTGGCAGGACGGGGAGACCCTGAAGCCGAACAGGTTCGGCAAGCCGCCCGGCGTCGCCATCACCGTTTCGCAGAAAGATTGATCGCGACATCCGCGGGCCGGCCAGCCGGCCCGTGGACGAGCGACTGCGCCACCTCCTTGGACGGGGCCGGCGCGGGGGCTTCGTTCGCCCGCTCGAAGTAGTGGACATAGAGCGGCGTGACCGCCTGCCCCAGCGTGCAGAAGGTGCCGAACACGACGCCGGCGAGGCCGATGGCGAGCACCGCCGGGCTGGCTGGGGCGACGATGCCGCCAGCGACCAAGTTGATCAGGTTCTCGGCGTTCGCCGCCAGCGCCACGCCGGTGCCCACCGTGCCGCCGATCACGCAACCCCACGCCGACTTGAGGTCGTCGGGGGCGTCCGGGCGCACGGGGACCATCGGCGTCGACAGCATCTGGCTGGTGTCGCCCTCCGGCGCCGGCCGTGCCGACGCGTCGGGCGTTACGGCCACCGGAAACGCCAGCCTCACCGGGGTGTCGGGTGCGGCGGCAGGCCCGCCCGTCGCGGTCGCCTGCACCGCCGGCCGCCCCCGCCACGACCAGAGGTCGACGGTCTCGACGCGCAGCTGACGTTCCGCCGCGGATGCGCCGCCGGTCAGCACGGTCGTGGCGACGGCCGCCAACAGCAGGATCTTCAGGTTTCCACGCATCGCCCCGCCCCCACGTCCGCCACCGTCACGATTCCGTATCAGATCTTCCTGTACCACCGGCGCGTGCGCAGCAGGAGCCCGCTGCGCCGGGGGTGCAGTTTAGCACGCTCCATGATGCTTTTGACGCGCTTTTGAACGTCCGCCGGGTCCAGCGCGTTGCCGGTCATGCGGGTGTACATGCCGACGGCGCTCTTGAACTGGCGGCGGGTCACGCCGCCGCGCCGGTTGGCGATCTGCTGGAGATAGGCCTTCACATGCGCGTTGACGTCGCTCTCCAGGGTGATGTCCTGATCCTCGGCCACGTGCATGAGGATTCCGCGCGCCTGATCCAGGTCGAGGCTGAAGTCCACCACCGCCTTCTTCAGCAGTTCACGTTCCCCTTCCAGGGAGATGACGTGACCATCCTCGGCATGGAGCCGGATGTAGTCGGAGAATTTCTTCTTGTCGGCGGCCATAGTGTCCACGGTCAATCACCAGAAAGCGGGTTTGCGCGACGCGGAGAGCCCCGCGACGGTGGTCGGCGGCGGTGGCGTCTGGCACAGCGGCGGCAGACCGAGGTCGGTCAGCAGGCGGCAGCCGATCGTCACGACCCGGCTGACCAGCGCCACGGCGGTCTGCCAGACCATCCCGACCGTTTCCCACACGACGTTGGGCTGCCATTCCAGCGCGCCGCTCATCACCGCCCGCGCCACCGCCTCGCTGAACTCTGGCCCGCGGCGGGTGTCTACGACGACGCCCAGGTTGGTGCACAGCGTGGTCAGGCGGTGTTCGCCGGGCGCGCTGGTGTCCGTCTCGAACACCACCGTGCGGTCGCGGTAGGGCAAGCGCTTGCGCTCCACGGCGGCTTCCAGCTCGGGCATGGCGACGGGCAGGATGCTGACCAGCCCGTCGCTGAGCGCCTTGTGCAGCAGGTCGCCGGGCGCCAGTTCCTGGCTGGGCACGATCATGGCGTCGGCATCGCCGTTGAGCAGGCGGCCAAGCGCGCGGGCACCGCCGCGGTTTTCCAGCTCCAGCGCCTCGAGCGCCGGCAGCGCGCCGCGCAGCAGCGCGACGCTGACGCCCGCATTGCTGCCCGGCGGGCCGGCGTCCACGACCACCCGCCGGCGTTGAGCCGCAACGGTCATCTCGCCGAAGGACGGCCAGGTGTCCTTGCGGACGAAGGCCAGCAGGCAGGCCGGCAGACCCGGATAATACTCCAGGTGGCGCCCGGCTTCGGGCGCCTTGGCAAGGTGTTCCTCGTACAGGTCCCGCTGCACGAAGGCGGCGGCCGTCCGGCCGTCGGCCACGCCCTGCAACGCCTGCTCCGCGCTGGACATGGCCTCCAGCACCAGCGGGTGCGCCGGGCGCAACGCGCGCTGGAGGCCCGGTCCCGCCGTGCGGTGGGCGATGCTGGTTTCCGGGCCGGTGGCCAGACGCGCGGGCGCCTCCGCCGCGACGGCCTGCGATGCGATGACCAGCGAGAGGAACAGGGCGCCGATGGAGCGGCGACGCGAAGGGTTCACGATGCCTTGGCCCCCAGGGCGCGCGACAGGCTCTCCTGGTACTTCGGATCGGTCGGGACCAGTCGCAGCGCCTGCCGGTAGGCCGCGGCGGCATCGCTGTGCCGGCCGAGATCCATGAGCAGCGCGCCTTGCATGCCGTACAGCTCGTCCTCCTCGGGGGCGGCCCGAATGGCCTTTTCGATCTGCGCGAGGGCATCCATCGGCCGGTTCAGGGCGGCGAACGCCACGAACAGCTCGCGGTGCACGGCGGCCACGTCGTTGTACGACGTCAACGCCCGGTTCAGCATCTCCACGGCCTGCTCGTTCCGGTCGCTGCGGATCAGCGTCCGTCCGATGTTCAGGTAGCCGGCACCGAAATCGGGCTTCAACTCGACGGCGGCGGAGAACTTCTCGATGGCCTCGTCGTACCGGCGCTGGAGAAGCAGCGTCCGCCCCCAGAGGTTGAACACGAGGTGGTGATCCTTACGGGGCATCACCGTGAAGCAATGCTCGAGCAACGCGAAGGTGCGCGGCAGGTCGCGGTGGCCAGCCTTCAGCTCCTCTTCGCGCTGGTAGAGCGTGGCGATGTAGGGATCGACGACGATCATCGCGTCGAAGGCCGCCGCCTTGATCAGCCGGTCAAGCTCGTCCGTCCGGCCACGGTAGGTGTGCAGCACGGTCCGCCCGTCGTTGACGTGTGCGCGGACGCGGAGTTCGATCTGGTCGTCGCCGCCGGCGTTGTGGATCTCGCCGGAAAAGGCCACGCGGATGACGCCGAGGTGACGGCGGGCCGCGTCCACGAAGATCTGGACGCCGAAATGCTCGCCAAGCTGCTGGAGGGTTTCCTCCTTGGCCCGGCCCGGGATGTCGGTCGAACGAAGGCGGGAGCCGGCGACCTCGCGGATGCGCCGCATCTCGTCGGCGAGTTGGCGCGTCAGCACCGCGGGGGTGTAGCCGCGCTTTTCGATGGCCTGGGGAACGGAGATGGGCTCGACCGATATGGCGCCCAGGCCCGACACCACGCTGACGCCGAAGAACGAAACCGCGGCGAGAAGCGAAATCGTCAAATAGTCCACGGCCGAACGCTCCGTCACAGCGGCGGCAAAGGCTCCGCCGGGGCCGCAGCATACCTCAACCGGGGTATGTCATGTAAAGGAGAGATGGATGCGCTCCAAAAGCTCCGGCGCCTGCGCCTCTCGGCGCGCACCGGGCCGCGCAATGTATGTTCAGTACCGGGGGGCGCCGAAAGAACGCAGCGGCATCAACGCAGTGTGATGTCGTTGGAGTCGATCTGGCCGGACAGCCGGGAGCGGATGTGCGACCAGGAAATGCCGATGGCGAGGATGCTGGCGGTCACCACCAACGAAATGGTCACAAACAGGGGAAAGGTCAGTTCCGGCAGGATCCCGATGTCGACCAGCGTCCAGGTGATCGCGCTGAAGAAGGTCGCGCCGAGCAGGACGCCGATGATGCCCAGCGCGCGCAGCGTGCCCAGCAGAAACGTCGCCAGCACGGTGACCAGGGCCGTCCCGACCAGGATCTTGAACGACCAGCGGGCGTCCTCCGGGTCCAGCAGCCAGTGGACGTAGGAGTAGCCCGTCTGGTTGTAGAAGGCGAAGACCAGGAACATCGCGAACAGCCAGCGGACGATGATCCCGTGGTAGGTGAACATGACCGGGTCCTGTCAAGCCGTGCCCCCGCCGCGCCCGTGCGCTCAGCGGGTGAACAGCTTCTCCTCCATGGCGGACTTCTCGATGCAGCCGATGCGCTGAAGCTGCAGGTAGGCGGCCTTCTGGCCGGCGTAGGGATCGACTGACACCTGCTCCATGAACTTGAGCTGGTCGCGCACGTCGAAGTACTGCGCCGTGTAGTCCAGAACGCGGTAGGGGATCATGTAGCTGCCCAGCACGCCGTACTGCAGCGCCATGGTGGCCATGCGGCCGGCGGCGTCGCGGATCGTCGACGGGCCGAGGACCGGCAGCACCACGTAGGAGCCGCGCGGCGCGCCGTAGCTGCACAGCACGTCGTCGAAGGTGCGCACTTCGCGCGGATAGCCCATCTCGGTGGCGCGGTCGACGACGCCGCCCATGCCGTAGGTGGTGTTCACCGCGAAGCGGATGCCGGACTGCCGGGCGCCGTCCCAGTCGCCGCGCAACGCGTTGCTGACGGCGGTGATCGGCTCGCGCAGGTTGGAGAAGGCGTTCGACACGCCCTGGCGGAACGGCGGCGTGGTGTTCTCGATATAGGCGGCGGACACCGGCTCCATCACCCATTGCTGGATGGTCCGGTTGAACGCGAAGAACGCCCGGTTCATGGGCTCGTACAATTCGGGGATCTGCAGCGCCGAATCGTCGGGCGCCGCGGGCGTGGCGGCGGGCAGCGGCGCGGCGGCCAGCGGAGAGGCCGTCAGCGGAAGAAGCAAGGCGCCCGCGCAAAGCGCCGCCGCCGCGAGGGTCGCCCGCCAACCGGAGCGCGCCCTCCGCGTCGCGGTGCGGGAATAGACCCTGCTCGGTGAACGGAGGCGCGGGACAGGCATCAACTCCTCCCTGAAGGTGGGGAACGCGGCGGCGGGCATCAGCGGGCGAGGCCCGCCAGCACGGCCGAAAAGTCGGTCGGCGTCGTGGCGATCAGCAGATGGGTTTTCGCGGCCTGTTCCAGCGTGCGCGCGGCGGCGTCCACCTCCAGGCGCAGCTTCGCGTCGGCCAGCCACGCGGAGGCCACCTCCGCCGGGCGTCCGCCCAGGCTCTGCACGCTGGCGACGGCGTCCTTCAGGTTGCCGGCGGCGAGATGCGTGTCGGCGGCGCGCAGCGCGGCGATCGCCGGCGTGGCCTGACCACGGCCGAGCGCGCCGACGAGGCTTTCGAGCTGCACCGCCGAGGACGACCGGATGACGCTGAGGTCGAGCCAGCCCGGCGCGGTGCCGAGCGTCTCTCCGACATAGATCTCGTTGAAGACGCCGACGAATCGGGCGCGCAGCTCCGGCGCACGCGGCACACCCTTGGCGGCGCCGCGCGCCAGCGTGTCGAGCGCCGCCTTGGCTTCCGGCAGCCCCTTGGGGGCCAGCGCCTGCGCTAGCGTCAGCGCGTCCGTGTAGGCGGCGGGGCCGGCGGCGGCCTGCTGGAGCTGGCTGGCGGCGATGACGAACGCCCGCGCCGCGCCGGCGTCGGGCTTGTGCCACGTGGCGGCGAGCTGGTCCTGCCACACCGGCAGCGTCGCGATGGCGGCGGCCGACGCGGTGGAGAGCAGCAGCCCGAGGACGGCCATCGCGTAAAGGCCGGGCCGCCGGCGCTCGACGACCACAGGCGCCACGGGGGGCGGGGACGGCTCCGGCGAGACGGCGACCGCGGGATCGGCGCCCGTGCGGCTGGCCGTGTCGGAGGAAGCGGTGGCGGTGTCTAGTGCCGTCATGGTGTGCCCGGTCCCGCGCAGTTGGTGTGGTGCCGGCCGTCTCCGCCCGAATCCCTTCGGGCGGATCGCAGACGCCACCGTCACGATACTGGTTGACGCATGCCCTGTCACCCGGTTTGTCACGGCACGGGCGACACCCGGCCGGACAGCCCACCAATGTCCCCGCGCAACCGCGACGGGCAAACTGGACGGCCCGCCGCGGTTCGACTATACGAAAGGATGGAGTGCCGCCGCCGCACGGGCGGGCGGCTTTCGGCGACGTGGGTTCAGTCCTTTGGAGATCGGGGTGTCGCGCGTGGGGAAGCCGTCTCAGCGAACGCCGGGGCCCGGAGCGTGCGCCTGATGGCGGCATGGGCCCGGACCGCCGTCGCGACATGGCGCGACGGCCTGCGCCGCCGCAGCCTGCGCCACCGCCTGCTGGCGACGGCGACGGGCGCCGCGCTGCTGCTGGCGGGGGTGGCCTT
>DASWVP010000232.1:0-24440 GCA_036401175.1 Azospirillum sp. | reverse complement strand
GTCGAGCTGCCGCCGCCCGCTGCCGGGCACGACGCCGAAGTAGCCATCGAGGCGCACGGCCTCACCAAGCGCTTCGGCGATTTCGTCGCCGTCGACCCTGTCGACCTGCGCATCGAGCGCGGCGAGATCTTCGGCTTCCTCGGCTCCAACGGCTGCGGCAAGACGACGACCATGAAGATGCTGACCGGCCTGCTGCCGGCCAGCGCCGGCGAGGCGCGGCTGTTCGGCGCCCCGGTCAAGCCCAAGGACCTGGAGACGCGCCGCCGCGTCGGCTACATGGCGCAGGCGTTCTCGCTGTACGGCGAACTGACGGTGCGGCAGAACCTGGACCTGCACGCGCGGCTGTTCGATCTGGCGGCTGGGGAGCGGGTGCTGGGGCGCAGCCGGTCCGGAAGCAAAGAGCCCCTCTCCCCTCGCGGGAGAGGGGTTGGGGAGAGGGGGGGTACGCTCGGCAGAGCGGAAGATATCGATTTCCCGGCGTCCGCCGGCAAGGCCCCCTCACCCCAAACCCCTCTCCCGCAAGGGGAGAGGGGCTTTCATACTTCCCGCCTCGCCCACCTCGTGGACCGCTTCGGCCTCGCCCCCTATCTGGACGCGGTGGCCGACGGGTTGCCGCTGGGCGTGCGGCAGCGGCTGTCGCTGGCGGTGGCGATCCTGCACGAACCGGAACTCCTGATCCTCGACGAACCGACGTCGGGCGTCGATCCGGTGGCGCGGGACGTGTTCTGGACCGACCTCGTGGCGCTGTCGCGCGAGCAGGGGGTGACGATCTTCGTCTCCACCCATTTCATGAACGAGGCGGCGCGCTGCGACCGGGTGGCCTTCATGAACGCCGGCCGCGTCATCGCCGTCGGCCCGCCGGACGAGCTGCGCCGGCAACAGAACGCCGCCACCCTGGACGATGCCTTCATCGGCACCATGCGCCAGTCCGCCGCCGATGCGGAGGACGCCGTCCCCGACGCGGCACCCGCCGCCGCCCCGACCGAACGTCCGCCCGAAAAGCGCCGCGCCTTCTCGCCGCGCCGCCTGCTGGCCTATGCGTGGCGCGAGGCGCTGGAACTGCGGCGCGACGCGGTGCGGCTGACCGTGGCGCTGCTGGGCACGGTGCTGCTGATGCTGGTGTTCGGCTATGGCATCACCATGGACGTGGAGGATCTGACCTTCGCCGTCCTCGACCGCGACCAGACGCCGGAAAGCCGCGCGTATGTGGAGCAATTCAGCGGCTCCCCCTACTTCCTGGAAAGGCCGCCGATCGCGGACGAGGCGGAGCTGGGCCGCCGGATGCAGGAGAACGACGTCACGCTGGCCATCGAGATCCCGCCGGGGTTCGGGCGCGACCTGCGCCGCGGCCGGGCGCCGGAGATCGCCGTGCGCATCGACGGCGCCATGCCCTTCCGGGCGGAGACCATCCAGGGCTACGTCGCCGGCCTGCACCAGCGCTTCATCGCCGACAGGGCGCTGGAGGCCGGGACCGCGCTGCCGCCGCCTGCCGCCACGGTGGAGGCGCGCTATCGCTACAATCAGGCGTTCCGCAGCCTGGACGCCATGGTGCCGGCGACCATCGGCCTGCTGCTGGTCTTCATCCCGGCCATCCTGGCCGCGCTCGGCGTGGTGCGGGAGAAGGAGCTGGGCTCCATCACCAACCTCTACGTCACGCCGGTGACGCGGCTGGAATTCCTGCTGGGCAAGCAGATCCCCTATGTGGCGCTGGCGAGTTTCAATCTGGTGCTGATGGTGCTGATGGCGGTGACGCTGTTCGGCGTGCCGATCAAGGGCAGCGTCGCCGGGCTGCTGCTGGGCGGGTTCGTCTACGTCTGCGCCACCACGGCGCTGGGCCTCCTCATCTCCACCTTCACGCGCACGCAGACGGCGGCGATCTTCGGCACGGCCATCGCCACCACCATGCCGGCGGTCCAGTTTTCCGGCATGCTGCAGCCGGTGTCCACGCTGGACGGGCCGGCGCGGGTGATAGGGGCGCTGTTCCCGACCACGCACTTCCTCAAGGTCAGCCTGGGCGCCTTCACCAAGGGGCTGGGTTTCGCCGACCTGCTGCCGTTCATCGGGGCGACCGCCCTGTTCGTGCCGGCGCTGGTGGTGTTGAGCCTGATCTTCCTCGACAAGCAGGAGCGTTGAGCCATGCGGCGCTTCCTTCGCAACACTTTGGTCCTGGCGCGCAAGGAATGGGTCAGCCTGTTCCGCGACGTCTTCATGATGGGCTTCGTCGTCTACGCCTTCACCCTGTCCGTCTACAGCGAGGCGACCGGGATTTCGCACGATCTGCGCAACGGCTCGCTCGCCGTCGTCGACGAGGACCAGTCGGCCCTGTCGCAGCGCCTCGTCTCCGCCTTCCGGCCGCCGGAGTTCCGCGCGCCGGTGCCGATCGCCGAGGACGAGGTGGACGCGGCCATGGATTCCGCGCGCTTCACCTTCGTGCTGGACATCCCGCCGAACTTCCAGGCCGACGTGCTGGCCGGCCGCGGCCCGGCCGTGCAACTGCTGATTGACGCCACGGCGATGATGCAGGCGGGCCTCGGCGCCCAGCAGATCCAGGGCATCGTCGAGGACGAGGTGGACCGCTTCGTCCGACGCGAGGCGCCGGGGCCGGCGGCGCCCGTAGGGCTGGCGTTGCGCATCGCCTTCAACGAGTCACTGAGCACGAGCTGGTTCACCGGCGTCATGGCGGTGATCAACAACGTCACGATGCTGGCGGTGCTGCTGGCCGGCGCCGCGCTGATCCGCGAGCGCGAGCACGGCACGCTGGAGCACCTGCTGGTCATGCCCGTGCGCCCGGCGGAAATCATGACAGCCAAGGTTCTGGCGAACGGCGCGGTGATCCTGGCGCTGACGGTGCTGTCGCTGCGGGTGGTGCTGCAGGGCGTGCTGGGCATTCCGCTGGCCGGCTCGGTGCCGCTGTTCCTGCTGGGGGCGGCGCTGTACCTGTTCTTCGCCACGGCGCTGGGGATTTTTTTGGGCACCATCGCGCGGTCCATGCCGCAACTGGGCCTGCTGTTCATCCTGATCGTGCTGCCCATGAACCTGCTGTCGGGCGGCGAGACTCCGCTGGAGAGCATGCCGGCGGGGCTGCGGTTCATCATGCAGTTCTCGCCCTCCACCCACTTCGTGGCGTTCGCGCAGGCGATCCTGTACCGCGACGCCGGGTTCGACGTGGTGTGGAAGCACTTCGCCGCCGTGGCCGGCATCGGCGCGCTGTTCTTCGCCTGGAGCCTGCGGCGCTTCCGCAAGCATCTGGCGGCCATCCACTGAGGACGGCCGCCGTCAGCCCTGAACCGGCGGCGTCGCTCCGCTCAAATCTCCTCCGGGACCATGTCGATGGCGCCGCAGGGGCATTCGGCGGCGCACAGGCCGCAGCCCTTGCAGAAGTCGTAGTTGAAGCGGAAGCGGTTGCCCGGCCCCAGCTTCACCACCGCGTTGTCCGGGCACACGCCGAAGCAGTTGTCGCACTCGAAGCAGTTGCCGCAGCTCAGGCACCGCCGCGCCTCGAACAGCGCGTTGGTCTCGTCCAGCCCGCCCTTCACCTCGTCGAACGTCGTCTGGCGGCGCAGCGCGTCCAGCGTCGGCTGCACGGTCTGCGGGGCGTCGGTGTAGTACCAGGGATTCAGCCGGCCGGATTCGGCCACCGTGCGCTTGGCCGCCGGCTCGTACGACTCGCCGCGCAGCCAGGCGTCGATGTGGCGGGCCGCCTTCTTGCCGTGGCCCACCGCCACCGTCACCGTGCGTTCGGCCGGCACCATGTCGCCGCCGCAGAACAGGCCGGGGTAGCCGGTCTGCAGGTCGGGGCCGACGGATATCGTGTGGTCCTTGTTGACCGTCACGCCGGGCACCGCCTCGATCACCGTGGTGTCGACGTCCTGGCCCAAGGCCAGGATCAGCGTGTCGCCCTCGATGGTTTCGAACTCGCCGGTCGGCTGCGGCCAGCCCTTGTCGTCCAGCGCCATCTTCTCGACGGTCAGCGCGCCCTCGTCCATCCGCTTGATGGTGGAGAGCCAGCGCATCAACACGCCCTCCTCCAGGGCTTCCTCCACCTCGAAGTCGTGGGCGGGCATCATCTCGCGGGTGCGGCGGTAGACGATGACCGCCTCCTCGGCGCCCAGGCGCTTGGCGGTGCGGGCCACGTCGATGGCGGTGTTGCCGCCGCCGTAGACCACCACGCGGCGGCCGAGCTTCGGCGGCTCGTCGGCCGTCTCCATGCCGCGCAGCACCGACACGGCGTCCAGGATGCACCCGGCCGCCACCGCCGGGATCTCCACCCGCTTGGCGAGGTGCGCGCCGACGGCGGCGAAGCAGGCGTCGAACCCGCCCTCCTTCATCGCCGTGGGGATGTCGTCCAGCTTGGTGTTCAGGCGCAGTTCCACGCCCATGGCGAGGATGCGCGCGACCTCGGCGTCCAGCACGTCGCGCGGCAGGCGGTATTTGGGGATGCCGAAGCGCATCATGCCGCCGGGCTTCGGCCCGGCCTCGACGATGGTCACGGCGTGGCCGAGGCGGGCGAGGTGGTAGGCCGCCGACAGACCCGACGGGCCGGCGCCGATCACCAGCACCTTCCTGCCGGTGGCCGGGCCGGGCTCCACCCGCCAGCCCTCGCGGATGGCGAGGTCGCCCAGGAAGCGCTCGACGGCGTGGATGCTCACCGGCTCGTCCAGCGTGCCGCGGTTGCAGGCGGTTTCGCAGGTGTGATAGCAGGCGCGGCCCATGACGGCGGGCAGCGGGTTGTCGCGCATCAGCGTATCCCACGCCGCGCGGTAGTCGCCGCTTTCCGCGTGGAACAGCCAGCCCTGGATGTTCTCCCCGGCCGGGCACTGCGCGTTGCAGGGCGGCAGATGGTCGGCGTAGACCGGCTTGACCGTGCGCCAGGATCCCGTGCGGTTGGCCAGGGACGTGCCGACGTCGAGCGTGATGGCGAAGGGGTGGTTGGTCGTCATCGCACGGCCTCCTCTTCACGGACGAGGTTGAAGCGCCGGCAGTTGGCGTCGGCCATGGCCTGCAGCCGCGCGATCGCCTCGGCCCCGTGCGGGTTGTCGGGCTTGAACAGGTGGGCGAAGCGCTTCTGCGGCTTCAGATACTCGGTCACCGGCACCTTGCGGCGGATGGCGCGCGACGCCGTGACCTCGCCGTGCTCGGCCTCGAACAGCGGGAACAGGCCGCTTTCCATGGCCAACCGGGCCATACGGATGGTCTCGTGGCTGGCCGAGCCCCAGCCCAGCGGGCAGGGCACCATGATGTGGATGTAGCGCGCCCCGTGGATGCTCATGGCCTTGGTGACCTTGGCCTCCAGGTCGTGCAGGTCGGCGACCGACGCGGTGGCGACGTAGGGGATGTTGTGCGCCATGGCGATCAGCGGCACGTTCTTGCCGGTGCCGAAGACGTTGCCGGGCGCCTCGCCCACCGCCGGCGTGGTGGCGGTTCGCGCCGCCGGCGGCGTGGCGGAGGAGCGCTGCACGCCGGTGTTCATGTAGGCTTCGTTGTCGTAGCAGATGTAGAGCACGTCGTCGTTGCGCTCGAACATGCCGGACAGGCAGCCGAAGCCGATGTCGGTGGTGCCGCCGTCGCCGCCCTGGGCGACCACGCGCACGGCCTTGCGGCCCTTCACCCGGTTGGCCGCCGCCACGCCGGCCGCCACCGCGGCGGCGTTGCCGAACAGCGAATGCAGCCACGCCACCTGCCAGGACGTTTCCGGGTAGGGGGTGGTGAACACCTCCAGGCAGCCGGTGGCGTTGACGCAGACGAGCTGGTTGCCGGTTGCCCGCATGGCGGCGTCGATGGCGTAGCGCGCGCCCAGCGCCTCGCCGCAGCCCTGGCAGGCGCGGTGGCCGCAGGTGATGGCGTTGGAGCGCTCCTCCGACGCCTGGACGGTGCGCGTCTCCGGGTCCAGCAGGCGGTTGCCGACGGTCAGCGTGCCGGTCTGGTAGAACTTCACGGTCTGGGTCATGGGTCGGCCCTTCCTTACAGCACGGCGCCGGCGCCCATCTGGCGCAGGATGTTCTCGGCGATCGGGCCGGAGCGGCGGGTTTCGGCCATGCGCGCGATCTCCGCGTCGACCACGTCGCGCTTGAGGTCGAGGAAATGCACGTCGTAGTGCGGTTCCGATTCCACCGTCGTCAGGAACTCGGTCAGCGCCGTCTGCATGATCGGCCGTCCGCCCAACCCGGCGATCAGCGTGTAGACGCGGTTGCCGCGCCCGCGCAGGGCCATGCGCACGTGGCTGGCCAGCACGCCGCCCATGCCGACCGCGAGGTTCTTTTCCAGCACCACGACGCGCCGCGCGTCGTACAGCGCGTCGCGCACCTGCTCCAGCGGGAAGGGTCGGAAGGAGGTGATGCACAGCGAGCCGACCTTGTGCCCGGCCGCGCGCATCGCGTCCACCGTGTCCTTGATGGTGCCGTTGACCGAGCCCATGGCGACGACGACCGTCTCCGCGTCCTCGATCCGGTAGGGGCGCACGAGGCCGCCGGATTCGCGCCCGAACAGCGCCTTGAACTCGGCCGCCAGTTCGGGGATGCGGTCCAGCGCGCGCATCTGCTTGTGGTGGGCCAGATAGCGCACCTCCATGAAGGCGTCGGGGCCGACCATGGCGCCGATCGACATGGGATCGGCGGGGTCCAGCACCTGCACCGGCTCATAGGGGGGCAGGAACGCGTCCACCTGCTCCTGGCTCGGCACGTCCACCCGTTCGACCGCGTGGGTCAGGATGAAGCCGTCGACGTTGACCATCACCGGGCACGACAGCTCCTCGGCCAGCCGGAAGGCCTGGATGTGAAGGTCCACCGCCTCCTGGTTGGTTTCGGCGAACAGCATGATCCAGCCGGCGTCGCGCACCGACATGGCGTCGGAATGGTCGTTCCAGATGTTGATCGGCGCGCCGATGGCCCGGTTGCCCAGCGTCATGACGATGGGCAGGCCCAGACCGGAGGCGTTGTAGACCGCCTCCATCATGAACAGCAGGCCCTGGCTGGAGGTGGCGGTGTAGGTGCGCGCCCCGGCCGCCGAGGAGCCGATGGCGACCGACAGCGCCGCGAACTCGGACTCGACGTTGATGTATTCGCAGTTGGTCACGTGGCCGTCGCGCACCATCTCGGCCAGCCCCTCGACGATGTGGGTCTGCGGCGTGATGGGGTAGGCGCAGATGACCTCCGGCCGGCACAGGCCGATGGCCTCCGCCATCGCACGGCTGCCTTCGATCTGCTTCAGCATGGCGTGTTCCCCGGATTCAGGAGAGGCAGTGTTCGTAGGCGGCGACGGCGGCCTTCACGTTGGCCTCCCCGATGGGGCCGGGGAAGGTCTCGCGGATGGCGGCCAGCACCGATTCGATGTGGATCTGCCCCGACACGGCGGCGAAGCCGCCCAGCAGCACGGCGTTGGGCAGCGGCCGGCCGACGTGCAGCTTCGCCAGTTCGGTGCCGGGCACGGTGTGCGTGTGGCCCCGGGGGAAGCGGGCGACGAAGTCGGCGATGTGCAGCCCGTCGAAGCCGAGGCCGGAGTTGATCAGCACGTAGCCGGTGTCGGGCAGGCCCTGGAAGACGTCCACGGAGTGCAGCAGCGTGGGGTCCAGGATGATGACCGCATCGGGCGCGACGATCGGTTCGCGCGAGCGGATCTCCTTGTCGTCGATGCGGCAGAAGGAGACGACCGGAGCGCCCATCCGCTCCGACCCGAAGCTGGGGAACGCCTGCGCGTGGCGGCCCTCCTTGAAGGCGGCGACCGAGAGCATTTCGGCGGCGGTGACGGCCCCCTGGCCGCCGCGGCCGTGGATGCGGACCTGGAACATATGAACGTGCCCCCCAGGTGTCTTTATCGTTGCGCCGACTCTAGGGAACCGTTGGCACCCCGCACAATGATCCAGCGCAAGCGGACGCGCGTCGCCGCGCCTTTTGTCACGGGCGGCGCGCCCTATACTCTTGTGCGGCGTCCTGGGCGGGGCGGGAGGGGATCATGCCGGGCTTGAGGGTTGGCAAGGCTTTCGCCGTGGTCGGCGCGGTGCTTGCGGCGCTGCTTCTGGCGCCCCTGTGGCCGATTGCCGCGGCGTGGGCCGACTGCCTGCCCATCGCCCAGGGACCGACGCGCGTGCTGCCGGCGGCCTACCGCCCGGCGCAGGCGCCGGGGGCGGGACAGGTGCGGCTGACCTTCCTCGGCCATTCCAGCTTCGTGATCGAGAGCGCGGGCGGCGTCAGCGCCGTCACCGACTACAACGACTACATCCGCCCGCCCTTCCGGCCGGACATCGCGACGATGAACGTCGCCCACGACACGCACTTCACCGACCACCCCGACCCGGAGATCGCCCACGTCCTGCGCGGCTGGGACCCCGGCGGCGGCATGGCGCAGCACGACGTGACGGTGAACGACATGCGCGTGCGCAACGTGCCGACCAACATCCGGGGCTATGGGGTGGGGACTCGGGTGGCCGGCAATTCGATCTTCGTGTTCGAGGTGGGGGGCCTGTGCATCGCCCACCTGGGCCACCTGCACCACACGCTGGACGAGGTGCACCTGAAGGAGCTGGGCATCATCGACGTGGTGCTGGCGGCGGTGGACGGCAGCTTCACCATCAGCCACGCCGACATGGTGCGGGTGATCGAGCAGCTTCGCCCGGCCGTCGTCATCCCCATGCATTACTTCGGCGGGGCCAGCCTGGAACGCTTCATCGCCGCGCTGGCCGGCCGCTACGAGGCGAAGCTGTCCGACACGCCGACCGTTGTCCTGTCCCGCGCCCGCCTGCCGCAACGCCAGCTGCTGGTGCTGCCGGGGCATTGAGGGGCGCCTCTGCGCCGCCATCACCACCAAAGATATCAACGGCCACGCTTGCCGGGGGCGCGGGGGTGCCCACTTTTCGTCACCCCTTTGTTCTTGCTCGGACCACCCCATGGGCACGCGTTCGCGCCTTTCCAAAACCGTCTCCTTTGCCATCGCGGGACTGATCGGAATGCTTCTTTCATCCTCGGCCGGCGCGGCGGCGGCGCCGGTCAGCGGCATCGTCGTGTTCGGCGACAGCCTGTCGGACACCGGCAACGCCGGCGCCGGGCGCTTCTCCAACGGCCCGGTGTGGGTCGAGCATCTGGCCCGGCGGCTGGGCGCACGGCTCGACCCGGCGGTGGAGGGCGGCACCAACTTCGCCGTCGGCGGTGCCCGCACCGGTGGCGGCGCGGTGCCGAGCCTGCGCATGCAGGTGGAATCCTTCCTGCGCACCCGGTGCGCCGACGGGCGGGCGCTGTACGTCGTCTACGGCGGCGGCAACGACCTGCGCGCCGTGGTCGAGGCGGGCGATCCGGTGCCGGCGCTGGCCCGCGCGGCCGAGGGGGTGGGCCTGATCCTCGCCGACCTCGCCAGGGCGGGGGCGCGGGAGTTCCTGGTGCCGAACCTGCCCGACATCGGCCGCGTGCCGGAGATCCGGCGGCGCGGGCCGCAGGCCGTGCAGGCGGCCACCGCGCTGTCCATGGCCTACAACCGGGCGCTGGATCAGGTGCTGGACGCGGCGGAGCGGCTGCTGCCGGTGCGCATCCACCGGCTCGACGTCTGGGCGCTGCTGGAATCGGTGGTGGCCGATCCGCAGGCCGCCGGGTTCGCCAACATCACCGATGCCTGCGTGGCGACGCCGGCCTGCCGCGACGCCGACCGCTACCTGTTCTGGGACAGCCTCCACCCCACCGCGGCGGCGCACGCCCGGCTGGCCGATGCCGCCTATGCCACACTTGTGGACAGGAAGCGGCGGTGAGCGGCGAACCAAGCGGGCTTTCGGCTGTTCAACACTATGGGTCAGCGTTCACGCCGCGACGGCGTCGAAGCGGGGCCCGGCCTGAAGGAGGGGACACCCGGTTGGGAATCTCCCGGAGAATAGGATAATGAGCTGGTCGACTGATGGTGTCGGGCTCTCCGACGTCCTGGAACCGGTCCTCAACGCGGAAGACGGCGACGACACCGCGCTGGTGCAGGCGGTCAACGATGTGGCCGAGGCGCTGGCGGCGTTGGGCGTGCTGATCGTCGACCGCACGGGGCAGCCGGTGCATGGGGTGACCGACGAACGCGCGGTGATCGGCGCGCTGGCGACCTACGCCCGCAATCTGGCGCAGGAAGGCCGGCTGGACGAGGCCGTGGAAGTGGGCGAACTGATGGACCGCGTCGACCGGCTGCGCTTCAGGCCGCGCCGCCGCCGGGTGGCGTGACGGTGCGCGGGCCGGCTCACGCCCGGCGGACGGTCAGGGTGCGGGCCAGGGCGTCGCGCAGGGCGCCCATGCTGAACGGCTTCTGCACGGCCGGGGCGTCGGCGAAGCGCCGGTCGATGTCGGCGGCGCCGTAACCGGTGGTGAAGACGAACGGCACGCCGCGCGCCGACAGCGCCTCGGCCACCGGATAGATGGTCTCGCCGCCGACGTTCACGTCCAGGATGGCGCCGTCGATCCCCTCGCGGGCGGCCAGATCCAGCGCGGCGGCGACACTGGCCGCCGGGCCGACGATCTCGCAGCCGAAATCGCCCAGCATATCCTCCAGCATCATGGCCACCATCGCCTCGTCCTCGACGAGGAGGACGCGCAGGCCGCTCAGCCCTTCCCCAGGCGTCCCATCCACAGACGTCATGACCCCATCACCCTCTTCGCCACCGGCAATCGCACGTCACAGTGCACGCGTTGCGGTGCGAAGTCGAGACGCACCTCCGCACTACGCTTCCGCGTCGCGGCGCGTCCCGTTCGGGCGGGAAGCGGGTCATACGGCCGGCGCATGAATGCTTCCATGCGCCGGCCGTATGACCCTTTCGCTCAATGCGCGGCATTGAGCTGTCGGGCTTGTACCGAAGGCATTTGATCGGAAGACATCAAACGCCTTCGGTATCAGATGGTGAGCGTCGTCAGATCCACCGCGGAGCGCGGACCGCCGATGACGACGAGGCCGTTTTCGGTGACGTCGTAGCGCCGACGGTCCTCGTCCGGGTCGAAGCCGATCACCGTGTCGGGTGCGATGCGCACGTTCTTTTCGATGATGGCGCGGCGGATGCGGGCATTGCGGCCGATCTCGACGTTGTCGAAGAGGATGCTGTCCTCCACCACCGCATAGGAATGGACGCGCACGAACCGTCCCAGAACCGAGCGGCGCACCGTGCCGCCGGAGATGATGCAGCCGCCGGACACGATGGAATCCACGGCCATCCCGCGCCGGCCATCGTCGTCGAAGGCGAACTTGGCGGGCGGGTCGGAAAAGCCGGCGGTGCGCAGCGGCCAGGACCGGTTGTAGATGTCGATCGGCGGCTCGATGGCCCGCATGTCCATGTTGGATTCATAGTACGCGTCCAGCGTGCCGACGTCGCGCCAGTAGGCGGGCTGGTGCTCGGACTGGCCGGGGATCCGGTTGGTCTTGAAATCATAGGCGTACATGGCGGCCCGGCCATTCGATGCGCCGACCAGTCGCGGCAGGATGTCCTTGCCGAAGTCGTGGCTGCTGTCGGCCCGCGCGGCGTCCTCGTAGACCATCTTCAAGAGGCAGTTGCGCGAGAAGATGTAGTTGCCCATCGACGCCAGCACGCAGTCCGGGTTGCCGGGAATGGTCGGCGCGTCCGCCCTTTTCTCGATGAAGCCGGTGATCCGGCCGTCCGGCTCGACCTGCAGGACGCCGAACTCGCTGGCGTATTTCCTGTCGACCGGGATGGCGGAGATGGTCACGTCGGCGTTCCTGCGCGTGTGGTACTCCACCATCGCCCGCACGTTCATGCGGTAGACGTGGTCGGCGCCGAACAGCAGGACGAGGTCGGGTTCGGATTGCTCGATCAGGTTGGCGTTCTGGAACACCGCGTCGGCGGTGCCGCGGTACCACTCCTCGCCGGGGCTGCGCATCTGCGCCGGCACGGGGACGATGTACTGGTTGGTGAGCATGCCGCCGAACTGCCAGCCGTCGCGCAGGTGCTGGATCAGCGACTGGCTCTTGAACTGGGTCATCACGTAGATCGAATGGATGCCCGAGTTCACGAGGTTCGACAGCACGAAGTCGATGATGCGGTACTTGCCGCCGAAGGGCACCGCGGGCTTGGCCCGCTCCTTCGTCAGCGGCATCAGGCGGGTCCCTTTGCCACCGGCGAGGACGAGGGCGAGAACCTTGAGCTGCATCGGGGGCTCCATCGTCGGGTCCGGCGGCGGGGCGGACACCGCCGTTCCTCTGAACCCGTAGGCCCCCTCCCTGGTTCCCGCCTCCGGCGCGACGTGCGCCGCTCAGCCGATCTCCTGCCTGGCGATGGCCTCCAGGTGCACCTCGTCCGGGCCGTCGGCGAGGCGCAGCGTGCGCACCTTGGCGTAGGCGGCGGCGAGGATGGTGTCCTGGCACACGCCGGCGGCGCCGTGCGCCTGGATGGCGCGGTCGATGACGCGGCAGGCCATCTGGGGCGCCACCACCTTGATCATGGCGATCTCGCGCTTGGCGACCTTGTTGCCCACCGTGTCCATCATGTGCGCGGCCTTGAGCGTCAGCAGGCGGGCCTGCTCGATCTCGATGCGGGACCAGGCGATGTCCTGCCGGATCGAGCCCATGTCGGCCAGCCGCTTGCCGAAGGCCACGCGCTCGCGCACGCGGGCCACCATGGTTTCCAGCGCGCGTTCGGCCAGACCGATGGTGCGCATGCAATGGTGGATGCGCCCCGGCCCCAGGCGGCCCTGCGCGATCTCGAAGCCGCGGCCCTCGCCCAGCAGGACGTTCGTCACCGGCACGCGGACGTTGTCGTAGACGATCTCCGCATGGCCGTGCGGCGCGTGCTCGTAGCCGAAGACGCTGAGCGCGCGCACCACCGTGACGCCCGGCGTGTCGAGCGGCACCAGCACCATCGACTGCTGGCGGTAGCGCTTTTCGTCCGGGTTCGTCTTGCCCATGACGATGGCGATCTTGCAGCGCGGGTCGGTGGCGCCCGACGACCACCACTTGCGGCCGTTGATGACGTATTCGTCACCCTCGCGGCGGATCGAGCATTCGATGTTGGTGGCGTCGGAGGAGGCCACCGCCGGCTCCGTCATCGAGAAGCACGAGCGGATCTCGCCGGCCAGCAGCGGCTTCAGCCAGCGCTCCTTCTGTGCCTCGTCGGCGTAGCGGACCAGCGTCTCCATGTTGCCGGTGTCCGGCGCGGAGCAGTTGAATACCTCCGCCGCGAAGGAGGACCGTCCCATGATCTCGCACAGGTGCGCGTAGTCGAGGTTGGTCAGCCCGGCGCCGTACTCGCTCTCCGGCAGGAAGAGGTTCCACAGCCCCTCGGCCTTCGCCTTGGCCTTCAACTCCTCGATCAGGGGGACCGGCTGCCAGCGGTCGGGGCCGGATTCATGCGCGTGGACGGCGTGCTCGTTCGGATAGACGTGCGCGTCCATGAAGCGGAGCAGGCGCTGGCGCAATTCCTCGGCGCGGGGCGAACACTCGAACATACGGTCCTCCTCAGATCCCATTTCGGGCATCCCGCGTCCGGCGGGATCAGCGTTTCCATCGTTGCGCGCCAGTCTGGCACGCGGTGCCGGGATGGGTCAAGGAACTGTGAAACGTGATTTTGCACAGCAGAATTAGCGGGCGTGTGGTGCTGGTGGGGTGGGGGCGTTTCCGTATTGGGGACACGGCGCGCGTGTGGACGTTGGGCTTTCGCTGCGCTCAACCCAACCTAAGGTCGCGTCGTAGGTTGGGTTGAGGCGTCAGCCGAAAAATCCAACGTCGTCACGCATCCATCGTCAGAACGATCTTCCCCGTCACCGCGCGGTCGCGCAGCGCGGTCAGCGCCTCGGCCGCCTTGCCCAGCGGCAGGACGCGGTCGATGCGCGGGTGCAGGCGGCCGGCGGCGTGCCAGGCGAAGAGGTCGTCGACGTTCCGCCGCTCGGCCTCCGGCTCGTTCTTGCGGAAGGCGCCCCAGTAGACGCCCACCACCTCGCAGCCCTTCAGCAGCATCAGGTTGGCCGGCGCCTGCGGAATCCGCCCGCTGGCGAAACCGACGACCAGCAGCCGGCCGTTCCAGGCCATGCAGCGCAGCGCCTCGTCGAACAGGTCGCCGCCGACCGGGTCGTACACCACGTCGACGCCGCGCCCGCCCGTCAGCTCCTTGATCCGCGCCTTCAGCGAGTCGCGGCCGTAGTCGATCACCTCCTCCGCCCCGGCGGCGCGGGCGGCGTCGAGCTTGGCCGGGCTGCTGGCGGCGGCGATGACGCGGGCGCCCATCTGGCGGCCGAGTTCGACCGCCGTCAGGCCGACACCGCCGCCCGCCCCCAGCACCAGCAGCGTCTCGCCCGCCTTCAGCCGCCCGCGCTGCCGCAGCGCGTGCATGGAAGTGCCGTAGGTCATGGCGAAGCCGGCGGCGGTGGGGAAGTCCATGGTGGCGGGCATCGGCGTCACGCGGAAGGATTCCACCGCCACCTGCTCGGCGAAGCCGCCCCAGCCGGTCAGCGCCATCACCCGGTCGCCGGGGGCGAAGCCCGTCACGCCCGCGCCCACCGCATCGATCACGCCCGCCACCTCGGCGCCGGGCGAGAACGGCGGCTCGGGGCGGAGCTGGTACTTGCCCTCGATGATCAGCGTATCGGGGAAGTTGACGCCCGCCGCATGGACGCGGATGCGCACCATGCCCGGACCGCAGGCGGGAACCGGCACGTCCTCGACCGACAGCGTTTCGGGCGGGCCGAACGCCTTGCACAGAACGGCTTTCATGCTCGTGCTCTCTCCCTGGATTCTTGGTTCGGGTGCGCGACCCCGCCGCTTCGCGGGCTGGGTTCCGGTTGCTGGCGGCACGCGAGATTCCGTTTGAAATGCGTTTTCGCACGGATTATGGTGCACGTCAACGAAGCGGAACTAAATTCCGCAATACGAAATTCGTGAGGGTTGGAGACAGGTGCGACGCCGGCATCCCCGCTGGGGTGCCGTCGCGCATCAAAGGCGTCCGCCGCACCGGCGTCCCCCGCTTGGGTGCGGACCCTGGGGGTCGGGTGTTTCGGCACCCGACCCATTTTTCCTGTTCAAGAGGTGTCGCCATGAGCGCGCAGCGCGAAGGCCGGGAATCGAGTGTCCATGTCGACCCGCCGCAGGCGTTCAGAATCGTTTCATCGTCTTGACTGGGCCCAGTCCCGGCCGAGACGAATTGGGAATGCGTCAATGCTTCCGCAGGACGGAATGAATAATCCACACCGACGAAACAGGAAACGGGGAGGACGAGGGTGACGATCCAGACGATGCGGAGCTTCAAGGTCACGGAATTCGGCCAGCCGCTGCGCGAGGTGGTGGAGCCGCTGCCGGAGCCGAAGGGGGCGGAGGTCCTGGTGCGGGTGTCGGCCTGCGGCGTCTGCCACAGCGACCTGCACCTGTGGGACGGCCACTTCGATCTGGGCGGCGGCCAGAAGATGGACCTGTCCAAGGGGCTGGCGCTGCCGCGCACGCTGGGCCACGAGATCGTCGGCGCGGTGGTCGCCGTCGGGCCCGAGGCGCACACGGCCAGGGTCGGCGACCGCCGCGTGGTCTTCCCATGGATCGGCTGCGGCGAGTGCGCGCTGTGCCGGGCCGGCGACGAGCACATCTGCGCCCAGCCGCGCGGCCTGGGGACCCGCCTGGACGGCGGCTTCGCCGATCACGTGCTGGTGCCGCACGAGCGCTACCTGATCGATGCCGGCGGGCTGCTCGAGGAGCTGGCCTGCACCTACGCCTGCTCCGGCCTCACCGCCTACAGCGCCTTGATGAAAATCGGCCCGGTGTCGGAAAGCGCGCCGCTGCTAATCATCGGGGCCGGGGGCGTGGGGCTGGCGGCGGTGCGGCTTGCCCGCGTGCTCACCGGCGTGGCGCCGATCGTCGCCGAGATCGACCGCGCCAAGTGGGATTCCGCGCGCGCGGCGGGCGCCGGCGAGGTGCTCGACCCGTCCGACCCGGACGTGCGCAAGCAGCTTCTGAAGGCGACCGGCGGGGTGGCCGCCGCCATCGACTTCGTCGGCGCCCAGCCGTCGTTCGAGTTCGGTCTGGCCATGCTGCGCAAGGGCGGCCGGCTGGTGGTGGTCGGCCTGTTCGGCGGGGCGACGACGCTGTCGCTGCCGCTGCTGCCGCTGCGCGCCGTCAGCATCATCGGCTCCTACGTCGGCTCGCTGGCGGAGTTGCGCGAACTGATCGATCTGGCCAAGGCCGGCCACGTCCAGGAGATCCCCGTGCAGGCCCGCCGCCTGGACGGCGTGCAGCAGGCGCTGGACGACCTGAAGGGCGGCCGCATCGTCGGCCGCGCGGTGGTCAGGCCGTAGACGACGCATCTCGGCAGACCCCCGACCCCGATCCGGGGAGGGGGCTGGAGAGAGGGGGCGGCGCGATCGGGCGTGTTTCTTCCCCCGGTGCACGCCCGGCCGCCCGCCACCCCCTCGACCGGCAATCCAGGAACAGGTTGGGGGTCGAAACCGTTTTGCCCCATGGAATTCGATTTTGCTGCGTTGACGCACTGCTGAGCAAGCGGCATGATCTTTCGTATATGCCGTTGTACGACCAAAGGGGTAATCAGTTCATGGTGGCCTATCAGCTGTACGACCTCCAACATTCCATGCTGCGGCCGTTCGGCTGGATGGCGGAGTTGACCCGTCGCACCCTGCACCACCCCTATCTGCCTGGAACCCAGGCGCCGGCCGCCCGTCTGGCGCTGGCGGGCGCGGCGCTGGTGGAGCGGGCGACGCGGCGGTTCGCCAAGCCGGAGTTCGGGCTGCACGAGACGACCGTCGACGGCGAGAGGGTGAGCGTCAGCGAGCGCGTGGTCCTGCACAAGCCGTTCTGCAACCTGCTGCACTTCCAGAAGGGCACCGACGTGGTGCAGCCGCGCGTTCTGATCGTGGCGCCGATGTCGGGCCACCATGCCACGCTGCTGCGCGGCACGGTGGAGGCCATGCTGCACGACCACGACGTGTACATCACCGACTGGCTCGACGCGCGGCTGGTGCCGCTGCTGGCCGGCTCCTTCGATTTCGACGATTATATCAACTATATCATCGAGTTGCTGCACCACCTCGGCCCGAACACGCACCTGATGGCGGTGTGCCAGCCGACGGTGCCGACGCTGGCCGCGGTGTCGCTGATGGCGGCGGCCGACGACCCGATGCAGCCGCGTTCCATGGTGCTGATGGGCGGGCCGATCGACCCGTCGGCCAACCCGACCGCGCCGGTGAAGCTGGCGATGTCGCGCCCGCTGTCCTGGTTCGAGCGGTCGGTGATCTCGCGCGTGCCGGTCTACTATCCGGGGGCCATGCGCCGCGTGTATCCGGGCTTCGTCCAGCTCACCGGCTTCATGTCGATGAACCTGGACCGCCACATCAACGCCCATCTGTCGCTGTTCCGCGATCTGGTGCGCGGCGACGGCGAATCGGCGGCGGCGCACGAACGCTTCTACGACGAATACCTGTCGGTCATGGACCTGACGGCGGAGTTCTACCTGCAGACCATCGAGACGGTCTTCCAGAAGCAGCACCTCGCCCAGGGCACGCTGGTGTCGCGCGGCCGCAAGGTGGAGCCGGCGGCGATCCGCAAGACCGCCCTGATGACGGTGGAGGGTGAGCTGGACGACATCTCCGCCCCGGCCCAGACGGTGGCGGCGCACCGGCTGTGCGCCGGCCTGCCGGAGAGCATGCACCGCAACCACCTGCAGGAAGGGGCGGGCCACTACGGCATCTTCAACGGCCGCCGCTGGCGCGAGCAGGTCATGCCGAAGGTCCGCGAGTTCATCCGCGAGCGCGACTGACCCGGTGCGTTGGGCCGCGCCAAACGCGGCCCAACGCCGGAAAACGGTGCTAAACGCCCTTGGTCAGGCCGCCGTCGGCGTCCACAGCGGCACCCTGGAGGTAGCCGGCGCGGGGCGAGGCCAGGAAGCAGGCGAGGCGGGCGATCTCCTCGGGCTGGCCGAAGCGGCTGACGCCCAGCGTCTTCAACTGCGCCGCCGCAGCCTCCTCGCGCGTGATGCCCTGCGCCTGCGCGGCGGTGTCGAGCCGGCGTTTCAGCCGGTCCGTCTCGATGAAGCCGGGGTTGATGGCGTTCACCCGCACGCCGTCGCGCGCGCCCAGGTCCGCCAGCGCCTTGGTGAAGTTGAGCAGGGCGGAATTGACCGAGCCGACGATCATGGCGTTCGGCATCGGCGTGCGCGCGGCGACGCCGATGATGGTGACCACAGCGCCTCCACCTGCCGCGCCGCCGCCTGCGGCCGCGAGGTGCGGCCACGCCGCCCGGCACATGCGGACGGTGCCGTGGAACTTCAGCGCGAAGCCATCCTGCCAGTTTTCGTCCGTCAGCGCGAAGAGGTCGCCGTGCGTGGTGGCGCCGGCGCTGTTCACCAGGATGTCGAGCCGGCCGAACTGGGCCACCGCTGCCGCGACCACGCCGGCCGCCGCGTTCGGGTCGCGCAGGTCGGCGGCGACGGGCAATGAGCGGCGGCCGGTCTCCGCCCGGATGGCGTCGGCGGTGCGGGCCGCCGTGTCGGCGTCGCGCCCGACCAGGACGGTGTCGGCGCCCTCGCGCGCCAGTTCCAGCGCGGTGGCGGCGCCGATCCCCCGGCTGCCGCCGGTGACCAGCGCGACCTTGCCCTCCAGCCCGAGGTCCATGGCCTTACTCCGCCGCCGCCGCTGCGGCGTGCTTGCGGAAGTAGGAGGCGCGGCTGGCGATCTGGTAGACGCGCTCGATGTGTTCGGCCAGAAGGGCGCAGGCTTCGTCGGCCTTGCGGGCGACCACCAGCTCCATGATGCGCTTGTGGTCCTCGTGCACCTGCGGGGGCACGTGCGCCTCCGGCAGATAAAGGCGGCGGTAGCGGTCGGCCTGATCGTACAGCAGCTCCTGGAAGCGCTCCAGCCAGGGCGAGTTGGCGCCGAGGTTGAGCGCGCGGTGGAACTCGCGGTGGCGCTGCTCCCACTCCGCCAGCACCTCCGGGCTCTTGCCGGCCAGCCGCTCCTCGACCCGCGACAGGCGGTAGTAGGCGGCGACGACGGCCGATTCGAACTCCTCGTCGGCGCGTTCGATGGCGGCGCGCAGCGCGGCGCATTCCACCAGCTTGCGCTGGTTGGTGACGTCGCGCAGGTCTTCCAGCGTCACCGGCGGGATGCGGAAGCCGCGGTTTTCCTCGCTGACGACGAAGCCTTCGGAACTCAGCCGCGACAGCGCCTCGCGGATCGGCGTCGGGCCGATGTCGTAGCGCGCGCGCAGCGCGTCGATGCGCAGCCAGCTTCCGGGCTCCAGCCCACCGGACAGGATGTCCTCGCGCAGGCACTGGTAGGCCTGCTGCACCAGGGTGCGGGCTTCCGGTTTCGAGGGGTCTGCGGCCACGGGAACGGTCCTTTTGCTGGCGCGCGACGACGATCATCGCACCAACGCACTATGACATCGGCGGCGAACGAGGGCAAGATCATCGGCCGCAGGCCGGATTATCGATTCTGCGCGCGGCGGCAGGCGAGGGCCCAGCGGAACGGCACGTCCAGCACCTGCATGCCGGGTTCGACCCTCACGACGCAGGCGTATTCGCGCATCAGCGCCGTCTCGCCATGCCGGCGGTAGGTGGTGGCGCACTCCCCGCACGCCCCCACCCGGCAGCCGCATCCGGCCAGATACGGCCGCCCCGCCTTGCGCAACGCGTTCAGCAGGGTAACCCCGGCCGGCACCACATGGTCGGTGCCGAGCACGGTGATGGTGATCAGGTCTTCGTCGTCGGTCATGGGGTGGCCATATGGGATTGGAAGGCCATGGCGTCGGGCCCCCACCCTAACCCTCCCCCGCCACGCGCGCTACGGTATGCACACATTAGCGAAGTGAGTATCCGATGGCTGGGACACGACCGTCAATCTGACCCACCCACCCCAGATCTGTGCATGCCGTAGCCCGCGAAGTGGGGGAGGGAACTCCGCCGCTTTGCCGGAACAACCCCTCCCCTGCGAAGCGGGGGAGGGTGGCCGAGCGCCAGCGCAGGCCGGGTGGGGGCACGCGCTTCGCTGGTGGAGCCGGCGTCGGCATTTGCCCTCACCCATTTTCGCCCCAGACAGACGCGGCGTCGATGAACGCCTGATCGTCGCTCGCGCAAGGGCTGTGCGCAACGGCTGCCGACTGGCGGTGCGCCTCGGCATCGAATGCGTCGGGCGCCCGCCCCTGATCGCCGGATACGTACAGCCGGTCGCGATAGGCCATGATCCGATAGCGGTTCACTTTGGCTTCCTCCCCATGCCCCATCACCCGCCCCGCTCCCGCCGCCGGAAGGCGGCCGGGGTGGTGCCGGTCAGCTTCTTGAAGAAGCGGTTGAAATAGGCGGGGTCCTGGAACCCCAGTTCGTAGGCCAGCAGCGACACCGGTGCGGCGATGTAGATCAGCCGCCGCCGCGCCTCCAGCAGCAGGCGGTCCTGCACCACCTCGAAGGCCGAGCGGTTGGCCAGCGCGCGGCACAGCCGGTTGAGCCGGCGCTCCGTCAGCCCCAGCGCGTCGGCGTAGCGCGGGATCGGCCAGTGCTCGGCGTAATGCTCCTCCACCAGGGCGCGGAAGCGCGAGAACAGCTCGGTGCGCACGCGTTCCGACCGCGTCGCCCCGGTGACCGACGCCCGCTGGCGCTCCAGCAGCAGCAGCACGCCGCGCACCAGCCATTCGCACATCATGGCACGGCCCAACTGCGGCCAGCGGAATTCCGCCACCAACTGGTCCAGCAGCGCGGCGACTCGGCCCCCCGCCGCCGGGTCGCGGGCGAGGTCGATGGTGCACGGCTCCAGAAACAGCGCCTCGAACAGCGGCCGGGAGTGCGGGCTGGCGCCACCGAACAGCCCATCGAACAGCATGGCCTCGGCCACCGTCAGCACGAAGCCCTGGGTGTCGGGGCGGAACTGGAAGGCGTGCACGACGGCCGGCGGGATGACGATGGCGCATGGGCCGGACACCTCCACCGTGCGGTCGTCCAGGTCGACCCGCGCGCCGCCGTCCAGCAGCACCACCGTCTGGAACAGGCCGCGGTGGGCGTGCGAGCGGATCTCCCAATTGTACAGGCGGCTGCGGCTCTGGATGTCCTCGACATGGACGAACTCGGCGTCGGTGGCATGCGCTTCCTCGCCGTACAGCGCAAAAAGCGGGACGCCGCCGGTGGTGGCGGGAGTCGAATCTTGCTGCGCCGCACTCATGCCGAAAATCCCCGGAATTCTCGATTTTGTCCGAAGAGTACAAGTCTTTGCCCCCTTCGTCCATTCCCGGCCGGGCGGCGGCGGTCTATCCTTTCCACACTGGGACACCCAAAAAAGAACAAGCGCCCCGGACCGGGGGCGATGGAGGAAACCGCGCCATGTTCCGCTTCGATCCGTATGCACCGGCCGTCGATGCCGACCCCTTCCCCTTCTACAAGACGCTGCGCGACGAACACCCGTGCTTCTGGAGCGAGGAAGCCAACATGTGGGTGCTGTCGCGCTATGACGACATCGTCACCGCGCTGAACGACTGGGAAACCTACTCCTCGGCCAAGGGAAACCTGATGGACGAGTTGCCCAACCGGGCCGGCGCCACGCTGGGCACCACCGACCCGCCCCGCCACGACCGCCTGCGCGGCCTCGTCCAGTTCGCCTTCACCAAGAAGGCGGTGGGTGGGCTGGTCGATCCGGTGCGTGATTCGGCCAACCGGGCGCTGGACGCCGTGGCGGGCGAGAAGAGCTTCGACTTCGTCGCCGATTTCTCCAGCAAGGTGACGGTGGACGTGCTGTTCGGCCTGTTCAACCTGCCGCGCGAGAACGAGCGGATGGTGCGCGACAAGGCTGTGCTGATGGTGCAGTCCGATCCCAAGTCGCGCCAGAAGGGGCCGGAGCATATCGCCGCCTTCCAGTGGATGGGCGACTACGCCCGCCAGATGGTGGAGCTGCGCAAGCGCGAGCCCGGCGATGATCTGATCACGGCGCTGATCCAGGCCGAGGTGGACGGCCAGAAGCTGGCCGACCGCGACGTGCAGATGACCGTCACCACGCTGATCATGGCCGGCATCGAATCGCTGTCGGGCTTCCTGACCATGTTCGCGCTCAACCTCGCCGACCATGCGGACGCGCGCCGGCGCCTGGCGTCCGACCCGGCGCTGATCCCCGACGCCATCGAGGAATCGCTGCGTTTCAACACCTCGGCCCAGCGCTTCCGCCGCTGCCTGCAAAAGGACACGGTGGTGCACGGCCAGACCATGCGCGAGGGCGACTTCGTCTGCCTCGCCTACGGCGCCGGAAACCGCGACGAGCGGCAGTTCACGAACCCGGACGTCTACGACATCGACCGCAAGCCCAAGGGGCACCTGGGCTTCGGCGGCGGCGTGCACGCCTGCCTCGGCACCTCCTTCGCCCGCCTCGCGTCGCGCGTCGCGTTCGAGGAGTTCCTGAAGCGCGTGCCCGAGTTCACGCGCGTGCAGGAGCATCTGCCCTGGATGCCCTCCACCACCTTCCGCAGCCCGACGCGGCTCGATCTGGCGGTCGCCTGACCGCCGTCATTTGAGGAGACGAACCATGGCGAAGGTCACCTTCATCGAACACGGCGGCGCCGAACAGATCGTCGACGTGCCGGAGGGCTGGACCGTCATGCAGGGCGCCGTGCGCAACGGCGTCGAGGGCATCGAGGCGGAATGCGGCGGCTCCTGCGCCTGCGCCACCTGCCACTGCTACGTGGAGGAGGAATTCCTCGAGCGCCTCGCGGCGCCCAGCGAGACGGAGGAGGCGATGCTCGACAACACCGCGTCGGAGCGGCGGCCCAACAGCCGCCTGTCCTGCCAGATCAAGATGACCGCCGCGCTGGACGGCCTCGTCGTGCGGCTGCCGGAGGCGCAGAGCTGATGGACGCGCCGGCCGACGACGCGGGCATGGTCATCATCGGCGCCGGGCAGGCCGGCCTGCAGCTGGCCGAATCGCTGCGCGCCGAGGGGTACGGCGGCCCCATCGCCCTGATCGGCGACGAGCCGCACGCCCCCTACCACCGGCCGCCGCTGTCCAAGGCCATGCTGTGCGGCGAGGCGGAGGAGGACCAGCTCACCATCCGCGGGCCGGAGGCGCTGGCCCGCAAGGGCATCGGCCTCGTCACCGGCGCGCGCGTGGTCTCCGTCGACCGCAACGCCGGGCGGGTGCGGCTGGAGGATGGGCGGACGCTCGGCTACCGGGGGCTGGCCTTCGCTACCGGCTCGCGCCCCCGGCCGCTTCCGGTGCCGGGGGCGGAGCTGGAGGGCGTGCTGGCGCTGCGCTCGCTGGACGACGCCCGGCGGATCGCGGCGGCGCTGGAGAAGGCGGCGCACGTCGTGGTGATCGGCGGCGGCTTCATCGGGCTGGAGGTCGCGGCGGCGGCACGCAAGCGCGGCGCGGCGGTCACCGTGCTGGAGGCGGCCGACCGGCTGCTGGCGCGGGTCGCCGCCCCGCCGGTGTCGGAGTTCTTCGCCACGCTGCACGCCGCGCACGGCGTCGCGCTGGAATTCGGCGCGGCGGTGACGGCGATCGAGGGGCGGGACGGGCGGGCCGCCGCCGTGCGCACCGCCGACGGGCGCGCGCATCCGGCCGACCTCGTGGTGGTCGGCATCGGCGTCATCCCCAACACCGAACTGGCGGAGGCGTGCGGGCTGGCGTGCGATCGGGGCATCATCGTGGATTCTTGCGCGCGGACATCCGATCCACGGGTGGTCGCGGCCGGCGACTGCACGGCGCGCGACACCGGGCATGGCCTGCTGCGCCTGGAATCGGTGCAGAACGCGGTCGAGCAGGGCAAGTCAGCGGCGGCGGCGCTGCTGGGGAAGGAGCGCCCGTTCACCGCCGCCCCGTGGTTCTGGTCGGACCAGTACGACGTCAAGCTGCAGATGGTCGGGCTCTCGTCCGGCTACGACCGGGTCGCGGTGCGCGGCTCCGTCGCCGACCGGCGCTTCTCCGTCTTCTACTTCCGCGACGGGGATCTCGTCGCCATCGACTCCGTCAACCGGGCGCCGGACCACATGGTCGGGCGCAAGCTGCTGGACAAGGCCGCCGCCCTGACGCCGGAACAGGCGGCCGACGAGGATTTCGCGCTGGCGACCCTGGCGCGCTGACCCGCCATGACGACCCAAGCCACCCGCCGGGCCGCACGCGTGTGCCGCCCGGCGCTTCGTCGTGCCCCAAGGCCACAAGACAGACGCCCACGAAATGGGGGCAGCGATGCGTCGGCCACAAATCATCGATTTTTTGTTTGACATCCGGAGCTGTGAAGGTTCTTCATAGATTTATGATTGTCTCCGATGCCCAGCGCATCGGCACCGCACAAACAGGGACAGGAACGCGCCCATGACCGCCACCGCAGCCCCCGTTCGCGACGCGGCGTCCGCCGCCGTACCCGGCAAGGTGCTTCACTTCATCAACGGTTCCTACACGGCGGGGTCGGGGGTGCGGACCTTCGAGAACCGGTCGCCGGTGGACGGGGCGCTGCTCTCGGTGGTGCACGAGGCGGGGCGGGCCGACGTCGATGCCGCCGTGAGCGCCGCCCGGGCCGCGCTCACGGGGCCG
>DASWVP010000231.1:0-5092 GCA_036401175.1 Azospirillum sp. | reverse complement strand
GCCTGCTGGGCGAGCCTGCCCTGTGGGACGCGGCGACGGCGGCGGCGCGCGCCGTCGGCGCCCGGCCGGTGGTGGATTCCCTGGCGGCGGTGGTCGCCGGCTGCGAGGAACTGCTGGGAGGTTGAGCGGGGCGGCGTTGCGCCCGTCGCGCTTGTCAGATCCGGCGGTTTCGGCATAGTGGTGCGAACGGTTGGGTGCGGCTGCGTCGGGGATGCGGGTGGCGAAAGGCAAGGGACGGTCCGGCGAGGGCCGGTCCGGCGGCATGCCGGCCGACCTGTCGTCCCTGGGCGGCGTGCTGCTGGACGCCATGGCGGTGCCGGTGTTCGTGCGCGACGCCGCCGGCCGCTGGCTTGGCTGCAACCGCGCGTTCGAGGCGGCGTTCGGCGTTCCCCCCGAACCGGATTCCCTGCCCGACGACTCCGGTCCGGCGGTGCGCGAGGCGCGGTTGCGGCGGCGCGACGGCGCGGTGCTCGACGTGCTGGTCCACCTCAATCCGTTCGGCGACGCGGCGACCGGGCTGTCGGGCACGATCGGCGTCGTCGTCGACGTCACCGACCGCAAGCGGGCCGAGCGCGGTCTGGCCGAGGCCACCGTGACGCTGGAGGAGGCGTACCGCACCGCGCGCCTGGGCTATTGGGAATACGGCATCCACAGCGGCCGGCTGGTGCTCAGCGACGAAGCCTGCGCCATCTACGGCCACGATCCGGCCGACGTCGCGCCGACCTTCGACGGGCTGCTGGGCATCCTGCACCCGGACGACCGGCTGCGTTTCGGCAACATGCTGGAAAGCGTCGTCGGCAATCCCAAGCGCGTCTATGCGGAATACCGCGTCATCGGCGCCGACGGCCGGGTGCGCACGGTGTCCAGCTCCTGCGCGCCGCGCTATGACGAGCATGGGCGGCTGGCGCAGGTCTTCGGCGTCATGCTGGACATCACCGAGCGGGCCGAGGCCGCCGCCGCCCTCCAAGCCGCCAAGGAACGGCTGGAGGAGGCGCACCGCACCGGCCGCCTGGGCTTCTGGGAATACGCCATCCGCACCGGCGCGCTGGAGTGGAACCGCGAGGCGTTCGAGATCCACGGCCAGGACCCGCAGGACCACACGCCGACCTTCGACGGGCTGCTGGCGCTGCTGCACCCGGACGATCGGCTCAGTTTCGGCAACATGCTGGAAGGCGTGATCGGCAATTCCCGCCGCGCCTATTTCGAATACCGGGTGATCGACCCGTTCGGCGACGTGCGCACGGTGTCCAGCTCCTGCGCGCCGCGCTTCGACGCGGACGGGCGGCTGACGCACGTGTTCGGCGTCATGCTGGACATCACCGAGCGCGCCCGCGCCGCCGCCGCCCTCACCGCCGCGAAGGAGGCGGCGGAAACGGCGCTGGAGGAGCTGCGCGCCGCGCAGGACAGCCTGGTGCAGGCGGAAAAGATGGCCTCGCTGGGCCAGCTCGTGGCCGGCGTGGCGCACGAGATCAACGGGCCGGCCGGCGTGGTGCTGACCACCGCCTCCCACCTTGCCGGGCGCACCGACGACCTGCGGCGCCAGTTCCGCGACGGCGCGGTCACCCGGTCGACGCTGGCGTCCTATCTGGATATGGCGACGGAGGCCGGCCAGCTGCTGGTCGCCAACACCGAACGGGTGGCGGCGCTGGTGCAGACCTTCAAGCAGGTCGCCGCCGACCAGACCGGCGACGAGCGGCGGGTGTTCTACCTGAAGGACTACATCGAGGACGTGCTGCTCAGCCTGCACACGCAGATCGGCCCGTCCGGCCACCGCGTCGACGTGGCGTGCCCGGAGGCGCTGCAGGTGGAGAGCTATCCGGGCGCCTTCGCGCGCGTGCTGACGCACCTCGTGCGCAACGCGCTCCAGCACGCCTTCCCGGCGGGGCAGCGCGGGCGCATCGCCATCACGGTGGAGGCGACGGACGACGACTGGATCGTGCTGCGCCACGCCGACGACGGCCGGGGCATTCCGGCGGACGAGCAGGCCAAGGTCTTCGACCCCTTCCACACCACCGCCCGGCACGAGGGCGGCGTGGGGCTGGGCCTGCACATCGCCTACAACCTGACGACCCGGACGCTGGGCGGCCAGCTTGCGGTCGAGAGCCGTCCGGGCGAGGGCGCCACCTTCGTGGTGCGCCTGCCGCGCGCGGCACCCGTGGAATAGAGCGGGCGGAAGCGGTGTTCGTTGCCGGTGTGGGGCGTCGCCCCCACGCCAACAGGCTCGTGAAGGCCAACCATGTCCATTCGCAACATCGCGGTTCTCGCCCTTGCCGGGGCGCTGCTGTCCGGGTGCTACGCCCACGTCTACCACCCCGGCCCGACCTATTACGGCTATTACGAGCAGCCGCGCGCCTACGGGTACGGGCACGGCGGGCACCACCGGCATTACGACCGGGGGCACCACGGCGGCGGTCATCGCGGCTACGGCCGCCATCATCGCGGATGGTGACGGGGACGTTGGGTTTTCGCTGCGCTCAACCCAACCTACAGGAACGCCCCGCGTAGGTTGGGTTGAGGCACAGCCGAAAACCCAACGGCGCCCCCTTCACGACGGCAGAAGCGACCCCTCGGCGGTGCGGAGTTGCGCGGCGCGGGCGAGGCGGAACAGCTCCTGCCCGTCGAGGATCACCACGATCCGCCCGTCGTTCAGCAGCGACACGCCGCCCACCCCCGGCACCTCGGCCAGACCGGGGTGGCTCTCGCGCACGAACAGGTCGCCGCGCTTCAAGAGGCGGTCGATCTCCACGCCGATGCGGCGGTCGTCGAGCTTGAGCACGACGATCTGCCGTTCCTTTGTGGCGTCGGGCATGGCGCCGGGCATGGCTTCGGGCGCATCCCGGCCGCCGTAGCCCAGCGCGTCGGCGAGGTGCACAACCGGCAGCGCGCGGTTGCGGCGCAGCACGCTCCAGCAGCCAGAAACCCGGTGGAAGTCCGGCGTCGTGAAGCCGCACACCTCCTCCACGAAGCGGTCGGGGATGGCCAGCACCTGATCCTCGACCTGCACCAGCAGCGTGCGCACGATGGCCGCCGACAGCGGCAGGTCGATGAGGAAGGTCGTGCCCTCGCCCGGCCGCGTGTGGGTGGCGATGCTGCCGCCCAGGCGCAGGATGGCGTCGCGCACCACGTCCATGCCGACGCCGCGCCCGGACGTCTCGGTAATCGTCTCGGCGGTCGAGAAGCCGGAGGTGAAGATGAAGTCGTGCACCTCGGACGGCGACAGGCGGCGGCTGTCCGCCTCGCTCACCAGACCTTGGCGCACGGCCTTGGCGCGCACCGATTCCGTGTCGATGCCGCGGCCGTCGTCGGCGATTTCCAGCAGCACGCGGGACGAGCGCTGGACGGCGCGCACGCTGAAATGCGCCTGCGCCGGCTTGCCGGCCGCCGCGCGCTCCTGCGGCGTCTCGACGCCGTGGTCGACGGCGTTGCGGACCATGTGCAGCAGCGGGTCGTGCAGCGTCTCGACCATGCTCTTGTCGATGCGCACGTCGCCGCCGTCGACGGTGAGGCGGATCGTCTTGCCCTGGGCGCGCGCCAGCTCGCGCACCGCGCGGGGGAGCGGGTCGAGCAACCGTTCGATCGGCACCACGCGCAGGTCGAGCGCGCTCTCGCGCAGCCGGTCCACCGAGCGGCTGAGTTCGGTGTCGAGGTCCTGCAAGCCGCGCCGGTGACGGTCCAGCAGCTCCCGCACGACGCGCAGGTCGGGGTCGCCGGCGCCCAGCTTGGCCGCAAGCGCGCCGACGGCCTCGTCCAGGCGCAGGTCGTTGGCGACGGTGTTGAGGTCGCTGCTGAGCAGCACCATGCCGTCGATGCGCGCCATGAAGCGGTCGATCACCTCGCCCGGCACGCGCAGCACGCCGCCGCCGGTCGGTGGGGGCTGGGGGGCGGGCTGGGGCGACTCGACCGGGGGCCAATCGGGCGCCGGGGCGGCGGGAGGCGGCGCCGGTTCCGGTTCCGGTGCGGGGGCGGGCAGGTCGGTGCCGCCGCCGGGCGTGCAGCGGCGCAGGCGCAGCAGCGCGCCGCCGGGGTCGATGGCCGACAGGGCAGCCCGCAACGCCGCCGGCCCATCGGGGGAGGCGACCAGCACCTTGAGCCAGGTCCTGTCGTCGATGAACTCCGGCCAGTTGGTGACGGCCCGCACGCCGGACCCCAGCCATTGGGCGAAGCCGGAGGCCACGGCGGCGTCGCTTTCCAGGAACGCTGTCACCTCATAGAGGCCGGTGGCCGGGTCGTTCACCGCGGCGCGGAGCTGCGCGGCGCTCTCCGGCGACAGGAAGCGCAGGAGCTGCGCGTCGAGACCCAGCGATTCCAGCTCCGCGCCGTCGAACGGACGGCCCGGTTCCTCCTCCGCCTCGGCGGTTTCGGCGAAGGCGCGCAGCAGGACTTCCAGCTTGACCGCGGTGTCGGCGTCGATGTCGGTGGGCGGGTCGGTGCATCCGTGGAGCGCGATGAAGTCGATGGCGTGGCGCGCGTCGGCGAGGACGGCCGGCCAGCGCCCGTGCCCGGCCGGTGCCACCCGGCGCACCACGTCGGCAACCCGCCGCACCAGGGCCGACGCGCGCGGCAGCCGGACGATGTCCAGCGTGGAACCGACGCGGTCCAGCACGTCTGCCAGTTCGTCCCCCGCCGTGTCCGGCGCCTCCATCAGGTGCAGCGCCCGCGCCGCGCCGCGCGCCAGCGCCTGCGCGTTGTGGTCGGCCAGCAGCGTGGCGAGGATGGCTGTACCGGCGTCGCGCCCCGACAGCCGGCCGACGCGCGCGCTGGTCAGCGCCACCGCCTGCAAATCGGCCAGGATGGCGTCGGCGTCGCGCGCCGCCAAATGTTCGCGCAGGCCCCGGAAAATGTCGGCGAAGGGCAGCAGCGACAGCCGCTCGCAGGCGATCTCCAGCCGCTCGGCCGTGTCGTCCACGGCGCGCACGCCGTCCGCGTCCAGCGTGTCGAGGTCCAGCGCGCGGGTCAGCGTCGCCATGCCGTCGCGCAGGTGTTCGACGAAGAGGCCCAGCAGCCGGTCGTTGTCGTGCAGCCGGGCGGGCTTCGCCGGCTCGGGCGCCGGGGCGGCGGCGGTGTGCGCGTCGGGGCTGCCCAGCGCGTCCAG
>DASWVP010000230.1:0-10978 GCA_036401175.1 Azospirillum sp. | reverse complement strand
GGTGTTGGGCCGCGCTGGCGCTTGGCTCAACCTACGGCACTCGTCGTTCGTTTGCGCAAGGCGAACATGAGGGAGGTTCGACGCTATGCCGACGCCACGGGATAAGGCTCGCGAGCGGGCGCGGGCGGCGCTCGATGCCATGACGCCGGAGGAGGACGCGGCCATCAACGCCGGAATCAGCCGGGACCCGGACAGCCCGGAACTGTCGGATACCGACGTCGCGCGCATGCGGCCGGCGGCCGATGTCGTGCCGGATGTCGTCGCCCGGCATCGGCACCCACGCGGACCGCAGAAGGCACCCACCAAGCAACTCGTCTCCTTGCGCCTCGATCGCGAGGTGATCGAGCGCTTCAAGTCCGGCGGCCCCGGCTGGCAGGTGCGCATGAACGAAGCGCTTCGCAAGGCGTCGGGACTGTAGGAAGCGTTGGGCAGGTCGGGACGCGCGGCACCCCTGGAAATCCGCTCGCACTCATCCGAAATAGTGCGCCGCGCCGCCGGTATTGGCCGGGCGCCATCGGCAAACGAGACGAAGGGGTGCAACCTCGCATGGCGATGATCGCGATCGAGAACCTGAGCAAGCGCTTCGGCGCCTTCACCGCGGTGGACGGTGTCAGCTTCGCGGTGGAGCGCGGAACGGTGCTGGGCTTCCTGGGGCCAAACGGGGCCGGCAAGTCCACCACCATGAAGATGATCACCGGCTTCCTGCCGCCCACGTCCGGCCGCATCCACGTCTGCGGCCACGACGCCGGGGCGGAGCCGCTGGAAGTCAAGCGCCGCATCGGCTACCTGCCCGAGGGTGCGCCGACCTATCCCGACATGACGCCGCTGGGCTTCCTGGAGTTCATCGCCGGGGTGCGCGGCCTGAAGGGCGGTCATGCCCGCGACGCCATTGACCGCGCGGTGGCGCTGGTCGACCTGGGCCCCGTGCTGCACCAGCCCATCGACACGCTGTCCAAGGGCTACAAGCGCCGCGTCGGGCTGGCGCAGGCCATCCTGCACGACCCCGAGGTGCTGATCCTGGACGAGCCGACGGACGGACTGGACCCCAACCAGAAGCATCAGGTGCGCGCGCTCATTCGTTCCATGGCCGCCGGGAAGGCCATCGTCATCTCCACCCACATCCTGGAGGAGGTGGAGGCGGTGTGCACCCGCGCCCTCATCATCGGCCGGGGCCGGGTGCTGGCGGAGGGGCAGCCCGTCGCCACCGGCTGGCGCTTCGGCGATCTGGAGGCCGGACCCGGCAAGCTGGACGCGCTGTTCCGCCAGATCACCACCGGCGAGCGGGAGGCGGCGTGATGACGGGAACCCTGTCGATCTTCCGCCGCGAGCTGGCCGGCTATTTCGCCACGCCCGTGGCCTATGTGTTCATCGTGGGCTTCCTGCTGCTGGCCGGCATCTTCACCTTCCAAGCCGGCGGCCTGTTCGAGCGCGGGCAGGCGGACCTGAAGCCCTTCTTCATGTTCCACCCCTGGCTCTACGTCGTGCTGATGCCGGCGGTCGCCATGCGGCTGTGGGCGGAGGAGCGGCGCTCGGGCACGATCGAGCTGCTGCTGACGCTGCCCGTCGGTTTGGGTGGCGTGGTGCTGGGCAAGTTCCTGGCCGCCTGGGCGTTCACCGCCGTGGCGCTGGCGCTGAGCTTCCCGGTGTGGATCACCGTCAACCTGCTGGGCGACCCGGACAACGGCGTGATCCTGGCCGGCTATCTCGGCAGCCTGTTCATGGCCGGCGGCTACCTCGCCATATCCGCCTGCCTGTCGGCGCTGACGCGCAACCAGGTGGTGGCCTTCGTGGTGGGCGTCGTGGTCTGCCTGCTGTTCACCGTGGCCGGCAGCCCGATGGTGCTGGACGCCGTCACCGGCTGGGCGCCGCGCGTGCTGGTGGACGCGCTGGCCAGTTTCAGCTTCCTCACCCGCTTTTCCGCCATCATGGAAGGCGTGATCGACCTGCGCGACGTCGTTTATTTCGCGTCGCTGATCGCCGTGTGGCTGTTCGCCAACACGGTCGTCGTCGATCTGCGCAAGGCCGGTTGAGGAGGGGGGAGACATGACCCGCAAGTCGCTGTCGCTGGCGGCCCTCGCCCTGGCCGCCGTGCTGTTCGTCGCCGTCAACGTGTTCTCGCAGGCGGTGCTGCGCAACGCCCGGCTCGACCTCACGGCCGATGGCCTCTACACGCTGTCGCCGGGCACGAAGAACGTGATCGCCGGGGTGAAGGAGCCCATCACGCTCAAGCTGTTTTTCTCGGAAAAGCTGGCCGGCGAGGTGCCGGTCCTGCGCACCTACGGCCAGCGCGTGCGCGAACTGCTGGAGGAGTACGCCGGCCGCTCCGACGGCCGCATCCGCCTCCAGGTCATCGATCCCGAGCCGTTCTCGGACGCCGAGGACATGGCGGTGGAGGCCGGCGTCAAGCCGGTGCCGCTGGACCGCGCGTCGGGCCGGCAGATCTATTTCGGCCTCGTCGGTACCAACACGACCGACAAACAGGAGGTCATTCCGTTCTTTCAGCAGGAGCGGGAAGCCTTTCTGGAATACGACCTGACGCGGATGGTCCACACCCTGTCCGACCCGAAGAAGCCGGTCGTCGCCATCCTCACCGCCATGGATCTGGAGTACGGCCCCGGCGGCATCATGGCGGCGATGCGCGGCGGCGGGCAGCCCTACGCCGTCTATTCGCAGCTCAAGGCGCTGTTCGACGTGCGGCTGATCAAGGGCGACGTCGCCGCCATCGACGAGGATGTGAACGTCCTGGTGGTGGCGCGGCCCAAGGGCCTGTCCGATCAGGCGCTGTACGCCGTGGACCAGTACGTGCTGAAGGGCGGGCACGCCGTGCTGTTCGTCGACCCGTGGGCGGAAAGCGACGCGGAGCCGGGACCGGGCGGCATGCCCGACCCGACCGCCTCCAAGACCGCCGCGCTGCCCAAACTGTTCGACGCCTGGGGGCTGGCCATGGATACCGGCCGCTTCGTCGCCGACCCGCGCCTTGCCGTGAACGTCAGCGCCGGGCGCCGCGCCATGCCCTACGCCGCGTGGCTGTCCATCGACGACGCGTACCGCGACCGCAAGGACGTGGTCACCGCCGATCTCGGCACCGTCAACCTCGCCACGGCCGGCAGCCTGCGGGTGAAGGAGGGGGCGCCGGTCACGCTGTCGCCGCTGCTCACCTCATCGCCGTTGGGGCAGATGGTGGACGTGGCGCTGGTCATGGGGCGGCCAGAGCCGGAAAAGCTGATGGCGTCCCTGAAAGTGACGACGCAGGCGCAGGGGCAGGCGGAGGTGCTGGCCGCGCGCGTGTCCGGCACGCTGACATCCGCCTTCGCGGGGCCGCCCACGGATGCGCCGGGCAAGCCGCACCTCCGCCGGAGCGCCAAGCCGGCCAACCTGATCGTCGTCGCCGACAGCGACCTGCTGGAGGACCGCTTCTGGGTCGAGACGCAGGCGGCGCTGGGCCAGCGCCTGATGGTGCCGTTCGCCGGCAACGGCGATTTCGTCGTCAACGCGGTGGAGAACCTGGCCGGCAGCACCGACCTGATCGGCCTGCGCGGGCGCGCCGGCTCGGTCCGGCCGTTCCTGCTGGTGGAGGACCTGCGCCGCGCCGCCGGCCAGCAGATGCTGGGCCATGAACAGGAACTGCGCCAGCGCCTGGAGGACACCGAACGCCGCATCGCCGAGCTTCAGGGCAAGGCCAAGGGCGGCGCCGGCGCGTTGCTGACCGCCGAGGAACAGCAGGCCATCGAGGGCTTCCGGGGCGAGGTGATGCGCATCCGCAAGGAGCTGCGCGACGTGCAGCACACGCTGAACCGCGACATCGAACGGCTGTCGGCCACCGTCAAGGCGGTCAACATCGTCGCCGTGCCGCTGGTGGTGGCGGTGGCGGCGGTCGGCGTTGCGGGCTGGCGGGCGCGCCGCCGCCGCGCGCTCCAGGTGCGGGACTGAGCGGGGAGGGACGGAGCATGCGGACAAAGCCCTTCGTCGCCCTTGCCGTGGTCACGCTGGTGGCCGTGGTCGCCGCGTCGGTCGCCGTCATCGCCCGCCACACCGCCGACGTCCCGCCGCAGGCCGGCGGCGCGCTGGTGCCCGGCCTGCTGGCGCGGATCAACGACGTGACGCGCGTGGACGTGACCGGAGCCGACGGCACGGCCACCATCGCGCGCGGCGAATCCGGCTGGATCGTTTTGCAGAAGGACGGCTACCGCGCCGACGCCGACGCGGTGAAGGCCCTTGCCGTCGGCCTCGCCGAGGCGCGCATCGTCGAGGCGCGGACGGCGCTGCCGGATCTCTACGACCGGTTGGGCGTGCAGGAGCCGGGGCCGGGCCAGGAATCGAAGCGGGTGACGTTGCGCGCCGGCGACACAGTGCTGGCCTCCGTCATCCTCGGCAAGGCGGCGTCCAACGCCACGCTCTACGCCCGGCGCGCCGGGGAGGCGCAGTCGTGGATGGTCCGCGCGTCGCTGGGCCCGGTGGAGGCGGAGCCGATGCGCTGGCTGGATCGCGGCCTGCCACGCCTGCCGCGCGAGCGCGTGCGGTCGGTGGAGGTCCGTCAGCCGGACGGCGCCACGGTGACGCTGAGCCGCGCGGCGCCGTCCGACAGGGACTTCGCCGTGTCGGGCGTGGACACGCCGCGCCCCTCGGCCGTCGAGCAGGCCGTGGGCGCCGCCGCCATGCTGACGTTCGAGGATGTGGCGAAGGCCGAAAGCGCGTCGTTCAAGGACTCGGCGGTGACGACCTATCGCACCTTCGACGGGCTGACGCTCACCGTGCGCACGGCGCGCCGCGACGGCCAGGCATGGCTGACGCTGAACGCCGAGGGCGACGCGCCGGAGGTGAAGGAGTGGCAGGCCAAGGCCGCCGGCTGGGCCTTTCGCGTCTACGACGCGCTGGCCGACGACCTCACCCGCACCGCCGGGGATTTCGCGGCGAAGGAGTAGGGGAGAACGCACGTCATGAAGCAGTCCATCACCACGCTGGACGTCCAGACCCACGGCCAGGGACTTGTCGAGATCACGCAGCCGGTGGCGCGCTGGCTGGCCGGGCAGGGGGTGGCGACGGGGCTGCTGACGGTGTTCTGCCGGCACACCTCGGCGTCGCTGACCATCCAGGAGAACGCCGACCCGGACGTGCGCGCCGACCTCGCGCGCTTCTTCAAGCGCCTCGTGCCGGAGGATCCGGCGCTCTACGAGCACACCATGGAGGGGCCGGACGACATGCCGGCGCACATCCGCTCGGCCCTCACCGGCGTGCAGCTCTCCATCCCGGTGGACGGCGGGCGCATGGTGCTCGGCACGTGGCAGGGCCTCTACCTGTTCGAACACCGCACCCGCCCGCACGCCCGCGCGGTGGTGCTGCACCTGATCGGGGAGTAGGGCGCGCGCATACGTTGGGTTTTCGCTGCGCTCAACCCAACCTACGACGGCACCGTAGGTTGGGTTGAGGCGTCAGCCGAAAACCCAACGTCACGCCTTACCCCGCCGTCGGTCCGTTGCCTGACGCCTGACGCAGGCGCTCCAGCAGGGCCTTGGTGGCGAAGCCGTCGGGCTTGGTGCCGATCGACTTCTGGAAACGGCGCACGGCGTTGCGCGTGTTGGCGCCGACGATGCCGTCGGGGGTGCCCGGCTCGAACCCCAGCGCGGCGAGGCGCTGCTGCAGCTCCAGCCGCTCGTCCTTGCTCAGCGCCTGCTCGTGGCGCGGCCACGTGCCCTGCACGCCCGGACGGCCGGCCATGCGGTCGGCCAGCAGCGCCACGGCCAGCGCGTAGCTGGTGGACGGGTTGTACTTCATGATGGCGCGGAAGTTCTCGCGCACCAGGAAGGCCGGCCCGCTGTGCCCGGCCAGCAGCAGGACGGCGGCGTTGTCCTCGCCCGCCAGATCGCCGCCGCCCAACGCCCGCACGCCCAGGCGCCGCCACTCCGACACCGGCTTGGTGATGGTCAGTTCCGCCTGATCCCACGGGAAGTCGGGCGGCAGCGTCACCTCCTCCCCCCAGCGCTCGCCCGTGCGCCAGCCGTTGGCGAGCACGAACTTGGCGGTCGAGCCGAAGACGTCGGGCAGGCTGCTCCAGATGTCGCGCCGGCCGTCACCGTCCTCGTCGATGGCGTGCTTGAGGAAGATGGTCGGCATGAACTGCGTCATGCCCATCGCCCCGGCCCAGGAGCCGGCCATGCGCTCGGGCGCGATGTCGCCGCTGTCCAGGATCTTCAGCGCGGCCAGCAGCTCGCCGCGGAAATAGGCGGCGCGGCGGCCGTTGTAGGCCAGCGTGGTCAGCGCATCGACCACCGGGAAGCCGCCGGTCTCGCGCCCGTAATCGGTCTCGATGCCCCAGAACGCCACCAGGATTTCCGCCGGCACGCCGGAGCGCTGGGAGACGCGGCGCAGCAGCGCGGCGTTCTGCTGCAGCCGCTCGCGGCCCTGGCGCACGCGCACGTCGTTGACGGCGCTGTCCAGGTACTGCCAGGGCTGGCGGGCAAATTCGGGCTGCGCCGAGTCCAGCTCGGTCACGCGGTCCCGCAGGCGCACGTTGGCGAAGGCGCGGTCGAAGGTGGCCGGGCGGATGCCCTGGGCCAGTGCCTCGGCACGGAGCGCGGCCAGCCATTCCGGGAAGCTGACCGGCGGCTGCGCGGCCGGTGCCGCGATGATGCCGGCGGCGTTGCCGGCCGATGTGGCGGCCATGGGGGTGGAGTTGCTCGTCTGGCAGCCGGCCAGGATGGAGGCGGCGAGCAGCAGACGGAATGAGGCGAGGCTGAGCGGGCGCATGAAACCAGTCACCGGTGGTGGTTGCGCGCCGAAGGTAGGCAAGCACGCGCCTTCGCTCAATTCCCTTTGTCGCAAAACCAAAAAAACACCCCCGGCCGTGGCTGCGGAATGCACGCCTTCCGCTCTTGCACAGTCGAATGCGCGTCTTCGTTGAGAAAAGCCCCTCTCCCGCAAGGGGAGAGGGGCTTTTCAACGCCCCGCGATGGGCGGTCGGACCCTACTCCGCCGCCATCGGCTGCGGGGTGGCGGGCTGGCGGAACGCTTCCAGCAGCTTGTCCTGCCTGGCCTTGGCCGTCGCGACGTTGCGGTCCTTGATGGGACCGTAGCCGCGCATCTCCTGCGCCAGGTTGGCGATTTCCACGGCAATGCCGTGGTTGTCGCGCGTCAGGTGGGCCAGCACCTCGCCCATCACCATCTCGTAGTCGGCGATCAGCTGGCGTTCCATCTTGCGTTCGGGCAGCCAGCCGAAGGGGTCGAACGGCGTGCCGCGCAGGCGCCGGCCCTTGGCGAGCAGGCCGAGCGCCTTCAGCATCCACGGCCCGAAGGTGCGCTTCTTCGGCTCCGCGCCGTCCCCATCGGTCTGGCCCAGCACCGGCGGGGCCATGTGGAAGACCAGCTTCCAGTCGCCCTCGAACATCCCTTCGATTTGCTTGATGAAGCCGGTTTCGGCGTAGAGCCGCGCCACCTCGTACTCGTCCTTGTAGGCGAGCAGCTTGAAGTAGCCGCGCGCCACCGCCTCGGTCAGCGCGGTCGCGCCGTGCACCTGCTGCCCTTCCACCCGGCGCGTCCAGTCGACCAGCGAGTGGTAGCGGGTGGCGTAGGCGGCGTCCTGGTAGTCGGTCAGGAAGCGCGTGCGCCGCGCGATGATCTCGTCCAGCGTCTCGGAGATGTGGCGCTGCTCGAAGATCGGCTCGGGCGCGTGCACGGCCGGGGTGGCCGCGGCCTCCACCGAGGCGAGGTCGTGGGCGGCGCGGCGGCCCCACAGGAACGCCTGCTTGTTCATCGGCACGGCGGCGCCGTTCAGCTCGATCGCCTTCAAAAGCGCCTCCTCGGACAGCGGGATCAGCCCCTTCTGCCACGCGAAGCCCAGCATGAACGGGTTGGCCGCGATGCTGTCACCGAGCAGCGCCGTGGCCAGCCGGGTGGCGTCGACCGTACTGACGGCGCCGTTGCCACCGCTGGCCTTGCGGATGTCGGCGATCAGGCCCTCGACCGGCACCTTGAAGTCCGGCGTCTTGACGAAGTCGTAGGTGATCAGCTCGTGCGCGTTGATGATGGAGCGGGTCTTGCCGGCGGCGATCTTGGACAGCGCGTCGCCCTGCGCCGCCACCACCACGTCGCAGCCGATCAGCGCGTCCGCCCCGCCTGCCGCGATGCGGACGGAGTGGATGTCGTCCGGCCGGGCCGCGATGCGGATGTGGCTGGTGACGGCGCCGCCCTTCTGCGCCAGCCCGGTCATGTCGAGCACGCCGACGCCCTTGCCCTCGATGTGCGCGGCCATGCCGAGCAGGGCGCCCACGGTCACCACGCCGGTGCCGCCGACGCCGGTGACGTAGATCGACCACGGCCGCCCGCCGATCTCCGGCAGGGTCGGGGTGGGCAGGGCGTCCGCGTCCACCGCGCCGGCCGACGCGGCGGGCTTGGGCTTGCGCAGCTGGCCGCCCTCGACGGTGACGAAGCTGGGGCAGAAGCCCTTGACGCAGGAGAAGTCCTTGTTGCAGGTCGACTGGTCGATCTGCCGCTTGCGGCCGAACTCGGTCTCCACCGGCACGACGGAGACGCAGTTGGATTTGGCCGAGCAGTCGCCGCACGCCTCGCACACCAGCTCGTTTATGACGACGCGCTTGGCGATGTCCGGCATCGTGCCGCGCTTGCGGCGGCGGCGCTTTTCGGTGGCGCAGGTCTGGTCGTAGATCAGGATGGAGACGCCGCCCTCCTCGCGCAGCTCGCGCTGGACGCGGTCGAGGTCGTCGCGGTGCTCGACCTTGGTGTAGGGCGGCAGGCCGTTGCCGATCCCATACTTCTCCGGCTCGTCGGAGACGACGACGATGCGCGACACGCCCTCGGCCCGCAGCTCGGTGGCGATCATCGGCACGGTGAGGGTGCCGTCCAGCGGCTGGCCGCCGGTCATGGCGACGGCGTCGTTGAACAGGATCTTGTAGGTGATGTTGACGCCGGCCGAGATCGCCTGCCGCACCGCCAGGATGCCGGAGTGATAGTACGTGCCGTCGCCCAGGTTGGCGAAGATGTGCTTTTCCTTGGTGAAGGGCGCCTGACCGACCCAGGGTACGCCCTCGCCGCCCATCTGGGTGAAGGTGTCGGTGCGGCGGTCCAGCCACGTCGCCATGTAGTGGCAGCCGATGCCGCCCAGCGCGCGCGACCCCTCCGGCACGACGGTGGAGGTGTTGTGCGGGCAGCCCGAGCAGAAGGTCGGCTTGCGCTCGACCCGCGCCTTGTGCGCCTTTTCCTTTTCGTGCGCCTCCAGGAAGTCGACGCGCTCGCGGATGCGCTCGTCGTCGATGAAGCGCAGCAGGCGGCGGCCGATCACCACGGCGATCTGCGCCGGCGACAGCTCGCCGGCCGAGGGCAGGATCCACTCGTTGTGTTCGTCGAACTTGCCGACCACGCGGGGGCGCACGTCGGCGTTCCAGTTGTAGAGCTGTTCCTTGAGCTGGTTCTCGATGACCGCGCGCTTCTCCTCGACGACGACGATCTCCTCCAGCCCCTCGGCGAAGGCGCGGATGCCCTCGCGCTCCAGCGGCCAGGGCATGCCCACCTTGTAGACGGTGATGCCGAGGTCGGCCGCCATGGCGTGGGGCATGCCCAACTCGTCGAGGGCCTGCAGGACGTCCAGGTAGCTCTTGCCGGTGGTAACGATGCCGAAGCGCGGGCGGGGGGAGGCGATGACCACCCGGTCCAGCCTGTTGGCACGCGCGAACGCCAGCGCGGCGTACAGCTTGTGCTTCATCAGCCGGTATTCCTGCTCCAGCGGCGGGTCCGGCCAACGGATGTTGAGGCCCCCCATGGGCATGGCGAAGCCCTCGGGCACGACGGGCTGCACGCGGTGCGGATCGACGGTGACGGAGGCCGAGCTGTCCACCGTCTCGGCGATCGTCTTCATGGCGATCCAGCAGCCGGACCAGCGGCTCATCGCCCAGCCGATCAGGCCGTAGTCCAGGATCTCCTGCACGCCGGCCGGGTTCAGCACCGGGATCATGGCGTGCATGAAGGCGTGTTCGGACTGGTGCGGGAAGGTCGAGGACTTGGCGTTGTGGTCGTCGCCGGTCAGCACCAGCACGCCGCCGTTCCTGGACGTGCCGGCCGCGTTGGCGTGCTTGAACACGTCGCCCGAGCGGTCGACGCCCGGCCCCTTGCCGTACCACATGGCGAAGACGCCGTCGTAATTGGCGCCGGGGAACATGCCCACCTGCTGGCTGCCCCACACGGCGGTGGCGCCCAGCTCCTCGTTCACGCCGGGCTGGAACTGGATGTGGTTCTTCTCCAGGAAGCTGCGGGCGGCCCACAGGTTCTGGTCGAAGCCGCCCAGCGGCGAGCCGCGGTAGCCGGAAATGAAGCAGGCGGTGTTGAGGCCGGCCGCCAGGTCGCGCTGGCGCTGGATCATCGGCAGGCGGACCAGCGCCTGGGTGCCGGTCAGGTACACGCGCCCCTGTTCGAGCGCGTACTTGTCGTCGAGCGTGACGGTCGCGAGAGCCATCTTGTCCATCCCCGTGCGGGCGCGCCGATGCGCGTCCCGCGCTTTATTGTTCGACCGACAGAAAGGTAATCATTGCTGTCTCAATCGTCCATCGCCGGCGGGCCGTGGCGCGCAAAAAGCAAGGAATGGTCGGACAGCGGCCGGCCGCTGTAACTGATGTGGGGATTCGCGCGCGGAAGGGAAATTCCCGGTCGCGTCGGATCAGTTCGCGATGGGGTCAGGTCGCGTGGCCGTTGGGCGGCTCGCGGAAGCGCAGCGGGCGGGGCGGCGTGGTCCCGCGCGGCGGCGTCGAGGTGGGGGAGAGGTCGACCAGCGACTGCACGGTGGAGCGCAGGCATTGCACCAGCGCCTTCTCCGCCCGCTCGGCCGCGTCGCTGCGGGACAGCAGCCAGCGCAGCGCCGCGAGGTGGGCGTGAAACGCCTCGACGAAGCCGGGGGCGCGCGGATCGACGCCGGTGACGCAGGCGGCGAGACTGGCGGCGATCTGGTCGGCCGAGGGCGTGTTGACGGCGGCGTGCT
>DASWVP010000229.1:0-1556 GCA_036401175.1 Azospirillum sp. | reverse complement strand
AGCCGCGCGCAGCATTGAAGCAACTGATACAGCTGATCGCCGCGCCGCGGCCGGCCCTCGGGATTGAACGACTTCAGCCCGCGCTGCTGCAATTCGCCTTCCAACAGCGGCAGGACTTCGGGATCGGCGACGCCGACGCCCAGCCGGCCGGCGGACTGGGCCTGCGCCCCCGCCAGCGCTGCCACCGCCGCCGCCTGCTCTTCGGGATCAGCGCAGACCTGCACGCGCGCCGCAAAGTCGGGCAGCTGCAGCACGCGGCCAGTCCACGCCTCCGGTCGCGGCCGACCCCACGCATCGAACGCCTCTGCCTCCGCCTCGGGCGCATACACGACCACGTCCACCGGAATGCTTTCGGCGACGACGCCCAGCGCGTGCAACGCGATCGGCTGCGGGTCTGGCACCGCCAGCAGGAGCACGCGATGCACGCCGGCGGGCAGCGATGGCGCCCGCGCCTGGCGCAACCTTCGCGCCGGCGCGTCTTCGCGTCCGGCGGCGCGCAACTGCTGCGCCTGGCGGGCCTCCAGTTCGCCGATTTCCCGCCAGCGCTCCTGTTCGGGAAAACCCGCTCCAACGCGGTCGGGCACGTCACGCAAGCGCCAGCCCGCTTCCGCCAGCGTCCGCTGCAACCGCACGAACTCCTCGCCGAGTTGGAGCGCCCAGGCGAAGTTGCGGTCGGGCGGATCCACCGGCAGCACCTCGCGAAACTCATCGAGGTCGGCTTCGCGAAACACCTGCGCCCACGCGAGCAGTGATTCCAGCCGGCTCGCCGCGGCCGCTTCTGGCGGCGGCGCGACCAGCGCCTCCGGCAGCATCACGTGCGGCGGGAACACGGCCGCACCGCGCCCGGCGGCATGCTCCGCGAGGGCTTCGCGCAACCTGCGGCCCGCCTGACGCGTCGGCACGATCACCAGCAAGTCCGACAACTCCAGCGGCCCGGCGCCGGACCAGCCTTCGGCCAGCAACGCCACGACCTGCGGCAGCAACGCGGTGTCCCAGGACAGAAAGCGTCGGCGGACGCGAACGGAGCTGGCGCGAGAAGGGTCCACGAATCGCGGATGATGGGCGGGGCTGCACCCGCGCCTCAAGCCTGGACACCGCGCCGGTTCGGCGGCCTCTCGTCCGACTGCCCGCTCGGCCGCGACGAACCGCGGCTGGCCGGCCCGCGTTCGCATGATTACGCGTGGCGGGCGGTGCCGTGTGGACCAGAAACAAAAGCCCCGCGCTCGGAATCAGCGCGGGGTTCGAAGGGACGCGGCGCGGACGACGCCGGGCTGCTTACTTGGCGAAAACGATTTTCGCCACGTGCGACTTGGCGCGGGCCGCCACGTTGCGATGCACCACGCCCGACTTCACCGCCTTGTCCATCGCCGAGGTGTACGCGACCGCGGCGGCCTTGCTGTTCGCTGCATCGCCGCTCTTGACGGCGGTTTCGAGCTTCTTGTGCAGCGTCTTCAGGCGGGTCTTCACGCCTTGGTTCCGGTCATGGAGACGGGCGGACTTGCGGGCGGCTTTGATCGCGGATTTCGTGTTGGCCATGGCGGAATAAGATTGGAGCC
>DASWVP010000228.1:0-23208 GCA_036401175.1 Azospirillum sp. | reverse complement strand
GGCAGCGTGCCGTCTGCAACCACCGGCCGCCCCACGACCCCGCCGCGGCGGGCATGCCCTGCCTGTGCGGATCGTTGCCCGCCGCCCTCCTCACGCCGCCGGGCGCTTCGCCTGACTGATCAACTCCTTGAGTTCCGGGATGCAGGAGCCGCAGTTGGTGCCGGCCCGCAGGATGCGGCCGACCTCCTCCACGGTGGCCAGCGACTGTTCGCGCACCGCCGACACCAGCCGGTTGAAGCCGACGCGGAAGCACGAGCAGACGATCCGCCCCTCGTCCAGCATGGGGATGGGCGCGCGGCCCGACAGCACCGCCAGCCGCGCCGCCGGGTCCAGCGGTTCGCCGGCCAGCAGGCGCAGCAGCCATTCGCGCGACGGCATCGCCCCGTCCGCCGCCATGAACAGGCAGGCGGCCAGCCGGTCGCCGTCGATCCAGGCGCGCCGCACGATGCCGCGCCCGCTGTCGGCGTAATCCACCGTCTGGCACCCCGCCGGCAATCCTGGCAGCAGCGCGTCGAGCTGTTCCGGGCCGGGGGCCGCTCCCTCGCCCGCAAGATCGACCACCCAGCCGCCGTCCACCGCGTGGCGCGCCCAATAGCCCCCGTGCGCCGGCGCCACCGCGTGCGCGGTGACGAGGCAGCCGGCCCAGCGCACCTCGACCGGCTCCAGCCGGGCCGGCATGGCCTTGGATTCCGGCTGGCCGGAGATCGGGTCGACCACCCCGTCGAACAGCTTCCCCACCACGCAGTCGGCGGTGAAGCGGTCGTTCCAGTGCATGGGCAGGAACGCCTCGCCCGGCCGCAAACCGCTGCGCACGCTCACCCGCACCAGCGCCGAGCCGGCCGGCGTGACGACGCGGGCATAGCCGCCGTCCTCCACACCGAAGCGCGCGGCGTCGGCGGCGTGCACCTCCACGCAAGGCTCGGGCATGTGGGCGGACAGGCGCGGCGACAGGCCGGTGCGTGTCATGGTGTGCCACTGATCGCGCCCGCGACCGGTGTTGAGCAGCAGCCGGTACGCCGGGTCCGGCGCCCGCGCCGTGCCCTGCGCCCGCAAGGGCAGCATGCGCGCCCGCCCATCCCCGGTGTAGAAGCCACCCGCCGCGAACAGCCGGCGCACCGGCACCCCGCCGGAGCGGTTGGGCCACGGCGCCGGCTCCATCGCGTCGTACTCGGCGTCGGTCAGGTGAGCGAGCGCGCCGATGTCGAAGTCGCGCGCCCCGCCGTTCTCGAACGCCGACAGCGCCGCGTGCTCGCGGAACACGTCGGCGGGCGAGGTGAAGCCGAAGGCGTCCGCCCACCCCATGGCGCGCCCGACGGCGGCGACGATCGCCCAGTCCGGCCGCGCCTCTCCCGGCGGCTGGCGGAACGGCCGCTGGCGGGAGATGGTGCGGTCGGAGTTGGTGACGGTGCCGTCCCGCTCGCCCCAGGCCGCCGCCGGCAGCTTGAGGCGCGCCAGACGCACCGTGTCGGTGTCGGCGATGCAGTCGGACACGGCGACGAACTCGCACTTCGCCAGCGCGGCGCGCAGGCGGCCGGCGTCGGGCATGCTGACGGCCGGGTTGGTCGCCATGATCCACAGCGCCTTGATCCGCCCGTCCTCGACCGCGCGGAACAGGTCCACCGCCTTCAGCCCCTCGGCCGGCGCCACGTCGGGGGCGTTCCAGAAGCGGCGCACGCGGTCCACGTCCGGCGCGTCGAACCCCATGTGCGCGGCAAGCTGGTTGGCCAGCCCGCCGACCTCGCGCCCGCCCATGGCGTTGGGCTGGCCGGTGACCGACAGCGGCCCCATGCCCGGCCGGCCGATGCGCCCGGTGAACAGGTGCGCGTTGAGGATGGCGTTGACCTTGTCGGTGCCGTGCGCCGACTGGTTGACGCCCTGCGAGAAGACGGTGACGGTGCGCTCGGTCGCCGCGAACAGCTCGTAGAAGCGGCGCACGCTGGCGGGGGCGAGATCGCAGGCGTCGGCCACGGCGGTGATCGTCGGCGCCTCGGCCAGCGCGGACGCCACCGCCTCATCGACGCCCGAGACGTTCTCGTCGATGTAGTGCCGGTCGCCGCGCCCCTTCAGCGACAGGTGCGCCAGCAGCCCGTTGAACAGCGCCACGTCGGTGCCGGGCTTGATCTGCAAATGCAGGTCCGCCTCGTCGCAGGACGGTGTGCAGCGCGGATCGACGACGACGATCTTCGTCCCGCGCAGCCGCCGCGCCGCCAGCAGCCGCTGCTGGAGCACCGGGTGGCACCACGCGAGGTTGGAGCCCACCAGCACCACGAGGTCGGCCAGTTCCAGGTCGTCGTAGGTGCCCGGCACGGTGTCGGACCCGAAGGCGCGGCGGTGCCCCGCCACCGTCGACGCCATGCACAGGCGCGAGTTGGTGTCGATGTTGGCCGAACCGATGAAGCCCTTCATCAGCTTGTTGGCGACGTAGTAATCCTCGGTCAGCAACTGGCCAGAGACGTAGAAGGCCACCGCGTCCGGCCCGTGCCGGTCGATCGTCTCGCGGAAGGCGCCGGCCAGCGCGCCGATCGCCGTGTCCCAGCCGACGCGGCGGCCGTCCAGTTCGGGGTGCAGCAGGCGGCCGTCGAAGCCGACGGTCTCGCCCAGCGCGGCGCCCTTGGAGCACAGCCGGCCACGGTTGGCCGGGTGGTCGGGGTCGCCGCGCACGCTCAACGCGCCGCCCTCCCCCACCTCGGCCAGCACGCCGCAGCCGACCCCGCAGAAGGGGCAGGTGGTCCGTACCGGGTCAGCCAACGGCAGCCTCCTCGTAGATCGGGTTGGCGATCTGGATCAGCCCGTCCACCACGCGCACGGCGATGGTGGACGCCGCGCAGGCGTCCGGGCCGGCGGTCTGGCCGGTGCCCAGGTCGAAGATCATGCCATGCAGCGGGCAGGTGACGCTGCGCCCGTGCACGATGCCGTTGGACAGAGGCCCGTTGCCGTGCGGGCAACGGTCGCGCAGCGCGAACACCTCGTCGGTGCCCGTGCGGAACACGGCGATGTCGCCGCCCGGCGCCTTGACCACGCGGGCACCCCGGCGCGGGATGTCGGTGACGCGACCGACGGAAACCCAGCTTTGCGCATTCATGGCGTTCATGGCGTGATCACTCCGCGGCGGTGGCGAGGGGGACGAGGCTGGCGAGGGGGGCGAACTCGTGCGCGTCGACGGCGCTGGAGGCGCGTTCCGCCCACGGGTCGATCTGCTCGAAGCGCTGGGAGGCGAGGAAGCGCTGGTGGGCCGCCTCGCGGTCCTCCACGTCTTCCAGGCGGGCGCGGACATAGTCGATGCCGACGCGCTCCACCCAGTTGGCCGTGCGCTCCAGATAGCGCGCCTCCTCGCGGTAGAGCTGGAGGAAGGCGCCGCAATACTCCATCACCTCCTCCTCGGTGTCGACCTTGGCGAGGAAGTCGGTGACGCGCACCTTCATGCCGCCGTTGCCGCCGACGTGCAGCTCGAAGCCGCTGTCCACGGCGACGACGCCGAAGTCCTTGATGGTCGCTTCCGCGCAATTGCGCGGGCAACCGGACACGGCCAGCTTGACCTTGTGCGGCGTCCAGGTGCCCCAGGTCATCTTCTCCAGCTTGACGCCCATGTCCATGGACGCCTGCGTGCCGAAGCGGCACCATTCCGACCCGACGCAGGTCTTCACCGTGCGCAGGCCCTTGGCGTAGGCGTGGCCCGACACCAGCCCGGCCTTGTTGAGGTCGGACCAGATCGCCGGCAAATCCTCCTTCCTGGCGCCCAGCAGGTCGATGCGCTGGCCGCCGGTGACCTTCACGGTGGGGATGCGGAACTTCTCGGCAACGTCGGCGATGGCGCGCAGCTCGGCCGGGTTGGTCAGGCCGCCCCACATGCGTGGCACCACCGAGAAGGTGCCGTCCTTCTGGATGTTGGCGTGCACGCGCTCGTTGATGAAGCGGGACTGGTTGTCGTCCTTGTACTCGCCCGGCCACGCGCACATCAGGTAGTAGTTCAGCGCCGGGCGGCAGGACGCGCACCCCTCCGGCGTCGTCCATTCCAGCGCCTGCATGACCGCCGGGATCGACTTCAGCTTGTCCAGCACGATCAGGCGCCGCACGTCGTCATGCCCCAGGTGGGTGCATTTGCACAGCGGCTTTGTGCCGGCGTCGGCCGTGTAGGCGTCGCCCAGCGTGTAGGCCAGCAGCTTCTCGCACAGCCCGGTGCAGTTGCCGCACGACGCCGACGCCTTGGTGTGCGTGCGGATGTCGTCGATCGTCGTGCAGCCCTTCTCGCGGATGGCGGTGACGATGGTGCCCTTGTTGACGCCGTTGCAGCCGCAGATGTCGGCGTTGTCAGGCAGCGCGGCGATCGCGGCGAAAGGGTCCTGCTGCTGCGCCCCCACGCCCTGGCCGAAGATGATGGTGTCGCGGAGATGCGTGATGTCCTCGCCGTCCTTCAGAAGCTGGAAGTACCAGGGGCCGTCCTTGGTGTCGCCGTACAGGACCGATCCGACGATGCGGTTCTCTTTCAGCACGATGCGCTTGTACACGCCGCGCGCGGCGTCGCGGAACACGATGTCCTCGGTGCCGCCCTCGGTGAAGCTGCCGGCCGAGAACACCTCGATCCCCGTCACCTTCAGGCGCGTCGCCGTGACCGTGCCCTCGTAGGCGCTGTCGGCCGCGCCCGCCAGCTGGTCGGCGCACACCTTCGCCATGTCCCACAGCGGCGCCACGAGGCCGTAGGTCGCCCCGCGATGCTCCACGCACTCACCCACCGCCAGGATGTGCGGATCGGAGGTCACCATGCGGTCGTCCACGACGATGCCGCGCCCGACCGACAGCCCGGCCGCGCGGCCCAGCGCCACGCTTGGCCGGATGCCGATCGCCATGACCACGAGGTCGGCGTCCAGCTCGCGCCCGTCGGCCAGCTTCACCTTTTCCACACGGCCGTCGCCGATCAGCGCCTCGGTCTGCGCCTTGGTGATGATTTTGATGCCGCGCCCCTCCAGCTCGCTTTGCAGCAGGAAGCCGGCGGCCTCGTCGAGCTGGCGCTCCATGATCGTGCCCATGAGGTGCAGGACCGTCACCTCCATGCCGTGCGCCGCCAGCCCGTTCGCCGCCTCCAGGCCCAGGAGGCCGCCGCCGATCACCACCGCGTGCGTGCCGGTCTTCGTCGCCGCCACCATCGCCTCGACGTCGGCCAGATCACGGAAGCCCACCACGCCCTTCAGCCCGGCGCCCGGCACCGGCAGGATCACCGGGTCGGACCCGGTGGCGAGCAGCAGCCGGTCGTAGTCCACCGTGCGGCCGGAAACGGAGGTGACCCGGCGCGCCTCGCGGTCGATGCTCTCGACCCGGTCGCCGGTGTGCAGCGTGATGCCGTTGGCTTCGTACCAGTCGCGCCCGTTCAGGATGATCTGGTCGAAGGTCTTCTCGCCGGCCAGCACCGGCGACAGCATGATGCGGTTGTAGTTCGGGTGCGGCTCGGCCCCGAACACCGTGATGTCGTACCGTCCGGGGGCGCGGGCCAGCAGCTCCTCCAGGGTGCGGATGCCGGCCATGCCGTTGCCGACGACGACGAGACGTTCCTTGCTCATGCTTCAAGCCTCTTCGGGCGAAGGGTGTCGGTCTTTTCAAGCCCCTCCCCCTTGCGGGGGAGGGGTTGGGGAGAGGGGGCATTACGCCCGGCAGGGCGGAGAAAAGCTCTCTTCCGGCCTGCCGGCCGTAATCACCCCTCACCCCAACCCCTCTCCCTCAAGGGGAGAGGGGCTTTGAGGCGCTCTACGCCGCTTCGGCGTGGCGATGCCGCTCGTACAGGAAGCGGATCACCTCGGCGCGGCAGCGGGTGTAGGTGGGGTCCTCGGTCAGCTCCAGGCGGCGGCGCGGGCGCTTCAGGGGCACCTCCAGCACCTCGCCGATGGTGGCGGCCGGGCCGTTGGTCATCATCACGATGCGGTCGGACAGCAGCACCGCCTCGTCCACGTCGTGGGTGATCATGATCACCGTGTTGCCCAGCGTCAGGTGGATCTCCATCAGGCTGTCCTGCAGGTGCGCGCGGGTCAGCGCGTCCAGCGCGCCGAACGGCTCGTCCATCAGCAGCACCTTGGGCTCCATGGCCAGCGCGCGGGCGATGCCGACGCGCTGCTTCATGCCGCCGGAGATTTCCTCCGGGTACTTCTTCACCGCGTGGTCCATGTGCACGAGCGACAGGTTGTGCAGCGTCCACGCGTCCCGCTCGGCCCGGCTCTTGGTCTTGCCGAACACCTTGTCGACCGCCAGACGGACGTTGTCGTAGACGGTCAGCCAGGGCAGCAGCGAATGGTTCTGGAAGACCACCGCGCGGTCGGGGCCGGGGGCATCCACCTCGCGGTTCTCCAGCAGCACGCCGCCGGTGGTGCAGCGCAGCAGGCCGGCCACGATGTTCAGCACCGTGGACTTGCCGCAGCCGGAATGGCCGATGATCGAAATGAACTCGCCGCGACCGATCTTGAGGCCGACGTCCTGGAGCACGACGGAGCGCTGGTTGCCCCGGGTGAACTCCATGCCGACGTTTTCGAGGCTGAGATAGGCGTGCTTGCTCATGATAGCCTCCCTTAAGCGCGAACCTTGGGGCCGGACACGCGGGCCGCGGCGACACCGATCAGGCGGTCGAGGATGAAGCCGACGACGCCGACGTAGACCAGCGCCAGGATGATCTCGCTCATCAGCGAGCTGTTCCACGCGTCCCAGATGAAGAAGCCGATGCCGACGCCGCCGATCAGCATCTCGGCCGCGACGATCGCCAGCCACGACAGGCCGACGCCGATGCGCAGGCCGGTGAACATGTACGGCACGGTCGCCGGCAGCATGATCTTGAAAAAGAACTCCGGCCCCGTCAGGCGCAGCACCTTGGCGACGTTGCGATAGTCCTGCGGGATCTGGCGGATGCCGACGGCGGTGTTGAGGATGACCGGCCACACCGCGGTGATGAAGATCACGAAGATGGCCGACGGGTCGGCGTGGCGGAAGGCGGCCAGCGAAATGGGCAGCCACGCCAGCGGCGGCACCGTGCGCAGCACCTGGAAGATGGGGTCCAGGCCCCGGTAGGCTGCGCTCGACTGGCCGATCAGCACGCCCAGCAGGATGCCCACCACCGCCGACAGCGAAAAGCCGATGGCGACGCGCTTCAGGCTGGCGGCGAGGTGCCAGAACAGGCCCTTGTCGGTGCCGCCGTTGTCGAAGAACGGGTTGACGATCAGTTCCCAGGTGTCGGCGACGACCTTGGTCGGCGGCGGCAGCGAGGCGCCGGGGCCCATGCACAGGACCTGCCAGATGCCCATCAGGATGGCGAGCGCCACCAGCGGCGGCAGCACGTTGGACGCGGCGGCGCGCAGGCGGCCGGGCACGCCCTTCAGCGCGGTGAGGAGGACGGACGGCCGCGCCGGCGCGGTGTCGCGGGTTTCGGCGATGACGGACATGGGGGCTCCTTTGTCTTCGTGGAGAGGTGCCGACGTTGGGTTCTCGCTGTCGCTCAACCCAACCTACTCAGGACGTTCGGGTAGGTTGGGTTGAGGCGGAGCCGAAAACCCAACGTCGCGCCCGTCCGTCACACGCGCCGGATGTCGAGGCTGGCGAGGTAGGTGGCGGGGCTGTCGGGATCGAAGACCTTGCCGTCGTAGAAGGTCTCCACCCCGCGCGAGGTGCCGGCCGGCATCTGGTCGGCCGGCACGCCCAGCGCCTTGGCGGCGTCGCGCCACAGGTCTTCGCGGTTCACCGCATCGACCGTCTTCTTCACGTCCAGATCGGCCGGCTGATAGCCCCAGCGGATGTTCTCGGTCAGGAACCAGGCGTCGTGGCTCTTGAACGGGTAGGACGCGTGGTCCTTCCAGTACTTCATGATGTGCGGGCTGTCCTTGACCACCCGGCCGGTGCCGTAGTCGATGGTGCCCTGCGAGCGGCCGAGGATGTCGTCGACCGGCACCTTGAACCATTCGCGCTTGGCCAGGATCCGGCACATCTCGGCCTTGTTCTCGGGCTTGTCGCACCATTGCTGCGCTTCCAGCACGGCGGTCAGCACGGCCTTGGCCGCCTTGGGGTTGGCGTCCACCCAGTCGGCGCGCATGCCCAGCGCCTTTTCCGGGTGGTTGGCCCACAGCTCGCCGGTGGTCAGCGCGGTGAAGCCGATGGTCTGGGCGACAAGCTGGGCGTTCCACGGCTCGCCCACGCAGAAGGCCTCCATGGTGTCGACCTTCATGTTCGCCACCATCTGCGGCGGCGGCACGACGATGGTGGACACGTCCTTGTCCGGGTCGATGCCGTTGGCCGCCAGCCAGTAGCGCAGCCACATGTCGTGCGTGCCGCCGGGGAAGGTCATGGCGCACTTGACCTCGTTGCCGGCCTTCTTCAGGTCGGCGAAGGCGGACTTCAGCGCCTTGGCCTCGGTGGTGATGCCGGCCGCCTTGTGCCGGCCCGACACCGAGATGCATTGCCCGTTCGTGTTGAGCCGGGCCAGGATGTACATCGGCAGCTTCTGGCTGTTCTTCGTCACCTTGCCCGTGCTGATCAGGTAGGGCATGGGGGTGAGGATGTGCGCGCCGTCGATGCCGCCGTTGGCCGAGCCCAGCTCGATGTTGTCGCGCGTGGTGCCCCACGACGCCTGCTTCTGCACGTCGGCGTCCTTCAGCCCGTACTTGGCGAACAGGCCCTTTTCCTTGGCGATGATCAGCGGGGCGGAATCGGTCAGCGCGATGAAGCCGAAGACCGCCCTGGTCGTCTCCGGCGCGTCGGCCGTGGCCGCCCAGACGCCGCCGGGAACCACGGCGCGCGCGGCGGACAGCAGCGCGGCGGTGCCCAGCGCCTGCGCGGTGCCGGTCAGCAGCGTGCGGCGGGTGACGGAGGGGCCGGTGGAAGCGTTTTTCGTCATGGTCGCCAATCCCATAGGGGTTGAAACTATTGATTGTAGCGTCGGGCGCTTGTGGCCTGTCGTCGCAAGCCGGCGGCTTTTTCGCCGCTCAGCCGGTGGGGGCTGGTTCGGGAAGCGTGCTGCGCAGGGGGAAGCTGTTGACGTAGTCGAGCGGCCGTTCGGGGTCGAAGCGGCGCCCGTCGAAAAAGCGGTCAGGGCCCATCAGGATGGGGTTGGTGGCCGCCAGCAGGACCCAGCGCTCGTCGTTCAGGCCCTCGGTCTTCATGTCGTTCAGCGGCACCGGCTCGCCCACCTCATGGGCGGCCTGGCGGTAGAGGTCGGCGCGGGTGGCGCGGGCGGCGATGGCGCCCAGGTCGGCCGTCTCCGGCAACTGCCCCCAGCGCACCATCTGCGCCAGCGTCCACACCGCGTGGCTGCGCCACGGGAAGGTGGCGGCGTAGCGGTGGAAGACGACGAAGTCGGGCGCGTCCGGGTTGATCAGGGTCCGCACCAGCGCCGCCGCCGGCACGCCGACGTAGCGCGCGGAGGCCAGGATGGAGGCGGCTTCCAGCCGGCTGCCCGGCTCCTCCAGCCAGCGCGCGGCGCGGATCAGCGCGCGCACCACGGCCCGCAGCGTGTTGGGGTGCGCGTCGGCCCAGGCTTCGGTGACGCCGAAGACCTTCTCCGGCCCGTTGTTCCACAGCTCGTGGCTGGTCACCAGCACGCGGCCGATGCCCTCGTGCACCGCGAGCGTGTTCCACGGCTCGCCGACGCAGAAGCCGACGATGTCGCCGGCCGCGAGGCTGGCCACCATGCGCGGCGGCGGCACGACGACGAGGCGGACGTCGGCATCCGGCTCGATCCCCGCTTCGGCCAGCCACCAGCGCAGCTGGTAGGCGTGGCTGGCGACCGGGAAGACCACACCGAAGGACAGGCGCGGCCGTCCGGCGATGCGGTCCTCCTCGATCACCGCCTTCAGCGCGCGGGCGGTCAGCGGCCTTTCGGCCATCGCCTGCGGATCGGCGGCCAGCATGCGGGCGTACAGGTCGCCCGACACGGTGATGGCGTTGCCGCCGAGGTCGAGCGTGGAGGCGGCGACCATCGGCGTGTCCAGCGGCCCGATGCCGGCGGTCGCCGCCAGCGGTATGCCCGCCAGCATCTGCGCGCCGTCCAGCACGCCCACCGACACCTTGTCGCGGATGTTGGCCCACGACGGCTCCCGCGACAGCGTCACGTCCAGCCCTTCGCGGCGGAAGAAGCCCTTCTCCTTGGCGACGACCAGCGGCGCGCAGTCGGTCAGCGGCACGAAGCCCAGGGTCAGCGCGGATTTCTCCAGCCCGTCGCCCCGCCCCGCCGGGGCGGCCAGCGCGCCGCCGACGGAGCCGGCCAAAGCGACGGTCGCCGCGATCGACGCCCCCGCCGCCAGTACGCTCCGCCGTGTGCCCTTGCCCATGCGTCACTCCATCGTCGACTTGCCCAAAAGCGGGGCAAAAACAAAAAGGCGCCCAAACCGCAGGCAATGTGCCAGTGGTTCGGACGCCGTTGTCCTGGTGCCGGCCCATCATTGGACCGGCGGTATCATGTGGCCGCCCGCGGCCCATCGTTGGGCCAAGGCGGATCCGTATCCCGTTCCCCCGGACGCCGTTGCCCGTGGGATCGGTTTATATTTAGCAAGGAGCGTGCCAAGTGGAGCGGAGCGCTGAGGAGACCGACACCTTTCATACAAATCAGTAACTTATGGCGAAGCCGGGGAGAGGAAATCCGCAATTTCCGAATGGTTTTGTCGGGAATACGACAACGCCATTGTCGTGTTTTCGACAAAACGGGCGTTGGAAAGCCGACAATGCTTGCGCAGCGAACAAACCGCCCCGCCACTTCGGCCCGTAGGTTGGGTTGAGCGCCAGCGAAAACCCAACGTGTCGGCGGTGCGGGGGTGTTGGGTTTCAACCCAACCTACGACTCCGCCGTTCTTCCCCTCCCCTGCGAAGCTCTCGCCGGATCTTCGATCCGGCTGACGCGGCAGGCGGATCCTTCGGATCCGCCGAGAGCGGGGGAGGGTGGCGCCGAAGGCGCCGGGTGGGGGCAAACCGCCCCGCTACTTCAGCAGATCCGACAGAGACAGGATGTTCTCGGCGATGTCGGCGATGCGCTTGTTCTGGTCCATCGCCATCTTGCGCAGCAGGCGGTAGGCGTCGTCCTCGCTGAGGCCCTTGCTGGTCATCAGCAGGCCCTTGGCGCGTTCCAGCAGCTTGCGTTCGCGCAGGGCGGAGCGGGCCTTTTCCAGTTCGCCGTTCAGGCGGGCGAATTCGCGGTACTGCTTGACCGCGATCTGCAGCACGCTGCGCACCAGACCGCCGTCCAGCCCCTCCGCCACATAGACGGACACGCCCGTCTCGATGGCGCGGGCCACCACGGCCGGGTCGTCGCGGGTGACGAACATGGCGATCGGGCGCGGGTTTTCCTCGTGGATGCGGATGAGGTCCTCGACGAAGTCGCGGTACGGGCTCTCCAGGTCGACGATGATCATGTCGGGCTGGAAGCGCGCCACCTCCCGCCGCACGTCATCGTCCTTCGAGATGGACGCGACGATGTCGTAACCGGCCGCCTGCAGCGCCTCGGCCAGCACGCGCGAACGCTCGTTGTCCTCGTCGATGACCAGGATGCGCAAAACGACGGCACTCCCAAACGCGGTCCCAGACGCCATATGGGCCCGGCCGCATGAAAGTGCAGCGTTCCCGCCGCTCCGGTCAATCGCTTCGAAGGCTTACGACAGGGCGGGCAACAAGGAGGGCCCCTCCACGCCGGCAACACGGAGGGGCCCTCGAGGGCAGGATGGATGGGTTACATCACGCTTCGAAACGATGAACGGGAGTTGGTGAACGCGCCGCTCGACGGCAAGTGTCGCAGGGGCGGCGGGCGCCGGCCTTGATCCGTGTCAAAAGGCCGGCGTTTGTCTCGATTCCTCAGTCCGCCGCGGCGGCCTCGACGGGGGTTTCGCGCTTGCGCTCGATCCAGTCTTCCAGCTGGCGGCGGGCGGCGTCGAAAGCGTCGCGGATGGCGGCGCGCACGTCCTCGTTCGCGTGGGAATCGTCGCCGCGCACGGCGAGCTTGCCGCCGGGCACCGTCATGTCGATGCGCACATGGTAGAGGCGGCCCTTGCGGTGGTCATGGTGCGGCGCCTCGATCACCACGTCGCAGCGGGTGATGCGGTCGAACGTCCGTTCGAGCTTGGCGGCCTTCTCGCGGATCTTCTCCTCGATCCACGCTGTCGGGTCCATATTGCGGAAGCTGATCTGAACAGGCAGCTGCATGATGCAGACTCCTCTGGTTTTTGTCCGCGACGGCGCCGGGCGAACCGGCGAAGCGTCAGGGCCGGTCCTGCTCGACGTCCATGCAGGAGAAGCCGAGCTGTTCAAGCCCCTCCTCCAGGCAATCGGCGAGGTTCGGGATCCCCGTCAGATATTCGGCCGAGCGGTCGTTGTGGCGTTCCCGCGCGAGGGCCAGTCCGTCTTCCCAGTCCTCGCGGGTGAAGTCGCCCCGCCCGAGCCAGGCGAGCGCGATCACCCCGACGATCTCGTCGTCGTTGAGGGCGTCCAGCGCCCCTTCGAGTTCATCGAGCGTCGGGTCGCGGACATCGTCGCCCATGGGGGCGGTGTCGCCTTCGTTGTCCGCGTCGGAGCCGTCCTCCATCGTCGACGGCGTCACGGTGACATCGAATTCCCGTGCCTTGGCGATGATGAAGGCGATCTTGTCCAAGCCGATGTTCAGCTCGGGCCGTTCGATGGTCGTGGCGTTCTGCATGGGTCGCCTCCCTTTCGGGAGAGGGGCGCGTCCGGCGCCGTGGCGGCGCCGTGTGTGGGATCGTCCCCACCGTCTTACCGTGTGTTCAGCATGATCCCCGCCCCGGACCGCCGTCAAGCGCGAACCGCATGGCGGGCAAGCGTCATTTCGCCTCGCTCCGGGCTGGCTACTCCACCACCCCCACATAGGGCAGGTGCCGGTAGCGCTCGGCGTAATCGATGCCGTAGCCGACGACGAACACGTCCTCCACGGTGAAGCCCACGAAGTCCACCGGCACCGGCACGACGCGCCGGCTGGGCTTGTCGAGCAGCGCGCAGACGCGCACCTCGCTGGCCCCGCCTTCCAGGATCTGCCGGCGCGCGAAGGCCAGCGAACGGCCGCTGTCGGCGATGTCGTCCACCAGCAGCACCGGCCGCCCCGCCAGCCCGTCCGGCGCCGGCCCGTGCAACTGCACCACGCCCGAACTGACGGTGCCCGAGCCATAGCTGGACAGCTGCATGAACTCCACCCGCGGGCTGCGCCCGGCGCGGCCCAGCGCGCGCGTGAGGTCGGCGGCGAAGACGAAGGCGCCCTTCAGCAGCGCCACCAGCGTGAACTCGTCCGGCATCACGGCCGCGATCTCGGCGGCGAGGCTCTCCAGGCGCGCGGCGATGGCCGCCTCGTCGATCAGCGGCGTGACGCGCCGTTCGGGCTGGGTCTCGGGGGCGGACGGCATGGCGGTCTCCGGCGGGGCTGCGGCGGCCCCTCAGTTGGCCGCGCGGCGCGGCGCCTGTCAACGCCCGGCATGAGTTCCGCCCGCCCTCTTCGCGCCTGCAAAGATTGTCGGCGTAGTGCAGGAGTACTACCTCCCCTATGCCCCGCCAGCCGTAGGGTCACCCCACAAAAAGAATAAACCGGACGAATTCCGAGGAAACGCTGGAGAGGACTCGACGCATGTTTCATCCGTGGGGACGCGCTGCCCTGGCTGCCGTGATGGCGGCAGGTTTGCTTTCGCCCGCCAAGCCGGCGCAGGCGACGAACGGTTATTTCGCGCATGGTTACGGCACGCCATCCAAGTCGATGGCCGGCACCGGCGTGACGATCGGCGAAGGCCCGCTCGCCACCGCACAGAACCCGGCGCTGGGCAACCAGGTCGGCAACGTCGCCGGCGGCTGCCTGACGGTGTTCATGCCGCACCGCGACGTCACCGTTTCCGACAACGGCCGCATGTCGGTGCTGCCGCCGGGCAAGTACGACAGCCAGAACGAGATTTTCGGCATCGCCTGCGGCGGCGCCAATTTCAAGGTGCGGGACGACACCAGCGTCGGCGCGCTGCTGTTCGCCAACGGCGGCATGAACACCAAGTACGACAAGGCGCTGTTCGCCAACTTCGGGGCGGGCACCGCGCCGACCGGCGTCGACATGGCGCAGGCGTTCCTGGCGCTGAACCTGGCGCACCGCGTGTCCGACACGGTGACGATCGGCGCCGCCCCGGTGTTCGCCATACAGCGCTTCAAGGCGACCGGGCTGGAAGCCTTCGCCGGCATGTCGCAGCACCCCGGCGACGTCACCGGGAACGGCTACGACTATTCCTACGGCGGCGGCCTCAAGATCGGCGCGGTGTGGACCGCCACGCCGTGGCTGACGCTGGGCGCCTCCTACCAGTCCAAGATGTGGATGACGCCGTACGACAAGTACCGCGGCCTGTTCGCCGAGGGCGGCGACTTCGACATTCCCGCCTGGGCGTCGGCCGGCATCGCGGTGGAACCGGTGCGGGGGCTGACGTTCCTTCTGGAATACCAGCGCATCTTCTACAGCGACGTCGCCGCCATCGCCAACGGCGGCGCCCCGCCGTTCGGGCCGCTGGGGTCGGGCAACGGCCCCGGCTTCGGCTGGAAGGACATGGACGTCTTCAAGCTGGGCGTGCAATGGCAGGCGACCAGCGACCTGATGCTGCGGGCCGGCTACAGCCACGCCAGCCGCTTCACCGATTCGGATCAGGTGCTGTTCAACATCCTGGCGCCCGCCACCGTCCGCGACCATGTGTCGGCCGGCTTCACCTACGCGCTGTCGGTCGACTGGCGCGTCAGCGCGTCCTACACGCACGCCTTCTCGAACAAGCTCACCGGCAGCACGCCGGGGCTGATGATGGGCCAGCGCGCCACGCTGCGCATGGACCAGGACGAGGCGACGGTCAGCGTGTCCTACCGGTTCTGAGCCCGGTTCCAACATCCTGGTTTTGAGGTTCGGGCCCGCCGCCGGAGGTTTCCTCCGGCGGCGGCGCCTCACGGCACCGGCTTCGGCGGCGCTTCGTGCGTGGCCGTCGCCAGCCTCAGGTCGACGCGCCCGCGCGTGCGCGACACCTCGGCGATGCGGCGCAGCGCCGTCTTCTCGCCGCGGAACGGGCGGAAGCCCAACTCCACCAGGAAATCATCGATGGCGTGCGAGATCGGCACCTCGCCCGACACCCCGGCGAACAGGTCGCGGAACGCCTCGGCCAGCCCCAGCAGTTCGTCCGGCGTCGGCGCCCGCCCGCCCTCGGCGTAGGCGGCCAGCGCCAGCGCGCCGCAGAACGCCCCCTTGTCGGCCAGCCATTCCGGCGCGCCGGCCGGCATGCGGCAGCGGTTGGCGTACAGCAGCCGCTGCAGCTCCTCGATGGTCACCGACGGCCCGTCCGCAGGCGGGGTTCCCTCACGCGGCATGTCTCCAATCCTTTTGCATGTCCCTCGCCCGTTCTGTGCGGGCCGCTGTCCGGACCCTACGGCGCGCCGGGCGGAAGCCGGTAGTATCCCTGCACTACAAGGCGGCGCCATACCGAGACAAAAGCGCACGGGGGAAACCGGATTCGCCCTGTCGTACAGGGATACTACCCACCGCGCCGTCCGACGCCTCAGACTGCCGCCACATGAAAGGTGCCGGATACCGGCCCGCCGGAGGAAACACGCGAAATGAACACCACCGATAACCAGAAGAGCATGTCCATCATCGTCACCAAGGGGTCGCTCGACTGGGCCTACCCGCCGTTCATCCTGGCGTCGACGGCCGCCGCCATGGACGTCAAGGTGACGCTGTTCTTCACCTTCTACGGCCTGACGCTGCTGAAGAAGAAGCTGGACCTGAAGATCTCGACGCTGGGCAACCCGGCCATGGAAATGCCGATGATGGGCGGCCACATGAAGATGCCCGCCCTGGCCGGCATGCTGCCCGGCGTCGACACCATGGCCACCGGCATGATGAAGTCGCTGATTGCCAAGAAGGGGGTTTCCTCCATCGAGGAGTTGCGCGAAAACTGCGTCGAGTTCGGCGTGCGCATGATCGCCTGCCAGATGACGCTCGACCTCTTCGATTACAAGCGCGAAGACATGATCGACGGGCTGGAGTACGCCGGGGCCGGCACCTACATCGGCACCGCGCTCGAATCGCACATCAACCTGTACATCTGATCGCCGCTCCCCTTGCGCGCCTCTTCCCAGAAAACTCTAATATGATAGAGTGCTGGTATAACGCACGATCCGCCTTGCCCAGCAAGGCGGGCCAAGGGGGGAGGCGCGCATGTCGGACAGCTCCATGGTGGCGATGCGCCGCGTCCCGGCGGCGCGGGCGGAAGAGACGCCGCTGGCGATCATGTTCAGCCTGTGCAACGTCGACCAGAGCCGGGAATACGCGCCGGAGAAGCGGTCCATCCGCATCCACGGCCACTCCACCACCATCCGGCTGGAGCGTGCCTTCTGGTCGACGCTGGAACTGATCGCCGACGACGAGGGCATCACCGTCGGCGCGCTGATCGCCCGCATCCACGACCACTGCCTGATGGCGAACGACAAGAATCTTGCGTCCTGCCTGCGCGTGGTCTGCCTGAAATACGTGAACCTGAGTTCCTGACGCTCACGCCTGCGGCGCCGGCCGGGTGACGACGTAGACGGCGACGGCCAGCATCACCGCCCCCGACAGCGCCGGCACGACCGGGTTGCTGGTGGTCGCCAGGATCAGCGCCCAGCTCGCCCCCATGCCGCCCACCGCCGCCAGCTTGGCGCGCCGGGGAATGGCCCGGCGGTCGCGCCATTCGGTCAGGAACGGGCCGAAGCGCGGGTGCCGGTACAGCCAGCGCTCCAGCGCCGGGCTGCCCTTGGCGAAGGCCCAGGCGGCCACGAGCAGGAACGGCGTGGTCGGCAGCACCGGCAGGAACACGCCCAGCGCCGCCAGCCCCACCGCCAGATGGCCGATGCCGAGGAACAGCCAGCGCCGCGGCCCGTGCGCGCGCCGCCCCGCCTCCCCGTCCGGTCCTTCCGCTGGTCCTTCGTCCATGCCGTCCACACCCGCCGCCGGTCCGCCCATCAACATGAGCGCGCCACGGCCGCGGGTAAAGCCGGCAATGCTCACGCGGCCAGACGCGCGAACAGATCGGCGTTCGGGCAGAAGGCACGGTGCTCCGCCGGGTTGGCGTCGGGCGCGTCCAGCCAGCGCGTGCACGTCTCGGTCGCCCGGCACTGGCAGCAGCGCTGCGCCGCCCGCGCCATCTGGTGCGCGGCGCCGAAGGTGGATACGGTGAAGACGTCGACGCCCAGGCGCCGCATCATCCGCGGCATGTTGGCGGCGCGCTGTTCGACGGGGGCGAGGTCCATGGCGTCCGGTCTCCGTTAAGCGGGACGCCGATCCTGCACCCGCCGCCCGCCCCCGGCATTGACCCGGATCAAGCCCCCATCAGGCGCCGGGCGCGCGCCACGATTCGACGTAGCCGCCCCATTCCACCGACGCGGCGCCTTCGCCTACCTCCAGCGCGTCGCGGGTGTCGAGCATCACCGCGTATTCGTCCGTGGCCGGCTTCCTCGGCGTGAAGGCGGCGCCCAGCGCCTTGGGGTGCGGGCCGTGCGTGAAGCCGCAGGGGTGGAAGGTGACCATTCCCGGATGGATGTTGTCGCGCGAGAAGAAGTCGCCGGCGTGGTAGAACAGCACCTCGTCGTAATCGTCGTTGTTGTGGAAGAACGGCACCTTCAGCGCGTCCGGGTCGCTTTCGAACGGGCGGGGGGTGAAGGTGCACACCACGAACCGGTCGGCGACGAAGGTCGTGTGGGCGCTGGGCGGCAGGTGGTAGCGGTGGCTCATCAGCGGCCGGATGTCGGCGACGTTCAGGCGCACCGGCGCCAGATCGCCCTTCCAGCCCACGGCGTCCAGCGGGTTGAACGGGTAGGTCACGGTGGAGATGGCGCCGCGCCGCTTGATGCGCACCGTCCATCGCCGCTCGTCCTGCTGGGCGCGGAAGGCGTCGTCGATGGCCGGCACGTCCAGCATCGCCGGGTCGAACACCGCGTGCGCGCCGACCATGCCACGGTCGGGCAGCCTGTAGGTGGAGCCCGTCGCCTCGATCAGCAGCGCCGTCACCGGTTCCGCGCACTCGATCCGCCACATGGTCGCGCGCGGCAGCACGATGTAGTCACCGGCCCGGAAGCTCAGGTGCCCATAGTCGCAGAACAGTTCGCCCCGCCCGGTGTGGACGAACAGCAGCTCGTCCCCGTCGCCGTTGCGGGCCAGATGGTCCATGCGCTGGGGCGCCCGCCATAGCCGCATGCGGACGTGCGCGTTGTGCAGCACGTCGGCGGCTTCCCAGGGCGAGGGGTGCTCGCCGTTGAGCCGGGTCAGGTCGAAGGCGCGCGGCCGCAGCGGCCCCTCCCAGTCGATCCAGCCGGTGGGCGGGTGCGTGTGGTACATGTGCGTGGCCGGGCCGAAGAAGCCTTCCTTGCCCAGCTCGCGCTCGAACGTGCCGGGGGGAAGCGCGGCGTGCGCCTGCCGCGACGCCGTGCCTTCGACGCGTGGGAATTGGATGTAGGTCTTCACTGGGGCGTCCCTCCCGCTTCCTGCTTTCCCGGCAAGATGGTTTCAAACGAAACGATCGGCAAGGCGTGGGAACGGACATAATCCGTACGGCCGACCAACATCCGCATTGACAGCGCGGCGCGACACTCGTTTCATCTGAAACGAATGGCGGCACGAACGATGCCGCGCCAAGAACTCGGAACACAGGGAGAGAACGCCCCGATGAACACCCGCATCTCGCGCCGCACCGTCATGCAAGGCCTTGGCGCCGCCACGGCGCTCGCCGCATCCGGCATCCTGCCGCGCCGGGCCGAGGCGGCGACGACGCTGACGCTGTCGTCCTGGCTGCCGCCCAAGCACCCGATCGTCGTCAACGCGTTCGAGCCGTGGGCCGACGACGTCGCCAAGGCGACCGACGGGCGCGTCAAGGTGCGCATCCTGCCAAAGCCGCTGGGCGGCGCCCCGCAGCATTTCGACATGGCCAAGGACGGCATCGCCGACATCACCTACGGCCTGCACAGCTTCACCCCCGGCGACCGCTTCCTGTTGAGCCGGCTGGCCGAGTTCTCGTTCATCGGCGACGACGCCGCGCAGCTCTCGGCCGCCTACTGGAACGCCTACGACAAACGCCTGTCGAAGGCCAACGAGCACGCCGGGGTGCACACGCTGGGCGTCTTCGCGCACGGCCCCGGCGCCATCCACAACCGCGTGCGCCCGATCCGCACGACGGCCGACCTGCAGGGGCTGAAGTTCCGCGTGCCCGGCGGCTACGCCAGCGACCTGATGGGCCGCCTGGGCGTCACGCCGCTGCTCGCCCCCTCGCCCGAGGTGTACGAGATGCTGGCGAACAAGGTCATCGACGGCGTCACCTTCACGCTGGAGGCGATCACCGCCTTCAAGCTGCTGGAGCATTTGAAGCACACCACCACCGTGCCGGGCGGCGTCTACAACACCTCCTGGTTCTTCGTGATGAACGAGGGCAAGTGGAACGCCCTGAGCGACGCCGACAAACAGGCGATCTCCGCATTGTCCGGCGAGGCGTTCGCCCGGCGCGTCGGCAAGGCGTGGATCGCCGCCGACGCGGCGGCGCTGGAGAAGATGAAGGCGTCGGGCATGGAGGTCATCCAGGCCGACCCCGCCTTCGTCAAGGACCTCGTCCGCCACGCGGCCGAGCTGGAGGCGGCGTGGGCCAAGCTGGCGCAGGCGCGCGGCGTCGACGGCGCAGCGGCCCTGGCCGAACTGCGGGCGGCCACCGGCGTCAAGCTGCCGGCATGAACGCGGCCTCGCGCCTGATGAACCGCATCCTCGGCGTGCTCGCCGCCATCCTGCTGTTCGGGATGGCGGTGATGACCACCGCCGACGTGGTGGGGCGCGATTTCCTCGGCGCCGGCGTGCCGGGCTCGTACGAGCTGACGTCGGTGCTGCTGGCGGCGCTGATCTTCGTCGGCCTGCCGCTGGCGACCGAGCGGGACGAGCACGTGGCCGTCGATTTGATCGACCACGTGCTCCCCCGGCGCGGCGTCAAGCTGTTGAGCGGCCTCATGGGACTGCTCAGCACCGTGGTCCTGGCGGCGCTGGCGTGGCAACTGTGGGTGCGCGGCGTGCGGCTGACGGAGGACGGCGCCTACACCAACGTGCTGCGCCTGCCGCTGTCGCCCGTCGCCCACCTGATGGCCGCCACGACCGCCGTGGCGGCGGTGGTGCAGGCCGTGCGGGCGTGTGTGGACCTCTCCCCCTCCCCCGCCTCCGGTGGGGGAGGGCCGGGGTGGGGGCCGGTTCGTCCCGAGGATCAGCGCGCCCCGCCTCCCGGTTAAGACCTTGCCCCCACCCTCCCACTTCGTGGGCCCCTCCCTCCCCCAGCGGGGCTGGGGGAGGGGCTGCAGGACCCTTCCATGACCGAATCGCTGATCGGCTTCGCCGTTCTCTTCACGCTCGTCTTCCTGCGCATGCCCATCGGCTTCGCCATGGCGCTGGTGGGCACGGTGGGCTTCGGCATGATGGTGGGCTGGGGACCGGCCTTCGCCATGCTGGGCCAGAACACCTTCGAGGCCGGATTCTCCTACACGCTGTCGGTGCTGCCGCTGTTCATCCTGATGGGCAACCTCGTCACCCGCGCCGGCATCTCGAACGAGCTGTACCACGCCGCCTACGCCTTTCTCGGCCACCGGCGCGGCGGGCTGGCCATGGCGTCGGTGGTGGCGTGCGGCGGCTTCGCGGCGGTGTGCGGCTCCTCGCTGGCCACGGCGGCGACCATGTCCAAGGTCGCCATGCCGCCGATGCGCAAGTTCGGCTACGCCGACAGCCTCGCCACCGGCTCCATCGCCGCCGGGGGCACGCTGGGCATCCTCATCCCGCCCAGCGTCATCATGGTGATCTACGGCATGCTGACGCAGGCCGACATCGGCAAGCTGTTCATGGCCGGCATCGTGCCCGGCCTGCTGGGCGTCGTGCTGTACATCCTGGCCGTCTCCTTCACCACGTGGCGCAACCCGGCGCTGGGGCCGCCCGCCGAAGCGCTGCCCTGGGCCGAACGCTGGCGGGCGCTGAAGGGCGTGTCGGGCATGCTGATGCTGTTCGGCCTGATCATGGGCGGCATCTACGGCGGCCTGTTCACCCCCACCGAAGCGGCCGGCGTCGGCGCCTTCATCGCCTTCCTGATGGCGCTGCTGCGCGGACGGCTGACCGTGGCGGTGCTGATCGACCTGCTGGTGGACAGCGCCCGCACCACGGCGATGCTGTTCGTCATCATCATCGGCGCCATGCTGTTCGCCAACTTCGTCACCTTCGCCGGCTTCGCCGACGCGCTGAAGGACTGGGTGACGGGGCTGAACGTGGCGCCGCTGGTGGTGATGTTGGCGATCGTCGGGATCTACCTCGTGCTCGGCAGCCTGATCGAGAGCCTGTCGATGATCCTGCTGACGGTGCCGATCTTCTACCCCATCATGCTGGAGCTGGACTTCGGCCTGTCGCAGGACATGGTGCTGATCTGGTTCTGCATCGTCGTCGTGGTGATGACGGAAATCAGCCTGATCACGCCGCCGGTGGGCATGAACGTCTTCGTGTTGCGCGGCGTGCTGCCGGAGGTGTCGCTGCAGACCATCTTCCGCGGCGTCATGCCGTTCCTCGTCTCCGACATCGTGCGCATCGCCTTGCTGATCCTGTTCCCGTCGATCTCCCTCCTCCTGCCGTCCCTGATGATGAGCCAGCCATGAAGCTGTACGGATACTTCCGCTCCTCCGCCGCCTACCGCGTGCGCATCGCCCTGAACCTGAAGGGGCTGCGCGCCGAGCCCGCGTCGGTCCACCTGCGCAAGGGCGAGCACAAGCAGCCGCCCTTCGCCGCCCTCAACCCGCAGAAGTTCGTCCCCGTCCTGGTCGACGGCGACACCGCGCTGACGCAGTCGCTGGCCATCGTCGAGTACCTGGAGGAGGTGCACCCGCAGCCGCCCCTGCTGCCGCCGGACCCGGCCGGCCGGGCGCGGGTGCGCGCGCTGGCGCTGGCCATCGCCTGCGACATCCACCCGCTGAACAACCTGCGCGTCCTGAACCACCTGCGCGACGCGCTGGGCCAGGACGAGGCCGCGCGCAACGGCTGGTACCGCCACTGGGTGGCCGAGGGCTTCGCGGCGCTGGAGGCGATGCTGGCGGCCGACCCGGCGACCGGCCGTTTCTGCCACGGCGACACGCCGACGCTGGCCGACGTGTGCCTCGTGCCGCAAGTCTACAACGCCGAGCGCTTCGACTGCGACCTCGCGCCCTATCCCACCATCCGCCGCATCGCCGAAGCCGCCCGCGCCCTGCCCGCCTTCGCCGACGCCGCCCCGGAAAAGCAGCCGGATGCCGAATAGTCGTAGGTTGGGTTGAAACCCAACGCACGTCGCATTGCGAACACGTTGGGTTTTCGCCTGCGGCTCAACGCCAACCTACGGCGTCAGCACGCTCGCCGCGACGTGCCTCACGCCTTCGTCGTCGCAGATGTAATACACGATCATGGCGCGCCCGTCGGGGAACGCCGTCACCCACGGATAACCGACGTCGCCCGACGGCGCGTCGTCGCGCACGACGATCTCCGCCGCTTGCCCGATGTCCCCGGCCCGCGGGTCCCACACGCGGGCGCGCACGCCGTAGGGCCTGTGCCGGTAACCGTACGCGACCAGCAGCCGGCCGTCGGCCAGCGCGCAGGCGTCGTAGGGATGGCCGACCACGTCGTGCCGCTCCCACGCCTCCCACGTCCGGCCGAAGTCGCGGGACGTCGAGGTCGCCAGATGGTCGTCGAGGCCGGTGGTGCGGTGCAGCGCCAGCAGCCGCCCGTCATCGGTGACCGTCAGCGCGCTCTCGCAGAAGCCCGCCTTGCCCTCCGCGTCCAGCGCGATGAGGGAACGGTACTCCCACGTCTCGCCCCGGTCGGTGGAGGCCCAGAGGTGACTGGCGTACTGGCCGTTGCTGGGGTGATGGGCGTAGGTGGCCTGCAGGATCGTGCCGTCCGGCGCCTCCACCGCCCGCCCGCGCAAGGCACCGCCGTGCAGCGGCCGGATGCCCGGCACCGTCTCCCCCTGGCCCGGCAGTTGCGGCAGGAAGCGGTGCTCCGACCACGTGCCGCCGCCGTCGTCGCTGACGCGGGAATAGGCGCCCCAGAACAGGTAGAGGTCGCCGGTCTTCAGCGGGCTGCCGACCACGCCGATGCCGCGCGCGCGCAACGCCTCGCCGTCCTTGGCCGGCAAGGGGTACCAGCAGAAGCCGGTCAGCAGGACGCGCCCGTCGCGCAGCACCAGCAGGCTGGCG
>DASWVP010000227.1:0-1979 GCA_036401175.1 Azospirillum sp. | reverse complement strand
GGCGCCCCCGTCCCGCCGCCGGCGCCCGTGGCGTCGCCGGAGCCCGTCGTCTGGCACACGATCCTCGGCGCCCTGACCGTGCAGATCGAGCGCGCCCTCGGTGGCCAGCCGTTCGATGCGGAGGCCGCCCACCGGCTGCTCTCCCAGTTGGAGGACCACAGCGCCGCCGAAACCTGCCGCGGCTTCTACGACGCCTGTCGCAGCCGCCTGCCGGCCCCGCTGCCGCCGTTCGAGCGCTTCATCGATCTGGCCATCGGTCCGGCCATGCCGGAGAGGACGGTCGCCGCGGCGCAGGACGCGGACGCCTCGGCCGTGGGCGTGGCGGAGGAGTGGATGGCCGTGCTCGCCGACTACGACCGGCAGGCCGACGACCACCTGGAAGGGCGCGGCTTCGATTGCGGGCGAACCAGCCGGATCGTCCGCCTGCTGGAGACACCCAAGGTCCAGTCCATGCTGGCCAGCCTGCACGCGGAGAAGAGGCGCCAGCGCGCGCGCGACGGCCTGGAGCCGGAGTTGCCGGAATTCGAGCCGTTCGTCGCCCGCATGATCGACGTCTCGTGGGCGCCCAACCCGCCGGACTTCGACGCGCCCCCGGAAACTCTGGCGCAGATCCTGTCCATGGGTGAATTCCTCGTTCCCGGACTTGGCGAGCTGCGCCGCCTGGCCATGGATTACGCCGGTGGCCGCCCCTTCGACCGGAGCGCCGCCGAGGCCGTGGCCGCCCATCTGGTCGAGCCGCGGTGGATGGATGTGTACGCGCGCGTCTACGGGCACTGGCGCATCAGCCAGAGCTATGGCGTGCCGCCCGACCGGCAGTACCCGTCCTTCGAACGCTTCATCGACGAGGTGATCGACGCGACCGCCCTTGCGCAGGTCCGGCCTCCCATCGCGTCCCCCGACGGCCTGATGGAATGCCGGTACATGCAATGACCACGCCTATCCAGACCCTACCAACGGAAAGCCGGATCCCATGACGATGGCCAGTTCCCTTGAAGCGGTGATCCTATGTGGCGGCTTCGGCACCCGCTTGCGTGAGGAGACGGAATTCAAGCCGAAGCCGATGGTGGAGATCGGCGGCCGGCCCATTCTCTGGCACATCATGCGCCATTACCGCGCGTTCGCAGTGCGCAACTTCGTCCTCTGCCTGGGCTACAAGGGCGACACGATCCGCGACTATTTCCTGAACTACCACTGGCGCAGCCACGACGTCAGCGTCGACCTGGAAAGCAACACGGTCGAGAATTTGCAGCCGCACGAGGGCAAGGTCGACTGGCGGGTCACGCTGGCGGAAACCGGCGGGGACAGCCTGACCGGCCGCCGCATCCTGACGGCGCTGAAGCACGTGCGCGGCGACCGCTTCCTCGCCACTTACGGCGACGGGGTGGCCAACGTCGACATCGATGCGTTGCTGGCGCACCACAAGCGCACCGGGCGGCTGGCCACGGTGACGGCGGTGCACCCCTCCTCGCGCTTCGGCGAGCTGGGCCTGAGCGGCGATCTGGTGCACAGCTTCCGCGAAAAGCCGCAGGTGGCCGAGGGCTGGATCAACGGCGGCTTCTTCGTCTTCGAGAAGGCCGCCTTCGACGGCTTCGACCCGACGATGAACTGCGCGCTGGAGGACGGCATCCTCGAACGCCTCGCCAGCCGGGGCGAACTGTCGGTCTACCGCCACAGCGGATTCTGGCAATGCATGGACACCTACCGCGAGATGCAGCTTCTGAACGAGATGTGGGAGACCGGCCGCGCTCCCTGGCGGGTGTGGTGAACCGGCGATGACCCTGTCGCCTTCCTTCTGGCGCGGCCGGCGCGTCTTCGTCACCGGCCACACCGGCTTCATCGGCGGCTGGACGGTGCACGTCCTGCACGGCCTGGGCGCCGTCGTGCACGGCTATGCGCTCGCGCCGCCGAGCGAGCCCAGCCTGCACGACCTGACGGGCGTCGGCGCGCTGGTGAGCGGCGGGCCCGGCGACGTGCGCGAC
>DASWVP010000226.1:0-4351 GCA_036401175.1 Azospirillum sp. | reverse complement strand
CCGCGACCGTCGGCAGGCCGATCGCGTACAGCGCGCGGCTGCTCAGCGGAGCGCCGGGAGGTGCGATGTTGCGGTGCAATATGTCGCCATGCGCCCTGATTTTATCATCTTGTTATCAGGCACAGCCGGCGGTTGTCAATTCGCGTACGTTAGCAGGTGTTCCGCGCCCGAACGCGAAAAGGGCCGATGCGTTGCCGCATCGGCCCTTTTTCTATTGGTCGGAGAGAGAGGATTCGAACCTCCGGCCCCTGCCTCCCGAAAGCAGTGCTCTACCAGGCTGAGCTACTCTCCGGTCCGTGTCACCCGGCGGCTCGTTGCCGCCCCGCCGTGTGTGGAGCGGGGTTATAACGGCTCCGTTCGGGGTCGGCAACCCAAAAAAGCGCGGCGCCTAAAATTCCCGGTCGATCACGAAATCGATGACCTCGAGAAGGGCGCGCTTGACCGGGCTGTCGGGGAACAGGCCCAGCGCGTCGCGGGCGATGGCGCCGTAGTGGCGGGCGCGCTCCACCGTGTCCTTCAGCGCGTTGTGCTTCGCCATGAGCTGCTGGGCGCGCTCCAGGTCGCCGTCTCCCTGTTCCAGCTCCTCCATGGCGCGGCGCCAGAAGGTGCGCTCCTCGTCGTTGCCGCGGCGGAAGGCCAGCACGACGGGCAGCGTGATCTTGCCCTCGCGGAAGTCGTCGCCCACCGTCTTGCCCAGCTTCGCCTGCTTGGCCGAATAATCCAGCACGTCGTCGACGAGCTGGAAGGCGATGCCCAGGTTCATGCCGTAATCGTTGAGCGCCATCTCCTCCGCCTGCGGGCGGGAGGCCACCACGGCGCCGACGCGGCAGGCGGCGGCGAACAGCTCGGCCGTCTTGCCCTTGATGACCTCCAGGTAGGCCTGCTCGCTGGTCTCGGTGTCGTTGGTGGTCTGGAGCTGCAGCACCTCGCCCTCGGCGATCACCGCCGAGGCGTTGGACAGGATGCGCAGCACGTCCAGCGAGCCCACCTCGACCATCAGCTGGAAGGCGCGGGAGAACAGGAAATCGCCCACCAGCACGCTGGCCTTGTTGCCGAACACGGCGTTGGCCGAGGCGAGCCCGCGGCGCAGGTCGCTTTCGTCGACCACGTCGTCGTGCAGCAGCGTCGCGGTGTGGATGAACTCCACCACCGTGGCCAGCATCTTGTGGTCGTCGCCCTGGTAGCCGCACAGCCGCGCAGCGGCCAGCGTCAGCACCGGGCGCAGCCGCTTGCCCCCCGCCGCGATGAGATAGCCGGCGAGCTGCGGAATCAGCTCCACCGACGACTGCATCTTGGCGATGATCAGTTCGTTGACCGCCCTCAGATCGTCGTCGACGAGGGCGGTGAGGTCGTCGAGCGGCGTGGTGGACTTCCGCCGTTTCGGATCGAGGTTCGTTACGACCGCCAAGGCCGGCTCCAATGTTGATTGACGTGGCACACGACGCCAGCGAGCATACCGGCATAGCCTCTTCGGTCAAGTGCGCAGGGCGTCTGCGGTTCGGCGGGTCATGAAGGAACTTCTGCGTACCACCGACGTCGTGCGTCTGTCGTGGGTGACGGCGGTGCTGGCCGACGCCGGCATCGACGCGGTCGTGTTCGACACGCACACCTCGATCCTGGAGGGCTCGATCGGCGCGATCCCGCGCCGCGTGATGGTCGCCGATGCGGACGAGGCCGAGGCGCGGCGGGTGCTGCGCGACGCCGGGGAGGAGGTGCCGGAATGAGTGGAAGACAAGCCGTACACGCCGATTTCGGCGCCGAGCCGGCGGCCGTGGCGGTGGAGGACGCGCTGCTGGGCGGGCGTGTGCGCCTCGTGCAGCCGGCCGACGGCTATCGCGCGGCCATCGACCCCGTGCTGCTGGCCGCCGCGACGCGCGGCGACCATGGCGCGCGGGTGCTGGACGTCGGCACCGGCACCGGGGCGGCGGCGCTGTGCCTCGCCGCGCGCGAGCCGGGCGTGCGCGTCGTGGCCCTGGAAAAGCACGCGGAGATCGGCGCCTACGCCCGCCACAACGTCGACCTCAACGGCGTGCAGGGGCGCGTGCTGCCGGTCATCGGCGATCTGCTGCGACCGCCGCCGATGCTGGCGCCGGGCAGCTTCGACCGCGTCATGATGAACCCCCCCTATCTGAAGGCCGAGGCCGCCACCGCGCCGCCGGGTGCCTGGAAGGCCGCCGCCAACGTCGAGGGCGAGGCGCGGCTGGCCGACTGGATCGCCTTCGCCGCCGCCATGCTGAAGACCCGCGGCATCTTGACGCTGGTCCACCGCGCCGACCGCTTCGACGAGATCCTGGCGCTGCTGCACGGCCGATTCGGCGGCGTGACGCTGTTCCCGCTGTGGCCGAAGCCGGGCGAGCCGGCCAAGCGCGTGCTGCTGTCGGCGCACCGCAACGCCAAAGGGCCGGCGAAGCTGGCCGCCGGTCTGGTGCTGCACGACGCGCAAGGCCGCTACACCCCGGAAGCCGAGGCGGTGCTGCGCGACGGGGCGCCGCTGGTGCTGTGAGCGGACGGCGTTCCATGTCGGTGAGGGTGTTTGAGACACGGATGGACACGGATGCCGGCTGCGCCGGACACGGATGAACACGAATGATTTTTATCCGTGTCCATCCGTGTCTCAAAACCTCGTGTCCGACGCCCCGCCTCTTTGACGGATCGCGCGGCCGTCACCATCTCATGGTGCGATGACCATCGAATCCCTCCTCTCCAAGCTCCCTTTCGGCCCCTGGCGCAACCTCGGCCCCATCGTTTCGGTGGTGCGGCTGGACGGCGTCATCGGCAACGTCGGCCCGCTGCGGCGCGGCCTCACCCTGGCGCACGTCGCGCCCCTGCTGGAGCGCGCCTTCGCGCCCAAGGGGCAGGCGGCGGTGGCGCTGGTCGTCAACTCGCCGGGCGGCTCGCCGGTGCAGTCGTCGCTGATCGGCAAGCGCATCCGCGACCTCGCCGCCGAGAAGAAGGTGCCGGTGCTGGCCTTCTGCGAGGATGTGGCGGCAAGCGGCGGCTACTGGCTGGCCTGCGCGGCGGATGAGATCTTCGCCGACGAAAGCTCCATCGTCGGGTCGATCGGCGTCGTCTACTCCAGCTTCGGCCTGCATGACTTCATCCAGCGCCACGGTGTCGAGCGCCGGGTGCACACGGCGGGCGACCGCAAGATGCTGCTCGACCCCTTCTCGCCGGAGCGCGAGGACGGCGTGGCGCACCTGAAATCCATCCAGGCGGAGATCCACGACAGCTTCAAGGCGATGGTGCGGGCGCGGCGCGGCGACCGGCTGACGGGACCGGAGGAGGAGCTGTTCTCCGGCGCCTTCTGGGCCGGGCGGCGGGCGCTGGAGCATGGGCTGGTCGACGGCATCGGCGACCTGCGCGGCATCCTGCGCGCGCGTTATGGCGAGAAGGTGCGCCTGCGCGTGGTCGGCGAGCCGCAGGGCTGGCTGCGCCGCCGCCTGCATATGGGCGCGCGCGGCGGCTGGGCCGCCGAATTGGCCGATGCCGCGCTGTCATCGGTGGAGGAGCGCGCGCTGTGGGGCCGCTATGGCCTGTAGGGCGGGGGCATGAACAACACGGTGCTGAGTCGCAGGGTGTTCCACACCGACCAGATCGTCTTCCGCGAAGGCGAGCCCGGCGACGTCATGTATCTGGTGGAGCGCGGCAGCGTGCGGATCTGGCGCGGCGCCGCCGACGCCCCGCTGGACATCGGCGTCATTCCGCAGGGCGGCATCTTCGGCGAGATGGCGCTGTTCGACGGCAAGCCGCGCATGGCCTCGGCCAGCGCGGCGGAAGAGACGGTGCTGGTGCAGATCAAGGGCGACAAGGTGCGTGAGGCGCTGCGCAAGGCCGACCCGATCATTCCCAAGCTGATCCAGGTGATCCTGGAATCCGCCCGCAACCTCGCCGGACAGCTGGAGGAGGCGAAGCGGCCGCCTACTGGCTGACCGTGCGCAGGCGCCGGGACGGCGGCGGCACCGGGCGGCCGTCCTTTTCCGCCGAGGCGATCCACGCGCGGATGGCCGCCTCCGCGTCGATCACCGCCTCGGCCGGGGTGATGCCGCCGGCCGTGCAGCCGGGCAGGTCCGGCACCTCGGCGGTGTATCCCTCGCCCTCCTCGGGCGACAGCGGGCGGACGATCACCGGGTAGGCGGCGGGGTTCATGGGCGGTCCTCGGCGTGAGTGGGGGCGGCGCCGCATCTACATTGGCGCGCGCGCCGGCCGCGTCCAGGACCGGATCTCCCGCCTCCGCGCTTGACCGCGCGCCCGGGTTCCGCCCTAATCGCCGGCATGCTGTCGTTCTCCAAGATCCTCATGCTCATCGTCGTGGTCGCCGCCGTTTGGTTCGGCTGGCGCTGGTACCAGCGCA
>DASWVP010000225.1:0-4988 GCA_036401175.1 Azospirillum sp. | reverse complement strand
CTCGGCCCCGGCGTGCGGGTGGTTCGGGCGCCGTGCATGGGGGCGTGCCACACCGCGCCGGCCGTCGCCATCGGCCACGCGCCGCACGGGAACGCCACGGCGGCGAGCGTCGCGGCGGCGGTCGCGGCCGGCGACACCCACCCGTGCATCCCCGCCTATCCGGGCTTCGGCGAGTACCGGGCCGACGGCGGCTATACCCTGCTGTCCGAATGTCTGGCGCACCGCTACGAGGTCGAGGACATCCTGCACCGGCTGGAATCCGCCAACCTGCGCGGCCTGGGCGGCGCCGGATTTCCCACCGGGCGCAAGTGGCGCCATGTGCGGCACGAGCCGGGGCCGCGCCTGATGGCGGTGAACGCCGACGAGGGCGAGCCCGGCACCTTCAAGGACCGCCACCATCTGGAAACCGACCCGCACCGCTTCCTGGAAGGCATGCTGATCGGCGCCTGGGCCGTCGAGGCCACCGACGTCTACATCTACCTGCGCGACGAGTACCCGCACATCCGCGCGATCCTGTCGAAGGAGATCGCCGTGGTCGAATCCGCCGGCCTTGCCCGGCACACCCGCATCCACCTGCGCCGGGGTGCCGGCGCCTACATCTGCGGCGAGGAATCGGCGATGCTGGAGAGCATCGAGGGCAAGCGCGGCCTGCCGCGCCACAAGCCGCCGTTCCCTTCCGTCGTCGGGCTGTTCGGTCGGCCGACGCTGATCAACAACGTCGAGACGCTGTTCTGGGTGCGCGACATCGTCGAGAAGGGCGGCGACTGGTGGGGCGGCTTCGGGCGCAACGGGCGCACGGGCTTGCGCAGCTATTCGGTATCCGGCCGCGTGCGCGATCCGGGCGTCAAGCTGGCCCCCGCCGGCATCACCATCCGCGAACTGATCGAGGAGCATTGCGGCGGCATGGCCGAGGGGCACGTCTTCAAGGCGTACCTACCGGGCGGTGCCTCGGGTGGCATCCTGCCGGCCGGCATGGACGACGTGCCCCTTGATTTCGGCACGCTGGAGCCGCACGGCTGCTTCATCGGCTCGGCCGCCGTGGTGGTGCTGTCGGACCAGGACGACATGCGGGCGGTGGTGCGCAACCTGCTGGCCTTCTTCGAGGACGAGAGCTGCGGCCAGTGCACGCCCTGCCGCGTCGGCACGGAGAAGGCGGTGGCGCTGCTCGACCGGCCGGTGTGGGACCAGCCGCTGCTGCTGGAACTGGCGGCGGTGATGGGCGCGGCCTCCATCTGCGGGCTGGGGCAGGCGGCCATGAACCCGCTGAAAAGCGCGCTGAAGCATTTCCAGGACGAGCTTGCCGCGCCGGCGGCGGGCGGGGAGGATCCGGCATGAGCGAGGGCGTCTTCTTCCATCTCGACGACGTGGAGGTCGAGGCGCGGCCGGGCGAGACGATCTGGCAGGTCGCCACCCGTCTGGGCACGGAGATCCCGCACCTCTGCCACTCCACCGCGCCGGACTACCGCCCCGACGGCAACTGCCGCGCCTGCATGGTGGAGATCGACGGCGAGCGCGTGCTGGCCGCCTCCTGCATCCGCAAGCCCACCCCCGGCATGCGCGTGCGTTCGGCCAGCGACGGCGCCAGGGCGGCGCGGCGCATGGTGTTCGAGCTGCTGGCCGGCGACCAGCCGGCGCGCGAGCGCGCCCCCGACCCCAACTCGACATTCTGGACCTGGGCCGACCGGGTCGGCGTGGACGGCAGCCGCTTCCCGGCCCGCGATGCAGGGATTCCCAAGGACTTCAGCCATCCGGCGATGGCGGTGCAGCTCGACGCCTGCATCCAGTGCGGCTTGTGCGTGCGCGCCTGTCGCGAGGTGCAGGTCAACGACGTCATCGGCATGGCCCTGCGCGGGCACAACGAGCGGATCGTCTTCGACTTCGCCGATCCCATGGGCGACAGCACCTGCGTGGCCTGTGGGGAGTGCGTGCAGGCATGCCCGACCGGGGCGCTGATGCCCAAGACGCAGGTGGACGCGGTGACCGGCGCCTTCGCGGCGGCGCCCGACCGCATGGTGGACAGCGTGTGCCCGTACTGCGGCGTCGGCTGCCAGTTGACCTACAATATCAAGGACGACGCGCTGCTGTCGGTCAGCGGGCGCGACGGGCCGGCGAACCACGGGCGGCTGTGCGTCAAGGGCCGCTTCGGCTTCGACTACGTCCACCACACGCACCGGCTGACCAAGCCGCTGATCCGCCGCGAGGGCGTCGCCAAGCACGACGCCGACATCGACCCGGCCAACCCGCTCACCCACTTCCGCGAAGCCTCGTGGGAAGAGGCGCTGGCGGTGGCTTCCGGCGGGCTGGCGCGCATCCGCGACGCGCAGGGGGGCAACGCGCTGGCCGGCTTCGGCTCGGCCAAGGGATCGAACGAGGAAGCGTACCTGTTCCAGAAGCTGGTGCGCACCGGCTTCCGCTCCAACAACGTCGACCATTGCACGCGGCTCTGCCACGCCTCGTCCGTGGCGGCGCTGATCGAGGGTATCGGCTCGGGCGCGGTGACGGCGCCGTTCAACGCCGCCGAAGACGCCGAGGTGATCGTGGTGATCGGCGCCAACCCGACCGAGAACCACCCCGTCGCCGCCACCTTCTTCAAGAACGCGGTGGAGCGCGGCGCCAAGCTGATCGTCATGGACCCGCGCGGGCAGGCGCTGAAACGCTTCGCCACGCACATGCTGCAGTTCAAGCCGGGCCGCGACGTGGCGATGCTGAACGCACTGCTCAACGTCATCATCACCGAGGGGCTGTACGACCGCCGGTACGTCGCCGAAAACACGCAGGACTTCGACCGGCTGAAGGCGCACATCGCCGGCTTCACGCCGGAAGCCATGGCCGAGGTCTGCGGCATCCCGGCGGCCACCCTGCGCGACGTGGCGCGGCTGTACGCGCGCTCCTCCGCGTCCATCGTCTTCTGGGGCATGGGGGTGTCGCAGCACACGCACGGCACCGACAACGTGCGCTGCCTGATCGCGCTGGCGCTGACCACCGGGCAGGTCGGCCGCCCCGGCACCGGGCTGCACCCGCTGCGCGGCCAGAACAACGTGCAGGGCGCCAGCGACGCCGGCCTCATCCCGATGATGTATCCGGACTACCGCCCGGTGACGGACCCGGACGCGCGCGCCTTCTACGAGGAGTTCTGGCGGACCCCGCTGGACCCGGAGCGTGGCCTGACGGTGGTGGAGGTGATGGACGCCATCCACGCCGGCAGCGTGCGGGGCATGTACATCATGGGCGAGAACCCGGCCATGTCCGACCCCGACGTCGGGCACGCCCGCGCCGCCCTGGCCGCGCTGGAGCATCTGGTGGTGCAGGACATCTTCCTGACGGAAACGGCGACGTACGCCGACGTGGTCCTGCCGGCCTCCGCGTGGCCGGAGAAGGACGGCACGGCGACCAACACCAACCGTCAGGTGCAGTTGGGCCGCGCCGCGCTGCCCTTGCCGGGCGAGGCGCGCCCGGACTGGTGGATCGTGGGTGAACTGGCGCGCGGGCTGGGGCTGGCGTGGAACTACGGCCACCCGCGCGAGGTGTTCGCCGAGATGGCGCGGGCCATGCCGTCGCTCGCCAACATCACCTGGGAACGGCTGGAGCGCGAGGGCGCGGTGACCTACCCCTGCCCGTCGCCGGACGGTCCCGGCCGGGCGATCGTGTTCGGCGACGGCTTCCCCACGCCCACCGGGCGCGGCCGTCTGGTGCCGGCGGCCATCATCTCCCCGGCCGAGGAGCCGGACGCCGAGTATCCCATGGTGCTGACCACCGGCCGGCAGCTGGAGCACTGGCACACCGGCGCCATGACTCGGCGCGCCCAGGTGCTGGACGATCTGGAGCCGGAGGCGGTGGCCTACATGGCGCCGGCCGACCTGCGGCGCATGGGGGTGGAGGCCGGCGCGCCGGTGCGGGTGACCACCCGGCGGGGCGGGATCGAGCTGAAGGCGCGCGCCGATTCCGCCGTGCCCGCCGGGCTGATCTTCGTGCCGTTCTGCTATGCCGAGGCGGCGGCCAACGTGCTGACCAACCCCAAGCTCGACCCCTTCGGCAAGATCCCCGAGTTCAAGTTCTGCGCCGCGCGCGTCGAACCGGCGGGGTGAGCGGACGACGTTGGGTTTTCACTGCGCTCAACCCAACCTACGCGAGCGTTCCACGTAGGTTGGGTTGAACGCCAGTGAAAACCCAACGCGCGCGGTGGGAACGAAGGAGACGGGCCGGCGCGTCACTCACAGGGCAGGAACGCCCACGGGCATCGGGCGTTACACCTTGATAAGGGAGCCCGCGCCGTCAGGCGCAGGGACTCCGAAAGGGGGGAGGGCGGCCGATGCTCCAGCTTTCCGAGACGCAGGTGCGCCTTGGGCTCTCGGCGGCGGACAAGGACGAGGCCATCCGCCTCGCCGGGCAGGCCATGGTCGACAGCGGCCTGATCGAGCCCGGCTACATCGACAGCATGCTGGGGCGCGAGCGCGTCGCCGCCACCTATCTGGGCAGCGGCATCGCCATCCCGCACGGGTTGCCCGAGGCGCGCGACCTCGTGCGCCGCACCGGCGTGGTGGTCGTGCAGTTCCCGCGCGGCGTCGACTGGGGCGGCGGCGAGCCGGCGCGCCTCGTGGTCGGCATCGCGGCCAAATCCGACGAACACATCGCCGTGCTGCAACGGCTGACCGGCGTGCTCGGCAACCCGGCGGAGGCCGAACGGCTGGGCACCACCGCCGACCCGCGCGAGGTGATGGCCGTGCTGAACGGCACGGCGGGCGCAGCGCCGGCCCCCGTCGTTCTGCCGGCCGGCGGCGCCTCCATCGACGTGACCGCGCCGGTGCCGCACGGGCTGCACGCCCGGCCGGCCACGGCGCTGGTCGAGGTGGCGAAGCGCTTCCGCGCGGAGATCGCCGTGCGCCACGGCGACGAGGTGGGCAACGCCAAGAGCCTCGTCTCCCTGCTGCGGCTGGGCGTGTCGGGCGGGCGGCCGCTGAGCGTCACGGCGGCCGGCGAGGACGCCGACG
>DASWVP010000224.1:0-7704 GCA_036401175.1 Azospirillum sp. | reverse complement strand
CGAAGAAGATCCAGGGGTAGATGCGCTCGCCGACCTCGGGATCGACCATGTTGATGGTGATCGTCACGTGGTCGATGTTCATGCCCTTGATGCGCTCGACGTGGTCGGGCAGCGCCAGGCCGTTGGTGGACAGGCAGAGCTTGATGTCCGGCGCGGTCTGGCTGATCAGTTCGAAGGTCTTGAATGTCTTTTCAGGATTGGCGAGGGGATCGCCGGGGCCGGCGATCCCGAGCACGGTCATCTGCGGGATGGTGGAGGCGACCGCCAGCACCTTCTTGGCGGCCTGCTCGGGCGTCAGCTTCTCGCTGACGACACCGGGACGCGATTCGTTGGCGCAGTCGTATTTGCGATTGCAGTAGTTGCACTGGATGTTGCAGGCCGGCGCCACGGCGACGTGCATGCGGGCGAAGTAATGGTGCGCCTCTTCGCTGTAGCACGGGTGGTTCTTGACCTTCTCCCACACCTCCGGCGCCATGTCGGCCGGCCCGTCGGAGGAGCCGCAGGCCGAGGAGGCGCAGCCGGACGCCGATGCGCCGGACGCGGAAGGCGCGTCGTTGGCCGACTTCAGCTCGCCCAACCCGAGAATGCCGTCCAGCTTGATCACGTTGCCCATCACCCACTCCTTCCAGCGTGCGTCGGTCGCCTGGGGAGAGAGCAAGGCGCATGCCAGTTTGCGGATGCGTGTGTTTTCAACGCGTTGACTGGTTTGTCGGGGCCGCCGCAGCCTGTCGGCTATGCGACAAAGCCGCGACACTGTCGTGGACACGACACGGGGTTCACGGCGTGGCGAGGGTGCGCAACGCCGCGCGCAGGAGCCGCAACGCCGGGTCGTCCGGCTGGCCATGCCGCTGGCCGATGGCGATGCGGCGCATGACCGGCGGATCCAGCGGACGCGTCACCACGCGCCCGCCCAGGTCGGCGACGGTGTCCGGCGTCATGATGGAGACGCCCATCCCGGCCGCGACCATGGCGCGCACCGCGTCGTTGCTGCCCAGTTCCATGGCCGGCTTCGGCGTGATGCCGCCCGCTTCGAACCACGCCCGCGTGTGCGTGCGCTGGCGGCTGGGCCGCTCGTCGAGGATCAGCGGAAAGCGCGCGAGGTCGGCGGGCGTGACCACGTCGGGCACCACCGTTCCGGCCGGGAAGACGGCCACGGCGGCGTCCACGCGCAACGGCTCGATGTCCAGCCCGCGCTCGTCCACCGGCAGGGTGACGACGGCAAGGTCGAAGTCGCCGTCGAGCAGGCCGCGCACGATCGTGTCCGCCGTGCCGACGCGGACCGTCACCTCCAGGTCCGGGCGGCTGTCGCGCAACGTCTTCAGCACGCGCGGCAGCAGGTAGCCGGCGACGGACGCGCCCGACCCCAGGCGCACGCGACCGAGCGCGCCCTCCCGGTGACGGCGTACGGCCTCCAGCGCGGCGTCGATCTCGGCGGCGATGCGGCGGGCGTGGACGACCAGCGTTTCGCCGGCCGGCGTCGGCACGGCGCGTCGGCCCATGCGGTCGAGCAACGGCACGCCCAGCCGGGCTTCCAGTTCACGGATCTGCAAGCTGACCGCCGGCTGCGTGAGGTTCAGGCGCCGCGCCGCTGCCGAGAAGCTGCCGAACTCCACGACCGACAGGAACGTCCGGAGTTGGTCGGGGTTCAGGCTGCGCATCGAATGGTCCCAAAGAAACGCTTATAGGATAGCTCAGGAAACCAAATTTGCCTTATGGAGGCGTCGGCGACAACCTGCACGCGGACGGCTGGACGAAGGAGCGTGTCGTGCACGGAACAATGGAGTCGCCCGCGGGGCGGTGCGTCCTGTGGATCAGGGAGTTCAGGGCGTTCGGGCTGCTGTCCGCCTGGATCAGTCGCCGGCGGCAGCGGCGGGCGCTCGCCGCTCTCGACGACCGTCTGCTCCGCGACCTTGGGCTCACCCGCGAGGACGCCGCGCGGGAATGCCGCAAACCCTTCTGGCGGCGATAGGGTCGGGGCGCCCTACATCAGCTCGACGCGGAAGGCGGCGACGTGGTCCTGCGTCGCGTCCTGCGGGATGGCGCCGAAGCCGATCAGGCCGGTGCCGACCAGCTTGGCGGAATCCCGGCGCAGCACCATCGGCGGCGAATCCCCCGGGCGGACGAAGGTGCCGTTGGTGGAATGGTCGGTGATGATGAAGCTCTCGCGGCTGAAATCGAACATGCCGTGCTGGCGCGAGGACTGGCGCGACAGCACGCGCAGGCCGCTCGCCTCGTCGCGCCCCACGGTGAGCCGCGGGTTGTGGCGGTTGAGCGTGATGCGGCGCTCCTGGTACGTCAGGTGCAAGGTCAAGGTGCCGCGCGCCTGCCCCTTCATCTCGCTCAGTGAAAAGGCGATGGTCGTGCTCTCGATGGCGTCGTCGGGGACGTCGTCGGCGCGCACCTCGTGGATGCGCACCGGCGCCGTCTTGCCCTTCACGGCCACGTTGCTCAGCGGCTTGGTGCGCCTTTGCAGGTCCGCCGACAGGCGCCGGACGAAATCCTCGGTGGCCAGGATCTCGCCCGGCCGCGCCAGCGCCTCGACCCGCGCCGCGACGTTGCAGGCGTCGCCGTAGAGGTCGCCGTTGCCCTGGACGACGTTGCCGTAGTTGATGCCGATGCGCAGCTTCAGGTTGAACCGGACCTGGCTTTCCATCATGGCGCCGGCGGTGCGGCAGGCGTCGTCGGCGGTGGGGAAGGCGGCCAGCAGCCCGTCGCCCAGCATCTTCACCACGAAGCCGCCGTTGCGTTCGATGCACACGCGCAGGTGCAGCAGCGTCGCCTCGGCCAGCGCCGCCGCGCGGACATTGCCGATCCGCTCGTAGAGCTGCGTCGAGTCGGCGATGTCGACGAACAGGACGGCGAGAGGCTTTTCCATCGGGTGCGCGCCGCATCGGCCGGTGGGGAACGGGCGGCCCGGCCACAGCCGCCGGTTCGTACATACCACATTCGGTCATGCGCGGTCATGCGCGGTCATGCACGAGCGGGCCGCGCGGAACGGCGCGTGCGCGGCGCTGTTGCCCGGTCGAGACTTCCGCGTGAAGGAGACCGACCTTGAGAACGCTCGCACCGCTTGCCGGCATCCTGCTGTTCGGGCTCGCCGCCGGGACGGCCCTGGCGCAGCAGCCGCAGCCCCAGGCGCAGCCGCGCCCGCAACTGCCGAACGCACAGCGGCCGTCGTCCGCCGACACCGACGCCGTCAACCGCACGATCAAACCCGGCGATTCCTCGCTTGGCGAGCAGCACGGCCGGCCGGCGGGTGACGCGCTCACCCAGCCCGCCGACCCCGGCCGCACGGTGCAGGGCGAGCCGATGCGGCCAAGCGCGGAAAAGGGCGACACGGCGGCGACCAGCGCCAAGAGCGGGATGAGCCGGGACGGCGCCATGCCGTCCGGCCGGTCCGGGGCCGGCGGCGCCGATCCGGGGCAGGGCGGCGACCAGTCCTATTCGGTGATGCCCGACCGCAGCCAGCCGGCCAAGCGCGCCGACGACGGCGCCAACAACCCGGCACCGGGGACTTCGGGGAAGTGATGCCGCGGGCGTGACGGGGGGTGGGGGACGCGCCCCCACCCGGTCGCCGCGTCGGGTGGCCGGCTTACGCCGCCAGCTTCAGTTCCAGCAGGTCCCACACGTCGCGCAGGGAGTCGACGAGGTGGGCCATCATGGCGTCGTCGTGCAGCGGCGTGGGCGTGAAGCGCAGGCGCTCGGCGCCGCGCGGCACGGTCGGGTAGTTGATCGGCTGCACATAGATGTTGTGGCGTTCCATCAGCAGGTCGCTCGCCCGCTTGCAGCGCTTGGCGTCGCCCACCATGACCGGCACGATGTGGCTGGCGCTGTCCATCACCGGCAGCCCGGCCTCGGCGAACAAACGCTTCAGCGTCGCCGCGCGCTCCTGGTGGCGGGTGCGCTCGGCCTGGCTGGTCTTCAGGTGGCGGATCGAGGCGAGCGCGCCGGCCGCCAGCACCGGGGCCAGCGAGGTCGAGAAGATGAAGCCGTTGGCGAACGAGCGCACGCAGTCGACCAGCGCGGCCGAGCCGGTGATGTAGCCGCCCTGCACGCCGTACGCCTTGCCCAGCGTGCCCTCGATGATGGTGATGCGGTCCATGGCGCCGTCGCGCTCGGCCACGCCGGCCCCGCGCGGGCCGTACATGCCCACCGCGTGCACCTCGTCGATGTAGGTCATGGCGCCGTGCCGGTCGGCGACGTCGCAGATCGCGTGGATGGGGGCGATGTCGCCGTCCATCGAATAGACGCTCTCGAACGCCACCAGCTTCGGCCGCGCCGGGTCGATCTGGGACAGCAACTGGTCCAGATGCTCCGGGTCGTTGTGGCGGAAGACGTGCTTTTCGGCGCCCGAGTTGCGGATACCGGTGATCATGGAATTGTGGTTCAGCGCGTCCGACAGGATGACGCAGCCCGGCAGCAGCCGGCCGATGGTCGACAGCGTGGCGTCGTTCGACACGTAGCCGGAGGTGAACAGCAGCGCCGCGTCCTTGCCGTGCAGGTCGGCCAGCTCGCGCTCCAGCAGCACGTGGTAGCGGTTGGTGCCGGAGATGTTGCGGGTGCCGCCGGCACCGGCGCCGACCTGTTCCAGCGCCGTGTGCATGGCCTCCAGCACGACCGGGTTCTGGCCCATGCCGAGGTAGTCGTTGGAGCACCAGACGGTGATCTCCCGCTCGCGCCCGGCGCCGTCGCGGAAGGTGGCCCGGGGGAACTTGCCGGCGTGGCGGGCCAGATCGGCGAAGACCCGGTAGCGGCCTTCCTGCTTCAGGGCTTCGATCTGGCTGCGGAAGAAGCTCTCGTAATCCATGGGGCGGTTCCGTTCGACGTCTTCGGCGCGGGGTCCGGTGCGAGTGTCCCTGCACGCGGCAACAGCGGCGGTGCAGAGAATGGCATGATTGTTACAGACACGCCACCCGGCATTGACCGAAATCAACCCCCGGGGCGATGGCTGTTCATCAGCGTATCCTACTATACGGCAGGCGGACGTGTCACGCGGGATCGGAGGCGCCCCGCAGGAGCGCCGTAGGTTGGCGCCAAGCGCCAGTGCGGCCCAACACCCTCGCCCAAGGACAAGGGAATGAAGAGAGGGGGATTGTGTCCGCTCCGCCAATAGATCCTCAAATCGGCGGAGGGATTTTGACACAGATGAACACAGATAAACTCAGACATGAACCAAGCAAAATAGCTGGCACTCATCAGTATTCATCTGTGTCCATCTGTGTCCATCTGTGTCAAAAAAAGCCTCTCCCCAACGTCTCTGTCACGAGGGGAGAGGAGATCTTCAGCCAGTCATCGATTCAGGCGGTTAACCTGCGAATGCGGGCGTTCGGTGCGGCGGCCGGCCGCCAGATCGAGCAGCCAGCGGCGCACCTCTTCATGCGGCACGACGCGGCCGGCGTCGGCGTCGGCAAAGCCTTCGCGAACGGCGTCCCGCTTGGCCTCCGCGTCTTCCGATACCACCCCCTTACCCCTTCAACACCGGCACGGCGGCGTCCAGTGCCGTGGTGAGGCGGTCGAACATGGTGTCGATCTCCGCCTCCGAGATGATCAGCGGCGGGCACAGGGCAAGGCTGTCGCCCATGGCGCGGCTGATCAGGCCGTTCTCCTGGCACAGCGCGTTCACCCTGGCGCCGGCCATGCCGACCGGGTCGAAGGGCGCTTTGGTCGCCTTGTCGGCCACCAGCTCGACGGCGCCGATCAGGCCGACGCCGCGCGCCTCGCCCACCAGCGGGTGGTCGGCCAGGGCCTTCAGGCGGCGCTGGAAACGCGGCGCCACCGCGCGCACGTGGCCCAGGATGTCGCGCTCCTCGTAGATCTTCAGCGTCTCCAGCGCCACCGCCGCCGCCACGGGGTGGGCGGAGTAGGTGTAGCCGTGGCCGAAGGTGCCGATCTTCTCGCTCTCCGTCACGCAGGCCCGGTAGATGGCTTCCGACACCATCACCGCCGAGATCGGGATGTAGCCGGACGACAGCGCCTTGGCGCAGGTCAGGATGTCCGGCTTCATGCCGAAGGTCTGCGTGCCCCAGCTGTTGCCGGTGCGGTTGAAGCCGCAGATCACCTCGTCCGCCACAAGCAGCACGTCGTACTTCTTCAAGACGGCCTGGATCTTCTCGAAATAGGTGGCGGGCGGCACGATGACGCCGCCGGCACCCATCACCGGCTCGGCGAAGAAGGCGGCGACGGTGTCCGGCCCCTCGGCCAGGATCAGCGCTTCCAGGTTGTCGGCCAGCCGGGTGGCGAACTCCTCCTCGCTCTCGCCCGGCTCGGCGAAGCGGTAGTGGTGCGGGCAGTCGGTGTGCAGGATGCGGGCGATCGGCAGGTCGAAGTCGCGGTGGTTGTTGGGCAGGCCGGTCAGGCTGGCCGTCGCCACGGTGACGCCGTGATAACCCTTGGTCCGCGCGATGATCTTCTTCTTCTCCGGCCGCTCCAGCGCGTTGTTGTAGTACCAGATCAGCTTGACCGCCGTGTCGTTGGCCTCGGATCCCGAGTTGGCGAAGAACACCTTGGACATCGGCACCGGGGCCAGCTTGATCAGCGCCTCCGACAGGTCGATGCCGGGGTCGTGCGACTTGTGGCCGAACATATGGTAGGTCGGCAGCTTGCGCATCTGCCGCGCCGCCGCCTCGACCAGCCGCTCGTTGTCGAAGCCCAGCGACACGCACCACAGGCTGGCCAGCCCCTCGATGTATTCCTTGCCGGCATCGTCGTAGACGTACACGCCCTTGCCGCGCTCGATGATCATCGGGCCGGCCGTCTCGTGCGCCTTGAGGTTGGTGTAGGGATGCAGGCAGTACGCCTTGTCGCGGCTGGCGGCCGAATTGCCGATGGCGGTCATCTCGTCTCCCTTGGCACGTGCTTGATATTTTAAACACCGGTGTCGCGGATCCTACACCGCCGCCGCGCCCGGCACAAACCGCCGCTTCCCGCAACGCGGCCTTGCGCGAAACGGATGGCCCCGGTCCAATGGGCCGGACGCAAGAAGGAGGCGGCCGCGCATGATCACGCTCTACACTCTGCCGAGCACGGCGGGCATGGCCCCGCACATCGTGCTGCGCGAGATCGGCGCGCCGCACCGGCTCGTCCTGCTGGACGGCGACGCCAAGGCGCAGAAGGCGCCGGACTATCTGGCGCTGAACCCGCACGGCCGCGTGCCGACGCTGGTGGACGGCGATCTGGTGGTGACCGAGTCGGCGGCGATCTGCCTGCACCTTGCCGACACGCACGCGCAGGCCGGTCTGGCGCCGCCCGTGGGCGGCGCCGAGCGGGCCCGGCTGTACCAATGGCTGGCCTACCTCACCAACACGGTGCAGGCGGACCTGATGCTGTACTTCTACCCCGACCGCTACGTGCCGCCGGACGCCGCCGCGCGCCTGCGCGACACGGTGGAAGAGCGTCTGGCCGGCATGTTCGCGCACATCGACGCGGAACTGGCGGGGCGGGAATGGCTGCTGGGCGCGCGCTACACCATCGCCGACCCGTACCTGTTCATGCTGGCGCGCTGGACCCGCAACATGACGCGCAAGGCCCACGACCTGCCGAACCTCGGGCCGTATCTGGCACGCGTGCACGCGCGTCCGGCGGTGACGGAGGCGTTGAAGGCGGAGGGGATCGGGGAGCCGTATTATTGAGGCGTTCGACGTTGGGTTTTCGGCTTTGGCCTCAACCCAACCTACGCAGAATGCTTCCGTAGGTTGGGTTGAGGCC
>DASWVP010000223.1:0-6285 GCA_036401175.1 Azospirillum sp. | reverse complement strand
CATGATCCGGCAATGGGGGTATGATCCGCACGACGCGGCGTCCTGGCCGCAGGCGCTGGCGTGGCTGGACGCCGCGGCGCGGCCGCCGGAGGTGGTCGTCACCGACCACAACCTGCCGGACGGCACCACCGGCTTGGGCGTGCTGCGGGCGCTGGCCGCGCGGCCCGGCCCGGTGCCGCGCGGCATCCTGCTGACCGGCGAGACCGCCGCCGGCCTGCTGGACGAGGCGCAGGCACTGGGCTGCACGGTGCTGCACAAGCCGATCATGCCGGCCGCGCTACGCCGCGCGCTGGCCGGCCAGGACGTGATCGAAGGCGTGTGACCGGGTTCGGGAGAGGAAACAACATGGCGGTGGTGTACGTCGCGCGCAGCGCGGCGCTGTCGAAATGGGCGTCGGACGTGGGCCTGGGCAAGCACGTCTACAAGGTTGGCGTCGCCGACGACGCGGCGGCGGCCAAGGCGGCGATCGCCGCCGGCTGGGCCGGCTCCATCGACTGGAAGCCGGTCGCCCAGCGGGAGGCCGACGTCGACGAGGAACAGGTGCTGGCCCGCCTGTCGGCGCGGGAGAAGCCGGTCGATCCCACCTATTACCCGCATCTCAAGGGGGCGGCGGGGATCTTCCGCGTGCCGCCGGGCAAGGTGGCGAACAGCCTCCTCCTCGCCCGCTCCCTGGAGGCCGGCCCGGCCGAACCGCTGGGCGAGATCAAGGCCAAGCCCAAGGACTTCGCCGAATACCTGCTGCGCCACGGCATCGGGTGACGGCCGTTGGGTTTTCGCTGGCGCTCGACCCAACCTACGGGGCGGCATCGTAGGTTGGGTTGAAACCCAACGCCTTACCCCGCCGTCACCGGCACGTTGTCGATAAGCCGGGTCTTGCCCATCCAGGCGGCGGCGAGCAGGCGCGCGGGGCGCTCCACGCGCTCGACCGGGGCGAGGGTGTCGGCGTCGCGCAGCTCGACATAATCGATGGACCGGAAACCGGCGTCGGCGACGCGGGCCCGCACCTGCTCCAGCACGGCGCCGGCCGGCATGCCGCCAGCTAGCTCCGCCGCCGCGCCGCTCAGCGCGCGGTGCATCTCCGGCGCACGGGCGCGCTCGTCGGCCGTCAGGTAGGCGTTGCGCGACGACAGGGCGAGGCCGTCCGCCTCGCGCACGGTCGGCACGCCCTCCACCCGCACGGGGATGTCGAGGTCGCGGGTGAAACGGCGGATGACCTGGAGCTGCTGGTAGTCCTTCTCGCCGAACAGCGCCACGTCGGGCAGCGCCTGGAGGAACAGCTTGGTCACCACCAGCGCCACGCCGCCGAACATCTGCGGGCGGAAGGCGCCGCACAGCCCCTCCGCCGGGCCGCCGACGCTGATGGCGGTGGCGAAGCCCTCCGGGTACATCTCGGCCACCGACGGCGCGTAGAGCACGTCGCAGCCGTGCGCCGCCAGCTTCGCCGCGTCGCCCGACTCGTCGCGCGGGTAGCGGTCGAAATCCTCGTGCGGGGCGAACTGCGTGGGGTTGACGAAGACGCTGGCGACGACGTGCGTGGCCAGCCCGCGCGCCTGTTCGACCAGCGCCATATGCCCGGCATGCAGCGCCCCCATGGTGGGGACGAGGGCCACGGTCTCGCCCGCGCGGCGCCACGCGCCGACCTGGGCGCGCAGATCGGCGACGGTGCGCACGATGGGTAGGGTGGCCATGGTGTGGTCCTCTGATCCGGTTCCGTTTGCGCGCTGGATAATGGCTGGACACCCCTTTTGTCCAGCGTCGGAGGGGGCATGCCTCTTGACGGCGCGCGGTTGCGCGACCGATGGTTCCGCCATGACCGAGGATCTGACGACCCGCTTTCGTGCCAATTGCAGCCGCTGCCAGGCGCTGTGCTGCGTGGCGCTCCATCTCAAGCCGGAAGGCGGCTTTCCCGAGGAGAAGGCGCCCGGCGTGCCGTGCCGGCACATCGACCGCAAGCGCCTGAACTGCGGCATCTGGAGGGTGCGCGAGGCGCACGGCTTCACCGGCTGCGGACCCTACGACTGCTTCGGGGCCGGGCAACTGGTGTCGAAGGTGATGACGAAGCGCGGCATGAAATGGCCCAAGCTCGACCCCGCCACGGCGGACCGCTGTTTCGACGACATGCGCCGGCTGATGCGGATCCACCTGATGCTGGCCTATCTGCACGCGGGGCAGGTGACGGACCCGCCGCTGCTCGCCAATCTGGAGGCGATCGTCGACAGCTACACGCGTACCGGCTTCCTGCCGCCGGCCGATCAGGTCGTGCGCATGCTGATGGCGCACAACGCGAGTGTGCTGCGCATCTTCCAGACAGCCGCCGCTGCCGCCGGCAGCGCGATTCCGCTGGGCTGACCTGGAAAACGAAGGAGGCGCCCGCGGGCGCCTCCCGAGTCCGTCAGCCTCAGCGATAGAGGGTGAGGCGGACCAGCCAGGCCAGGTTGGCCCAGGCCAGCAGCGTCACCAGCAGAACGGTGAACTGCGGGGCCACCACGATGCTGCCGATCAGGACACCCAGGACGACGACGAGCAGCACGACGGACTTCAGGGAGACGCTGAGATCTTCCATTTCTCGAACTTTCTTGCGCAAGGGGGCGGTCGGGGGCCCCGGTGTTGACCATGAGGGTGTTGACCATGAGGGGCCCCCCGAATGCGGTCGGAAGGCGCGCCGACTTATAACGCAGGGTGGCCCGCCCGACAACACCGCGACGCGCGAATTGATTCAGCTCAATCGGCCCGTGCGGTTTTCCGCATCGCAGCCGCTGGCGGCGCCCGCGCGGCGCGTCTATCCTCGCGCCTCCTGTGCGGCGACGGGGAAGCGGAGTGACGGTGAACGTGCAACTCGGCCTGACGGCGGTGATCGTGGCGGTGGCGGGAGCCACGCCGCGGCTGGTGGTCGTGCGCAGCGGCTTCGAGATCCCGGAGAGCCACCGCACCGGCGCTGAGCCGCCGCCGCACCGCGACGCCCTGCCCGGCGCCGCCTTCGAGCCCGAGCGCTGGCGCACCCTTCAGGAAGGCGTGCGCGCCGTGGCGGAGGGGCTGTCGGGCCTGACCCTGCGCTATGTCGAGCAGCTCTACACCTTCGGCGACCGCTTCCGCGACCCTCACGAGCTGTTCGGCGGGGCGCGGTCGGTGACCGCCGGCTATCTGGCGCTGGTGCGCGACGAGCCGCTGGGCGGCGACGCGGAGGCCGAGTGGCGCGACCTGTACGACCACTTCCCGTGGGAGGACTGGCGCGACGAACGGCCGGCGCTGCTCGACGCCGTAATCCTGCCGGCGCTGGACCGCTGGGTCCGCACCGGCGAGGACGAATCGGCGCGCGCCCGCCGGCGCGAGCGCGTGCAACTCGCCTTCGGCCCCGACGACTGGGACGCCGAGCGCGTGCTGGACCGCTACGAGCTGCTGTACGAGGCCGGACTGGTGGTGGAGGCGCACCGCGACCGCCAGCTCGGGTCCCTGGCCGACGTCGAGGACGGCCGCCCGCCGCTGCGCGAGATGCCGCGGGCGCTGGGCCGGCCGATGGCGCGCGACGGCCGGCGCATCGTCGCCACCGCGCTGGCGCGGCTGCGCGGCAAGCTGAAGTACCGCCCCATCGTCTTCGAGCTGCTGCCGCCCACCTTCACGCTGCACCAGCTCCAGCAGGTGGTGGAGGCACTGTCGGGCGCCCGGCTGCACAAGCAGAACTTCCGCCGCCTGATGCTGAGCGCCGGGCTGGTCGAGCCGACCGGCACCTTCGAAAGCCAGACCGGCGGCCGCCCCGCCGAACTCCACCGCTTCCGCCGCCAGGCCATCCACGAACGCACCAGCGCCCGGGCCATCCCCGAGGCGTAGGGGGCTTCGCTAGGCCGCCGACGATTGGCGGCGTGTCATGTCGCCCCGCCCTTCGAGAAGGCCGGGAACCGAAATGTCCTCGTCGATGTCGTCCCAATGCAGCCCGCGTCCGCTCACGCCGATGCGGTAGCGCTGCCGCTGCTCGGGCGTGGCGTGCAGGAGACGGGGAAACCACGCGAGCGGCACGCCGATGGTGCGGCCATCCGACAGTTCCACCCACATGGTATGGTCGTCGAAGCGGAGCGATTCAGCCGAAATGCTCATGCCAAGCCCTTTCGATCTCTTCCCTGCGTTGCTCCACGACCGTCACCATATCCAACAACGTCCGCCGGTCGAAGCCTATGCTTTCAGCAACCTGGACACCCGGAACCAGCCAGATCTTCGCCTCGCCACCCTGGCCTTCGGCATGCACATGAAGAGGCTCGCGCGGATTGCCTTCGTTCGAATAGAAAAAGAATCGGATGCCTTCCCACCGAAAAACGACTGGCACCGTTCCCTCCGCGCCAACCTGCCCGACGCAGAGTAGCACATCGGAGCCGATACCGCTCCCCCGCCCATCGCGGCACATCCGAAGCGGCATCGGCTCCGACGAATCCTAATGCCGCATGCTCTGCATGGCCTTCTGGCAGGATTCCTCGCAGTTGCGGCAGGCTTCGGCGCAGATGCGGCAGTGGTCGTGCATCTGGGCATGGCGGTCGCATTCCTCCGCGCACAGGCGGCAGGCGGTGGCGCAGGCGTCCAGCATCGCGCGGATCACCGGCTCGTTCGAGCCGCTGCGGCGGGTGGCGACGGCGCCCGTGGCGACGCACACGTCGGCGCAGTCCATGTTCAGGCGGATGCACTGCACCAGATCCGCCACCTTCTCCTCGCCCAGGCAGGCGTCGGCGCAGGTCGTGCAGGTCTGGGCGCAATCGTAGCATTCCTCGATGCAGCGGATGAGCGCGTCGTTGGTGTTGCCGCGGACGTGCGGGTGGGTGCTGATCATCTCCCTGGCGTGCATGGCTCATTCTCCTTCGAGGGGGTGAGCGGGCGCCGTCCCCGGCGCCCTCCCCCACTCCAACCGCCGCCGGGCGGATTGGTTCTGTCCGCTTTGCCACCTCCCCTCCGGCGAAAGGCCGGTTGACTCGCCGCACGCCCATGTTATGCTCTGTTCGAGCAATACAGGTTCAACTCATTGCGAGCATATTCCATGGACACGCTGCTGCGCGAGCCCCACAGCCTCGATCCGGCCGCCCTCGCCTACACGCCTGAGGTCGCCGAGGCCACCAAGCCGGTGTACGAGCGCGTCAAGCGCGTGATCCCGGAAATCGAGTGGCCGTTCCACGCCCCCATCATCCACGCCATCGACCGCCTCAAGCGCGAGCGCAACGCCGTGGTGCTGGCGCACAACTATCAGACGCCGGAAATCTTCCACGGCGCCGCCGACATCGTCGGTGACAGTCTGGCACTGGCCCGGCAGGCGGCGGAGACGGACGCCGACGTCATCGTCGTGGCCGGCGTGCACTTCATGGCCGAAACCGCCAAGCTGATGAACCCGGCCAAGACCGTGCTGATCCCCGACGCGTCGGCCGGCTGCTCGCTGGCGGAATCGATCACGGCGGCCGACGTGCGGCTGCTGCGCCAGAAATATCCGGGCGTGCCGATCGTCGCCTACGTCAACACCTCGGCCGACGTGAAGGCGGAGGTGGACATCTGCTGCACCTCGGGCAACGCGGTGGAGGTGGTGGAATCGCTAGGCGTGCCGCGTGTGATCATGCTGCCCGACGAGTATCTGGCCAAGCATGTCGCCTCGCAGACCAGCGTCGAGGTGATCGCCTGGAAGGGCCATTGCGAGGTGCACGAGCGCTTCACCGGCGCCGAGATCACCGAGTTCCGCAGCCGCTTCGACGACCTCGTCGTCATCGCCCATCCGGAATGCCCGCCCGACGTGCTGGCCGCCGCCGACTTCGTCGGCTCCACCGCGCACATGATCGACATGGTCGCCAAGCAGCGCCCGCCGCGCGTCTTCATGGTCACCGAATGCTCGATGAGCGACAACATCGCCACCGCGCTGCCCGACGTGGAGTTCGTCCGCCCTTGCAACCTGTGTCCGCACATGAAGCGGATCACCCTGGCGAACATCCTCACCGCGCTGCAAACGCTGGAGCCGCGCGTGGAGATCCCGGCGGACCTCGCCGACCGCGCCCGGCTGTCGGTGGAACGCATGCTGGCCGTCAAGCCGAAACCCCGCGCGTAGGGAGGTTCACATGCTCACGGTCCGTGATTCCGAGGTGCTGGTGATCGGCTCCGGCCTTGCCGGGCTGACGGTGGCGCTGAAACTCGCGCCGAAGCCGGTCACGCTGCTGACCAAAACCGACGATTTGCCCGGCGGCTCCAGCCTGCACGCGCAGGGGGGCATCGCCGCCGCCCTGGGGCCGGGCGACGCGCCGGCCCACCACGCGGCCGACACGGTGGCGGCCG
>DASWVP010000222.1:0-4764 GCA_036401175.1 Azospirillum sp. | reverse complement strand
TGGCGTTCCTTCAGGCCGGCCGGTCGGCGCAGGCCGCGCAGCTGCGCCGCAAGCCGGATCTGGTGCAGCGCTATGTGGATGGGTTCGTGCTGTACCGTGCGCTGTCGCGGCAAGGGGCGCGGCCGACCCGCGGCGCCATCGCCGCCGCCTTCCACGCAGCGTTCGGCGTTGCCCTGACGCCGTCGCAGGTGCAGAACCTCCGCGACCGGATCGAGGACTTCGCCGGACCCGGTGGGCCCTGGCATGCCGGCTAGGCCATTCCGCAGGGCCGATACACCCGTCACGCAGCGCGGCGGGGCCCGTGGCCGGCGAGTTTCGGAAAGTAGGGTTAATGAAGCCTTAAGGTGTGCGGCTTGCCGCCGAAGGGGCACCGCCGACGGCGGCGCTGCGTGACCGGTGTATCGGCCCCGCCGTTCGGCTAATCGTCGGGGTCGGGGGCGGGCGGCAGGCTGGCGCCGGTCAGGTTGGCGCCGGTGAAGCGGGCGTCGCGGATGTTGGCGTCGCTCAGGATGGCGCCGGTCAGGTCGGCGTTGCTGAAATCGCCGCCGGCAAGGTTGGCGCCGCGCAGGTTGATGCGCACCATGGAGGCGCCGACGAACTTGCAGCCCGTCAGGTTGGCGGCCCACAGCCGGCCGGTCGGCTTGCCGTCGGGACCCTTGATGTCGACCCAGCCGACGCCGGTGCCGTCGAGCCGCGCCCCGGTGAAATCGGCGCCGCGCAGGTTGGCGCCGTCGAGGATGGCGCCGGAGAAGTCGGCGTCGCGCATGTCGGCTTCCGACATCTCGCACATGATCAGCAGGCTGTCGCGCATCTTGGCGCCGATCAGCTTGACGTTCTTCAGGTTTGCGCCGCTGAGGTTCACGCCGTGCAGGTCGATGTGCGACAGGTCGGCGCCGCCCAGGTCGGCGCGCGATCCCATGGCGCCGTTGGTGTTGATCCAGGTGTAGTGGCTGTGCAGCGCCTCCTGGATGTGCTGGGAGAAGTTGTCGGCCGAGCGGGCGAGGTTGGCGCCGGTGGTGTCGGCGCCGGCAAGGTCCACGCCCTCCATCTTCGCGCCCTGGAGGTCGGCGTTGCGCAGGTTGGCGCCGGCCAGCACCGCGCCCGTCAGGTTGGCGTCGCGCAGCACGGAACCGCTGAGGTTGACGCCCGACAGGTTGCAGCCGCGCAGGTCCGCCCGCGTCAGGTTGCAGTTTTTCATGGCCGAGCGCATCAGCGTGGCGCCGGTCATCAGCGCGCCTTCGCAGTCGGCCCCGTTCATCGACACGTCGGTCAGGTCGGCGCCGGACAGGTTGGCGTTCGACATGCTGGCGTCGTCGAAGTCGCTGCCCGACAGGTCGGAGCGCACGAAGTCCACGCCCCCCTTGCCGCCGCCGTACAGCAGGGCGCCGCCGCGCAGGTCCGCTTCCTTCAGGATGGCGCGCTTCAGCTTGGCGCCGCGCATGTGCGCGCCGCGCAGGTCGGCGCGGTAGAGGTTGCAGCCGGTCAGGTCGGCCTTGGTCAGGTGCGCGGCGAACAGGTCGGCATGGCTGAGGTTGGCGTTGGACAGGTCGGAATGCGTCATGTTGGCGCCGGACAGCTTGCCCGACGTCAGGTCCACGCCCGAGAGGTTGGAGCCCTCCAGGTTGGCCATGGTGAGGTTGGCGCGCGCGCCGCCCTGCTTGTTCTTCAGCCAACGCTCGTGCTTTTCCAGCACGGCCACCAACTCGTGCGGCGTCATGTCCCCGGTCCGGTTGAGTCTGCGGCCATCCCCGCATGGCCGTCGCCCCGCCAGGATTGGACCCTGTCAGGATGGGGTAGTTTCCTATACTAATCTGTTCTAATCGTTAAGGGGATTTCCCCGTCATGGGGAAAGCACGCACGAACGCAGGGTTGGGGAGAGGAAATCGATGGTGCACAAGCACACCGTCGCGTCGTTCGACGAGGAACTGGGCCGGCTGCACGACATGATCGAGCGCATGGGCCGGCTGGCCGAGAGCCAGCTCGCCGCGGCGCTGAAGGTCATGGCCGAGCGCGACGCCGAGGCGGCCGCCGGGATCATCAAGGCCGACGCCGAGATCGACCGGCTGGAGGCGCAGGTCGAAAGCCTGGCTGTGCGCATGCTGGCGTTGCGCCAGCCGATGGCGAGCGACCTGCGCGAGATCGTCGCCGCCTTCAAGATTTCCGCGAACCTCGAACGGGTCGGCGACTTCGCAAGCTCCATCGCCAAGCGGGCGGTGACGCTGAGCACGCTGCCGGCGCTGCCGCCCGTGCAGTCCTTCGGCTGGATGGGCGAGAACGTGCTGGCCATGCTGCGCGACGTGGTGACCGCCTACCGCGGCAAGGACGCGGCCCTGGCGCTGGCCGTGCGCGGCCGCGACAGCGAGGTGGACCACGCCTACACCGGCCTGTTCCGCGAACTGCTGACCTATATGATGGAGTCGCCGCAGCAGATCACCGGCTGCACGCACCTGCTGTTCGCCGCCAAGTCGATCGAGCGGGCCGGCGACCACATCACCAACATCGCCGAGAACGTCTGTTTCCTGGTGCAGGGCCATCTGCCGGCCGAGGAGCGGATCAAGGACGACCAGAGCAGCTACACCGTCGTGTCCAGGTCTGATTCAGCCGATTCGGCGGACTGATGCGGCCGGGAACCGCGGCGGCGGTGCCGGGTTTCCCGTTCGGGCACACCGGACGGGGACACGCGCACCATGATCGCCGCGATCATCGAGGACGACCACGACGCCGGGCGGGAACTGCTGGCCGCCGTCGGCAACGCCCCGCAATCGGCGTGGGCGGAACGGGGCGGCGAGATCCAGGCGCTGGCCGATCGCTGGCGGGCGCACGGCGCCATGCTGGAACAGGCGGTGTTCCCGGCGCTGGGCACGGCGGAGGGTGTCGTCGCGGAGGTCGGCACCCTGCAGCGCACGGTGGCCGGCCTCGCCGACGACCTCGCGCGCCGGGCGCCGTCGGGTGAAACCGACGGCCATTGGCTCGCCGATTTCGAGCGTCTGAAAGCGGCCTTCGACGCGCAGTGCGAACGCGAGAGCGGGGCGCTGGCGACGCTGATCCGCGAGCGCCTGCCCCCCGACGCCATCGGCGCGATGACACGCCGCGCCCGCGCGCTGCGCCAGTCCGGGACGGCGTGACGAATCGGCCTGACGATATAGGCTTGGAATAATCCGCACCACGAAGCGTCTGTCCCGATGGAGGCCGCATTCCCGGCCTCCGTACAAGGGAGGATGTCCATGCTCCGCACCACCGTACTCGCGGCCGTGCTCGCCGTCGCCTTCGCCGGGTCGGCGTTCGCCAACAGCTGTCCGCGCCACATGAAGGCCATCGACGAGGCGCTGGCGAAGAACCCGCAGCTCACCTCGCAGCAGATGACCCAGGTGAAATCGCTGCGCGCCGAAGGCGAGACCCTTCACAAGGCCGGCAAGCACGCCGAATCGGTAGCCGCGCTCATGAAGGCCGAGGGCATGCTCGGCATCAAGTGAGCGCCGGCGGGCGTGGGTCGGGGTGACGCGCGGCGGGACGCGCGGCCTCTTCGGGCGTGTGGAGCGTCGGGTCCGTTCCGGCGCTCACCCCGGCCTGCGGTCCGCCCCGACGCTTGTAGGTTGGCGCCAAGCGTCGACGCGGCCCAACACCCGTCGTCGCCGAAGGGAATGTTGGGCCGCGCCGTTTCGGTCAGGTAAGGGTCTGCGGCATCAATGCTTGCGCTGCCAATCCTCGCCGACCTTCTCGAAGCGGCGCTTGACGGCGGCCCAGGCGACCTTGTGCGCGGTCTGCTCGCGCGTGCCGTTGCTGTGGCATTCGGGACGGCCGTACTGCGTCCAGGCGTTGTTGAAGGCGGATCGGTAGATGTCCTGCGCCTGCGCCGGCAGGTGCGAACGGATGGACACCGGCAGTTCCAGATTGCGCTGGTAGGGCATGGCGTTTCCTCGGGTGCTCTTTTTCGTTGCACCCATGATACCGCATCCGGTGCCCAAGTCTCTCTGTCTTTTGGTGGATCTCCGGCACGCGAAAGCCCCTATAGGCGCTAACATGCGGGTCTTTGGCGCGTTGACTGATGCAACGATCAATCATTAATTCAATTCGTCATCCCCGCGCAGGCGCTACGGCATTCACACATCTCGCGCTTGCGAAATCAAATGCGCGTCGATGTTGAGAAAAGCCCCTCTCCCGCAAGGGGAGAGGGGCTTTTTGCTGCGTCGCAACATGTGTGAATGCCGTAGCGCGCAGGCGGGGATCCACGTTTTTCGCTACGTCCGTTCGTCGGAAACATGGATCCCCGCCTCTCGCGCTGGCGCAGCCAGCGCTGACGGCGTCAAGCGGATCGAAGATCCGCTGAGAGCCTGCGCGGGGATGATGGTAAACGGTTGATTTACCGCTAAAGTTCATGCGCGGATGCGCATGGTAGCGCCTATGCGCGAAAGCCCCTCCGCCGCGGTTGGCGGCGGGAGGGGCTTCGTTGCCTTCGGTCTAAGCCGTCAGGACTGCGTCCGGCGCGACGTGCGGTGTGCCGGGATCGGGATCGGCCGCATCACCTGCTCGTCGCGGCGGCTGGCCGACATGTCGATCTCGATGCGCGCCAGGGCCTTGCGCAGCTCGTGCACCGCGTCGGACAGCGACTGGATGGTGCCTTCGCTGGGCTGCTGGCGCCAGCCGCGATAGGCGGCGAGGCAGGTCCGCGCCGTTTCGCGCAAACGCCCCTCGACCGCGTCGATGGGCGGCGTCGGCTGGCCGGGCGTGCGCGCGGCTTCGGGGGCGGCAGGGGCCGCCGGGGCG
>DASWVP010000221.1:0-3459 GCA_036401175.1 Azospirillum sp. | reverse complement strand
CGCGCCGGGGTCCAGCGGGCCGGCGCGCTCCGCCTGCGCCTGCCAGCGCGCCACCTCCGCCTCGGCGACGGCGGAAAGCTGGAAACGGTCGGGCAGATCCTCCGCCCCGAACGCCTCGAACCCGCGCTTCGCGCCGACCAGCCGGCCCTGCTGAGGCCGGGCGAGGCTGCGGGCGAGCTGCGCGACCAGCGCGTCGGCCTCCTCCACCGACACCTCACGCCAGCCGCCGTCCGGGCCGGGGGTGAGCTGGCGGATCGCCTGTTCGAGTTCGCCGGCAAGGCGCAGCGGCGGGGTGCCGGACAGGATGCGGTAGGCCCGCCGGATCACCAGGGGGCGCGGGTTACCGGCCTGCAGCTGTCGCAGGTGCTTGGCCGGGTCGGCCGAGGCGCCGATCCGCACCGGGCTCTCCCGCCCCTCCTCGGTCAGCAGATAGAAGAAGCACTCGGCCACCGCGTCGCCCCCGTCCCCGCACCACGGGCGCCGCGGTGCGCGTCCCTTCTGCCAGAATGGCGCCATGACGGGAAGCCCGTCCGTCCCGCCCCCCTATCGCGCCGGTTGCATTCCCGGCGCCGCGCTGGCATGCAGGTGCGTGTGCTCGACCGCGAAGGGGACCGGCCATGGACGACGACGCGAAGATCCCGGACGCCGCCAGGGAACTGACCGAAGCGGAGCTGTCCGGCGCCAGCATCGAGGCGCTGATCGTGCGTTTGCAGGCGGCCCGGCGCAACGCCGCGCTGGCGCGGGCGCGGGCCGAGTACCAGGACGCCAACAACAGCCACCGCGAGGCGGTGCACTACGAACGCCTCGTCGCCGCCAACGAGAAGATGGCGCAGGCCGAGCGCAAGGCGATCGTCGAATCCAACCCCGACGTCCTGAAGGGCCGGCAGCAGAGCATCGTGCACGCCAAGGAAGCCGCACTGTGGACCGCCGAGGCCGAGGCGCTGCGGCTCTACGTCATGGCGCGCTCCCGCATGGCGACGGCCGACGGGGCCGAGACGCCCTGACCATCCGGCTTGGGCCGACCGGGGTTTCCGTCTGTTGCACAGGCGGTGACGCGCATCCATCCGGTGGTCCATGGTCCAGATCGCACCCCGCGGCGATGTCCGGGAAGGGCAGCCGCCGACCAATTCCGTGTGGCAGGCGGTGCTGCGCTATGGCACCGGCCTGCTGATCCTCGCGCTGCTGGGCGGCGCGCTGTACATCCTCGACCGCTGGCTCGAACAGTACAGCATCGGCGACATCCGCGCGGCCATCCGCCGGATCGAGCCCGGCCAGTTGCTGACGGCGACGGCAGCGGCGGTCGTCAGCTATTGGCTGCTGACGCTGTACGACGCGCTTGCGCTGCGCCACCTGCGGCGCGACCTGCCCTACCGCTGGGTCGCCTTCACCGCGTTCACCAGCTATGCCTTCAGCCACAGCCTGGGCTTCGCCAGCGTCATCGGCGCCACGGTGCGCTATCGCCTGTACGCGCCGCTGGGCCTGCACGGGGTGGAGGTGGCGCAGGTGACGCTGTTCGTCGTCACCACCTTCATGCTGGGGCTGGTGGTCGTCCTGCCCATCGTCATGCTGCTCGACCCCACGGCGCTGAAGGCGCTGCATTTGCCCCCGGACAGCGCCGTCCTGCTGGGCGCCGCGGCGCTGGCGATCATCATCGCCTACGCCGTGGCCGGCACCTGGATCCGGCGCCCCTTCCAGGTGTTCGGGCATGCCATCGCCTTCCCCCGGCCGAAGATCGCGCTGGCCCAGCTCGCGCTGGGGCTGTGCGACCTGTCGCTGGCGGCGGCGGTGCTGTACTTCTGCCTGCCGGCGTCGGACGCCGTCTCCTACATGGACGTGGTCGTGGCCTTCGGGCTGGCGCTGGTGGCCGGGATCATCAGCCACGTGCCGGGGGGCCTGGGCGTGTTCGACGCCATCGTCCTGGTCAGCCTGACGCCGGAGATGGCGGGCAACGACGTCATGGCCGGGCTGCTGGCCTTCCGGGTCATCTACTATCTGGCGCCGCTGGTCATCGCCGGGCTGATGTTCGGCGCGCTGGAAGCGTTCCAGGCCCGGCACCGCCTGACGGTGCTGTCGCGCGGCTTCTCCGCCGCGATCAGCCCGGTCGTCCCGCTGGTGCTGGCCGCCTGCACCTTCATCACCGGGCTGTTCCTGCTGTTTTCGCGTGCGACACCGGAGGAGACGCTGCCGCTGCCCTTCGGTGCCGCGTCGCTACCGCTGGTGGAGATGTCGCACTTCACCGGCAGCGTCGTCGGCGTGCTGCTGATCCTGCTGTCGCACGCCATCCAGCGGCGGCTGCACGCCGCCTGGGTGGTGTCGCTGGGGCTGCTGGCGCTGGGCGTGCTGTCGTCGCTGCTGAAGGGCGGCGACTGGCCGGAGGCGATCGTGCCGGGGCTGATCTTCCTGGCCCTGCTGCCGGCGCGCGGCGAGTTCCACCGGCGCGGCGCCATCCTGACGCAGTCGCTGACGCCGGCATGGTTCGTCGCGGTCGGCGTGGCGCTGGTCAGCGCGCTGTGGCTGGGCCTGTTCTCGTACAAGCACGTCCGCTTCAGCGACGAGCTGTGGTGGCAGTTCGCGCTGCACGGCGACGCCTCGCGCTTTCTGCGGGCGTCGGTCGCCGTGGGGGTCATCGCGCTGTGCGCCGCGCTGGTCCACCTCGTGGCGATCGCGTCGCGCCTGCGCCACCCGCCGCCGGACGGCGAGGCCCCCTGAGGCGCGGCGACGACAGGCCCGCAGCAATACTAGCCCCTCCCCCCTCGCGGGGGAGGGGTTGGGGAGAGGGGGAGTATCGGCGGCAGCCGGAAAAAGACCCTTTCTTCCGCCCTACCGGGCGTATCCCCCTCTCCCCAACCCCTCTCCCGCGAGGGGAGAGGGGCTTTCAGGGCGATCGGCATACTCAGCCCGGCCGGCCGTGGCCCTTCACCACGCCGATGCCCATGCGGAAGCTGTTCGCGATGGTGTGCGCGCGGTCGGTGAAGAAGCGCGCGGCGGCCGGGGTGCAGACCTCCGCCGCAGTCTCGGTGAACAGCGCCAGCCAGCGGTCGAAATGCTCCGCCCCGATGTCGAGCCGCACGTGCACCGGCAGGGGCCGGCCGTCATAGCGCTCGGTCAGCAGCGCCACCGACGACCAGAAGTCCATCATCTTGCGCAGGTGCGGTTCCCAATCGGCGATGGCGGCGGCGAACACCGGCCCCAGCACCGCGTCGTCGCGGATCCTGCCGTAGAAGGCGCGGACCAGCGCCTCGATCATCGCCTCGTCGATGCCGGTCGCGGCGACGCGCTCGGCGACGGTGACGTCGCGAACCGTCGGGGGCTGCGGGGTATCCATGACCGGTCGTTCCTCGTTGCTGCGGCCGGCCGCATCATAGAGCGGATTTCCGACGGGTGTGAAGGGTCTCTGCCGTTGGGTTTTCGCTGACGCTCAACCCAACCTACGCGAGACGTGCCTGTAGGTTGGGTTGA
>DASWVP010000220.1:0-92136 GCA_036401175.1 Azospirillum sp. | reverse complement strand
CGCTTCAGCCCCAGCCGGTGGCCGGACGCCTGCGCCGCGGCCCCCGCGACGCGCACGGCGCCGGGGCCGCCCAGCGCGCGGAACAGCACGCCGACGCGCCCGCGCACCTCCTCCAGCGTCACCACCGCATCCGCATGGTGCGGGTAGGAGGCGGCATCGCCGACCAGGCGGTGCCACAGCTGGCCGACGAACTCCTCTGGCTCCCAGAACGCCGCCATCGCCTCACCCCAGCGTCAGCTCGGCGACCCGCAGCAGCGCCCTGCGCACCTCCGGGTCGTCGGTCAGCGGCTCGATCATGGCCGCCAGGATGGCCTCGTCCCGCGGCACGCCCGATCGGATCAGCGCGGCGCAGTAGACCAGCAGGCGGGTGGACACCCCCTCCTCCAGGTCCTGCCCCTTCAGCGCGCGCAGCGCGTTGCCCAGCCGCACCAGCGGCGCCACCCGCTCCGCCGGCAGGCCGCTTTCGCGGGCGACGATGGCCGTCTCGGCGTCCGGCTGGGGGAAGCCGAACTCGATGGCGACGAAGCGCTGGCGGGTGGACGGCTTCAGCGCCTTCAGGATGTTCTGGTAGCCGGGGTTGTAGGAGACGACCAGCATGAACTCCGCCGGCGCCTCCAGCACCTCGCCCGTGCGTTCCAGCGGCAGGATGCGGCGGTCGTCGGTCAGCGGGTGCAGCACGACGGTGACGTCCTTGCGCGCCTCCACCACCTCGTCCAGGTAGCAGACGGCCCCCTCGCGCACGGCGCGGGTCAGCGGCCCGTCCACCCACACCGTGTCGCCGCCCTTCAGCAGGTAGCGCCCGGTCAGGTCGGCCGCCGTCAGGTCGTCGTGGCACGACACGGTGTGCAGCGGCCGGCCCAGGCGGGCCGCCATGTGCGCGACGAAGCGCGTCTTGCCGCACCCCGTCGGTCCCTTCAGCAGCAGCGGCAGGCGGTTGCGCCAGGCGTGCTCGAACAGCGCCACCTCGTTGCCGGCCGGTGCGTAGAACGGCGGGACGGCGGGTCCCGCCGCCCCCGCCCCCACCGCCGCGTCGCGCGCATCCATCGCCGTGCTCCGCTCATTCCGCCGGTGCGACCGAGGAGCGCAGGCGCCCCGGCACCTGCTCGCGCGCCGGCCCGAACGTGGCGTAGATGAACATCAGCGCGGAGATCACCACGAACGCGCCAGCCCCCAGGCGCATCCAGTAGAACAGGTTCAGCTGCTCCTGCACCTCCATGTAGGTCAGGCCCATGACGCGCTGCAGGTGGATCTGCACGACCCCCGCGAAGGTCAGCGTGAAGGTCATGAACGCCATGGCCGAGGTCATGATCCAGAAGCTCCACATGTTGAGCACCTGGTTGTACGGCGCGCGCGCGCGCATGTTCGGCATGGCGAAGGTGATCATGGTCAGGTTCAGCATGACGTAGGCGCCGAAGAAGGCCAGGTGCCCGTGCGCCGCCGTGACCTGCGTGCCGTGGCTGTAGTAGTTGACGAAGGACAGCGTGTGCATGAACCCCCACACGCCCGCCCCGAAGAAGGCGAAGACCGGGGTGGCCAGCGTCCACAGCATCGCCGCCTTGTTCGGGTGGTCGCGCCGCCCCTTCCACGCCATGGTGAAGGCGAAGACGACCATGGCGAAGAACGGCGCCACCTCCAGCGTCGAGAAGATCGAGCCGATCCACTGCCAGTACGCCGGCGCGCCAATCCAGTAGTAATGGTGCCCGGTGCCCAGCAGGCCGGAGAACAGCGCCAGCCCGACGATGGCGTACAGCCACTTCTCCACCACCTCGCGGTCGACGCCGGTCATCTTGATGACCAGGAAGGCCAGCACGGCGGCCATCACCAGCTCCCACACGCCCTCGACCCACAGATGGACGACGTACCACCAGTACAGCTTGTCCAGCGCCAGGTTCGTCGGGTTGTAGAAGGCGAACAGGAAGAAGATCGCCACCCCCCACAGCCCCAGCAGCAGGACGTTGGTGACCGCCGTCCGGCGCCCGCGGTAGACCGTCATGGTGACGTTGTAGAGGAACATCAGCGCGGCGACGACGATGCCGGCCTTCACCCACAGCGGCTGCTCCAGGAACTCGCGCCCCTCGTGGATGCCCAGCGTGTAGCCGACCACGGCGCCCAGCGCGCCGATCATCAGGATCGCCAGCTGGAGGTAGGCGAGCGTCCGGCTCTCGATGTCGCGCTCCGCCTCCTCGGGGATCAGGTAGTAGGCGCAGCCGAAGAAGCCCAGCAGCAGCCACACGATCAGCGCGTTGGTGTGGATCATGCGCAGGATGTTGAAGGGCAGGATCTCGGCCAGGAAGTTCGGCACGACGTAGACGGTGCCGGCCAGCGTGCCCACCAGCACCTGGACGAGGAACAGCGCCATCGCGCAGGCGAAGTACCAGTAGGCGATGCGTTGCGTGGCGTATCTCATGCGGCGGCTCCCCCGTCAGCCTGCGTTGTTGGGCGGCCAGCCCTGCGTGTCGATGCGGCTGGTCCATTCCAGGAAGTCGACGAGGTCGTTCAGTTCCTGGTCGGTCAGGTTGAACTGCGGCATCTGGCGGCGCCCCTCGACGCCGCTCGGCTGCGCCTGCATCCAGGCGATCAGCGCCCCCCGCGCGCTCTCCGCGTCGTCGCGGCCGCCGTAGCGCACCCAGACGTTGCCGAGTTCCGGGGCGAAGTAGGCGCCCTCCCCCAGCAGGGAGTGGCAGTTGATGCAGGCGTTGCGTTCCCACACATGCTTGCCGCGGGCGACGCCCTCGGTCAGCGTCGCCTCGTCGGTGCTGATCGTGCGCATGTAGTAGTGGCTGTGGACCGTCAGGGCGACGAAGGTGACGAAGAAGAAAAGCGACCCGCCATAAAAGATGTTGCGCGCCGCCGATTTCGTGAACCGTTCGGCCATCGCCTCCCCCTGCTGTCGTTACACGGTAAGGTTACCTACCCAACGCAAGTCAAAGCGAAAAAGAAGCGGCGTGGCCATGGGGCAAACGGGTGAACCCGGATGGCGAGGGGAGTGGCGAGGCGCCCCGGCGCGCCAACCGCGCGCCCGGCACGCGGTCATGTAACCGCGGAACACAGCGCAAGTTTCCTCACGACGCATCGTTCATCAGTTCCGAGGATGGCTTGGAAATATACTTCGACCTTATGTCAATAAAGAAACGACAATACGGTAAGATGGAGACAGTCACTGAATTGTATCGACGGCACCTTGGGCGCGTGCCCGGAGGTGCGCGCCCAAGCCATTCATGCCGATGGTCGGCCAGCATATCGCCAGGGGTATGTCCGGCCTGATCGTGGTCGATCGCGAGGAGGGCCCGCCGAAGGTCGACAGAAAATTCAACCTGATGCGGCGGGAAATCTACACCGCCGGTGCGTCCAGAGGCGCAGGGCCGGCGATGCTCCTCATGACGCCGCCCTAAAGAGCGCCGACATGCTCCACGCGCAGCCGGCGCCAGACGCCGGCGCGGTTGCGCCAGGCGATTCCCTGACCGGCGTGCAGCCCGATCAGCGCGGCTCCCACCGGCGTCATGACGGACAGGCGCTGGCGCGCCGAATCCTCCTCGGCGGGCCAGACCAGGGTGACGGCGTGCCGCTGGTCCGTGTCGCAATCCAGGAACGCCACCGGCGATCCGATGGTGACGGTCGCCGCGGGCAGCGCGTCGTCCGCCACCACGCAGGCCCGGTCCAACTCGCGGTCGAGGTATTCCGCCACCTCCGGCAGGCGGTCGGACACGGCCAGCGACAGGCTGGAGAGGCGCTGGTGCACGGTCCGGGTCAGGGTGATCGGTGGCAGGTCGCTGGAAGGCGACAGGAAAGATGACGAGGTCATGGTTTGGTCCTGAGAGGCGTAAGGCGGCAGGGCGGTCATGGCGGCAGCACGCGTTCGACGGACAGCCGGCGGGTAGCACCACCGTCCACGTAGGTCATGCCGGAACCCTGGCGCAGACCGAGCAGCGCAGCCCCGACGGGCGATCCGATAGATACCCGCCCGCCGGCGGGCGGCTGCTCCGGATAGGCCAGCTCACCCCACTCGGCGGGCAAGTCCTCCGCGGGGCGGAACAGCACGCGGGTTCCCATGCGCACCACCGCGCGCGGCAGTTCCCCGTCCGGACGGACGATGGCGCGGTCCAGTTCCTTCCACAGGAAGGCGGACACCTCGGGCGCCTGCGCCGCCAGATGCTCCATCGCCCGCAGCAGGCGGGCGTAGTCGGCGCGGCCGATCCAGATCGGCGGCAGGTCATCCTGGTCGTTCATCAGCATCGTCCCCCTATGCGCGGCCTCAAAGGCGCAGCCGTGGTGTCGCCCGTCGCGGCCAACGCTGCACGTGTCGGCCGGGAGCTTCCATCCGTATGACTACGGAAGCCCGGCGAACGGCATGCACATCCGGAAATTTAATGATTGGATTCAAATATTTAAGCGCACTCCGTATTCGTACGGATATTCCGGTCCGGATTTTCCCTGATTACAACGGCGGGGATATGCCGGGTGGACGAGACCCCCGCCCCGGCGCTCCTGACCGCTATCACGAGGGATATGAAACGATGGACGATCTGTTGACGGGGGCGCTGAGCCGCCTGGACGAAGCCGCGAAGTACGTCGAGGTGGACACCGAGGTCCTTGAAAAGCTGAAGTATCCCAAGGAAACCCTGACCGTCCGCCTGTCGGTGCGCATGGACGACGGGTCGCGCCGCTCCTTCCCGGCGTGGCGCTGCCGCTACGACGACACGCGCGGCCCCACCAAGGGCGGCATCCGCTACCACCCGAACGCCAGCGCCGAGGAGGTCACCACGCTGGCGTTCTGGATGACCTTCAAGTGCGCCGTGATGAACCTGCCCTACGGCGGCGGCAAGGGTGCCGTGAAGGTCGACCCGCACAGCCTGTCCAAGTCGGAGCTGGAGCGCCTGTCGCGCGCCTACGTGCAGGCCTTCGCCGGCATGATCGGCCCCGACCGCGACATCCCGGCGCCGGACGTCTACACCAACTCCATGATCATGGGCTGGATGGCCGACGAGTACAGCTCCATCGTCCGCCAGCCCAGCCCGGCCGTCATCACCGGCAAGCCGCTGCCGCTGGGCGGCTCGCTGGGGCGCGACGACGCCACGGCGCGCGGCGGCTACTATCTGATCAAGCGCCTGGAGGACGACCTGCGGCTGGCCTGCTCGGCCAAGCGCGTGGTGGTGCAGGGCTACGGCAACGCCGGCTTCCACATCGCCCGCCTGCTGCACGCCGACGGCTACCGGATCGTCGGCGTGTCGGACTCGCGCGGCGCCATCGTCTGCGAGGACGGCCTGGACCCGCACGCGGTGCTGGCGGCCAAGGAGCGGGGCGGCTCCGTCACCGCCTATGCCGGCGCCGGGGTGCGGGTGGTCGGCGACGACGCGATGCTGGCCGTGCCGTGCGAGGTGCTGGTCCCGGCGGCGCTGGAGGACCAGATCCACAAGGGCAACGCCGGCCTCATCAAGGCCGGGGTCGTGCTGGAACTGGCGAACGGCCCGGTGACGCCGGAGGCTGACCGGATCCTGGAGGAGAAGGGCATCATCGTCCTGCCCGACATCCTGGCGAACGCCGGCGGCGTGACGGTGTCCTACTTCGAATGGGTGCAGAACCGCCAGGGCTACTACTGGAACCTGGAGGAGATCCACGAGCGCCTGCGCGCCATCATGGAGACCGAAGGGCGCTGCGTGTGGGACCGCCGCGCCGCCCAGGGCATCTCCATGCGCACCGCCGCCTACGCCCACGCGCTGGAGCGGCTGTCCAGCGCCATCGCCGCGCACGGGACGCAGCCGTTCTTCATCGGCTGACGCACGGCTGATACGGGGCGCCGCGGACGGCGGCCCGTCCTATATTGTTAGGCTGCCGTCCGCCCGCCCCGCCAAGGATCGTTCCGACATGCATCCAACCGCCGCCGACCGCGCCGCCGCGTCGCCGTTCCCCGCCGGGACCGGACGGGAGACGCTCGTGCTCGCGGTCGCCTTCGCGGCGGCCTACCTGCCGGTCGACTGGCTGACCTTCATCCACGCGCGGCCCAGCCTGAACATCACGCCGTGGAACCCGCCGGCCGGCCTGTACATGGCGCTGCTGCTGTGGACCGGCCGGCGCGGCCTGCCCATGGTCTACGCCACGCTGGTGGTGGCCGACCTGGTGGTGCGCGGGCATCCGGCCTCGGTCACGTCGCTGCTGCTGTCCAACCTCGCCATCGTCGCCGGGTACGGCGTGGCCGCGCACGTGCTGCGCCGGCGGGCGGCCATCGACCTGTCGCTGCCGCGGGTGCGCGACGTGGCGTGGCTGGTCGGGGTGACCTTCCTCAGCGCCGCCGCGGTCGCCCCGGCCTTCATCGGCGTCTTCGCCCTGGACGGAGCCATCGCCGCGCGCGACCTACCGGTCCTGGCCTTCCAGTACTGGCTGGGCGACGCGATCGGCATCGCCGTGGTGACGCCGTTCCTGCTGCTGCTCCACCGGCCGGGCGGCAGCCCGGCCTGGAGCCTGCCGCAGGTTCCGTCGGCGGCGCAGACGGCGGCCATCGGCGCCGCCCTGGTCGCCGTGTTCCTGCCGGTCGGAAGCGGCCAGTTCAACCTGTTCTACCTGCTGTTCCTGCCGCTGGTGTGGGTGGCCGTCAGCCACGGCCTGCCGGGCGCGGTGCTGGCGGCGCTGGCGATCCAGAGCGGCCTGATCGCCGGACTGCAGATCATCGGCTTCCCGCTGCACGCCATTGTCTACCACCAAACGCTGATGCTGGCGCTGGCCATCACCGCGCTGTTCCTGGGGGCGCTGGTCAGCGAACGCCGGCAGGTCGAGGCCCGCCTGCGCGAGCACCAAGCCGAGTTGGCCCACATCGCCCGGCTGGCGGTGACCGGGGAGATGGCGTCGGCGCTGGCGCACGAGCTGAACCAGCCGCTGCTGGCGACCATCGGCTACACCCGCGCCGCCCAGCGCCTTCTGGAGAGCAGCGACACGCCGCCGCGCGCCCAGGAACTGATCGACAAGGCCGTCGCCCAGGCCGAGAGGGCCGGCGAGGTGATCCGCGGCCTGCGCACCTTCCTGGGCAAGGGCTCGCCGCAGCTCACCCCGGTGCCGGCGGCCGACATCGTGCGCGAAGCCCTAGCGCTGGCCGGGGCCGACGCCGCCTACAACCGGGTGCAACTGCACGTGGAGATGGCGGAGCCCCTGCCGGACGTGCTGGCCGACCGCATCCAGATCGAGCAGGTCCTCCTCAACCTCGTGCACAACAGCGTCGAGGCCATCGCGGGGGCCGCCTGCCGGGTGCGCGAGGTCACCGTGCGGGTGGGCGCCGAGCCGCCCGACGGCGTCGTTTTCGAGGTCGCGGACACCGGACCCGGCGTCCCCGCCGAGATGGTTGACCGGCTGTACTCCCCCTTCGCCACTACCAAGCCCGCCGGCATGGGGCTGGGCCTGCCGATCTGCCGCTCCATCGTCGAGAGCCACGGCGGGAGGCTGTGGCTGGCCGGCACCTCCGACCAGGGCGCCGTCTTCCGGCTGTTCCTGCCGGCGGCGCGCCCCGGCGATGAGCGGAAGCCATGAGCAATCCCCTGGACACGGCGGCCCCGGAACCGGTCGTCTTCATCGTCGACGACGACGAGGCGGTGCGCGACGCGCTGGCCGCCCTGGTCGAGGTGGCCGGGCTGGTCGCCTGCACCTTCGACAACCCTCTGGCCTTCCTGCACCGCTACTCCGTGGACCAACCGGGCTGCGTGGTGGCCGACCTGCGCATGCCCTTCATGGACGGGCTGGAGCTGCAGGAGGAACTGGCGCGGCGCGGCGGCACGCTGCCGGTCATCGTCATCACCGCGCACGGCCAGGTCAGCGCCGCGGTGGCCGCGCTGCGGGCCGGGGCGGTGGACTTCCTGGAAAAGCCGTTCGACGACGGCATCTTCCTGCGCCGGGTGCACGAGGCGCTGCAGCGCGACGCCCGCCAGCGCCGCGACCGCTCGGCCGCCGCCGACGCGCTGGCGCGGTTGGCGCAGCTGAGCGCGCGGGAGCGGGAGGTCGCGGCGCTGATGGTCGAGGGCTGCGCCAACAAGGTGGTCGCCGCCCGCCTGGGGATCGGGGTGCGCACGGTGGAGACGCACCGTGCCAACGTTCTGAGCAAGCTCGGCATCCGCACGGTGGCCGAACTCATGCGCCTGTGGCTGCACACCGAATGACGGAACCGGTCGCGCCGTTGAACGGATGGCTCTGAACAGATCGCTCTGATCGTGCAGGGCGAGCGCTCCTCTTCGCGCCCTTCCGACCGCGGCACACGAGGCCGATACCGACGGCCACTTGCACGCGAAATCCGTGAATCGGCGTATGCATCTGACGAACCGATGCGCGCGATACCAGCGGAATGCCACGCCATTCGGCGTCGAAAACACGCGCTGGCTCACGACATCGCCCTTGAGGCAGCGCCGCATGAAGAACACAGGTGACCGATCCCCATACACACAGCCATTCCTTTCAAGCGCCCCCCCCGAACCGCTCCCGGCGGTCTTCGCGCCGCCGCCCGCCGCCCATGCGCGTGCGAACGGACGCTGTCCGAAGGGGCTGAACGCGGGCGACCTGCACGCTGTCCTGACGCAGGATCCGGAGATCGCCGTCCCACGCAACCGCACCGTGTTTCGCGCCGGCGATCGGCCGGACGAACTGCTGGTGGACTTCGGGCCGAGCAGCGCGCGCAGCCCCGTCGCCCGGCTTCTCCTGCTGCTGGGCGACGACGGGCCGGACGCCCAGTGCGAGCTGTTCGGCCGCGGCGACGTCGGGGCGATCCTCACCCTCACCCCGGAAACGGTGAGCCGCGTCATCACCGAGTTCAAGCAGATGGCCGCCATCACGCAGCTGGACATCGACCGCTACCGCTGCGACCGCCCGCGACTGGGGGGGTGGTGGAGCAGGGGTAACGAAGAAGGCCCGGCGCGATGACGAACCGCCGGTCGCCGTAACGGGAGCGGCGCCCGGCGGACGTGGCAGCGGGCGAATCACAGGAGCCGTCCCGCTGGGGGTTTTAAAGTTGCCGCCAGTCCACAACACGGAGCACCATGCGGCTCAACGCGCCTTCACGGGACCGCACAGCCGTCCAATCGGCGCGTCTAGATAGACTCGCGGTTGGGCGCCACGAGCGCGTCTGTCTGACCAGCGGCGAAAGCCAACGCCAACGCGGCGGGAGAAAGGCGTTGACGTCGTTTCCAGCAATCACCCAGCAATCACCATACGGGAAAATCGCGCGCCATCCGGCGCCCCCCGTCGCATCATCGCGGCGATCAAGTGTTTGATGAGGATCATATAGTAGCGTCCTGTCGCATATCGACGCTGCTCCGTCCCAACAATGGCATTGTAGAGGTCAGGAGTTCGATCCTCCTTGGCTCCACCAACTTCCGCAAGGGGCTGCGCTGCAACGCAGCCCCTTCGGCTTGACCAGGCAGCACGCGGCTCGCACGCACCGGGGTCGGCGATAGGACCGGGCGGGTAGCCTCCATGGCCGCCGCCAAGTCCGCGAAGTACGCATCGGTAGCCCGGGGAGCGCCCGCCAGCGCCTCCGGGTTTGTTTTTGCGTACCGTTCGGTGGTTTTATACCCACTGCTGTGCCCAAGCCAACCAGCGACGTCCCAAACCGCCACGCCGCGCATGCGCAGTTCGGTCGCCATGGTGTGGCGAATCGTGTAGGGGGAGACATCCTTCCCCAGCCCGGCACGGTCCCGCGCCCGATCGAACGCGCGGCCGATATCCTGGACGTGCCTCCCGACGTTCCGCAGGTAGGTGTACAGGTGGTCGAGGTTCACCGCCGTGAACAGCGCCGCCATTTCGGCGACCGCCAGCACGCGCTCGCGTGGCTCCCCCTCGGGCGCAAGACTCAGAGCCTTTATGACTGTCAACGTCGCCGTTCCGCCGACACGACGGCGCCGGCGAAGAAGTCGGACCACGTCTTCAGTCTGCAATGACTGCGCGTGCCAGAGGGCCGACGGCAGGCACCGATCACGTGCCGGCACGGCGTCTGTCCAGTCGACATGGCCTGGGACACCGAGAAGGTGACATTGATCGAGGTTAAGGCGGCCTCTGATCGCCGGTCGAAGATCGTCGGCGTAGACCCATGCCGGCTCCGACGCCACCGACCCTCCTTGACGCTATGCCACGATGGACGCCAAGAGGCCGACCGGGCTGTCAATCCCGCCGTCAGCGACAAGGAGGCTGCCATGTCTGCCAAGGAGGTCAGGTTCTCGACCGACGCGCGCGAGCGGATGCTGCATGGGCTCGATACCCTGGCGGACGCCGTCAAGGTGACGCTCGGACCAAAGGGGCGGAACGTGCTGATCGAGCGGCCTTTCGGCGCGCCGCGCATCTCCAAGGACGGCGTCACCGTCGCCAAGGAGATCGAGCTTTCCGACCATTTCGAGAACATGGGCGCGCAGATGGTGCGCGAGGTGGCCACCAGGACCAGCGCGCTTGCCGGCGACGGCACGACGACGGCGACCGTGCTTGCCCAGGCGATCGTGCGCGAAGGCGTCAAGGCGGTGGCCGCCGGGATGAACCCCATGGATCTGAAGCGCGGCATCGACATGGCCGTGGACGCCGCGGTGGCCGACATCAGGCGCCGCTCCAGACCGGTGTCCACCTCCGACGAGATCGCGCAGATCGGCACCATCTCGGCCAACGGCGAGCGCGACATCGGCGACATTCTGGCCCGCGCCATGGAAAGGGTCGGCCACGAGGGCGTGATCACCGTGGAGGAGGCGAAGGGCATGTCCACCGAACTCGACGTCGTCGAGGGCCTACAGTTCGACCGCGGCTACCTGTCGCCCTACTTCGTCACCAACGCCGAGCGGATGACCTGCGACCTCGACGACGCCTACGTTCTGCTGCACGAGGCGAAGCTGTCCGGCCTGCAGGCGCTGCTGCCGGTGCTCGAAGCCGTCGTGCAGTCGGGCCGGCCGCTGCTGATCGTCGCCGAAGACGTCGAGGGGGAGGCGCTCGCCGCCCTGGTGGTGAACACGCTGCGCGGCGGCCTGAAGGCCGTCGCCGTCAAGGCCCCCGGCTTCGGGGAGAGCCGCAAGGCCATGCTGGCCGACATCGCCGCCCTCACCGGCGCCCAGGTGATCGCGGAGGATCTCGGCATCAAGCTGGAAACCGCGACCATCGGCACGCTGGGGCGCGCCGCCCGGGTTCTGGTCACCAAGGACGACACCACCCTCATCGGCGGCGCCGGCCGGAAGACCGACATCGATGCGCGCTGCGGCATGATCCACGCCCAGATCGCGCAAGCCGCCTCGGACTACGACCGCGAGAAGCTCCAGGAACGCCTCGCCCGGCTTTCCGGCGGGGTGGCCATCATCCGCGTCGGCGGCGCCACGGAGACCGAAGTGAAGGAACGCAAGGACCGTGTCGAGGACGCGATGCACGCCACCCGTGCGGCCGTCGAGGAGGGCATCGTCGCCGGCGGCGGCGTGGCGCTGCTCTATGCCGAGCGGGCGCTGGCGTCCCTCCGCCACGGCAACGACGACCAGCGCGTCGGCATCGACATCGTCCGCCGCGCGCTCGAGGCGCCGGTCCGGCAGATCGCCGCCAACGCGGGCATGGACGGCTCCGTCATCGTCGGCAAGGTGATGGCGCAGAGAGACACCGATTTCGGCTACGACGCGCAGGCCGACGCGTTCTGCGACATGGTGAAGGCCGGCATCATCGACCCGACGAAGGTCGTGCGCATCGCGCTTCAGGACGCGTCCTCGGTGGCGGGCCTGCTGATCATGACCGAGGCCATGGTCGGCGAGCGCCCCGGCACGACGGTACCGACGGTGTCCGAGGAGGCGGCCGGGATGGGGTTCTGAGGCCGTGCCCACCCGGCGGCCGGGCGGCTTTGCGGCGCTGCTGCTGGTGCTCCTCGCCGGCGCCTGCGCCCTCGACCATTGCCCGGCCCCACAGGGGTGCGCCGGCGAACCACCGACCCTGGCGCCGATGCTCGCCCGGACCCTGCCGGGCGTGGTGAGCATCGCCGTGCAGGGAGAGTTGTCCGACGACGACATGGCGATCCTGCGCGATCCGGCGGTGCGCCGCTACTTCGGCTTGCCCAGACGCCAGCAACCGGAAGAGCGGCGTTGGAACGCCGCCGGTTCCGGCGTGGTGGTGGACGCGGATCGCGGCTACGTGATCACCGCCCTGCATCTGCTCGAACGGGCGGACCGCATCATCGCCGTCCTCGGCGACGGCCATCGGTACGGTGCGACGCTGGCGGCGGCCGATCCGGAGGCCGACCTCGCGGTGCTTCAGGTCGAAGCGCCGGGGCTGGCGGCCGTGCCCGTCGGCAACTCGGACGCGTTGCGGGTGGGCGACTATGTGGTCGCGGTCGGCAACCCGTTCGGCCTGGGGCAAACGGCCACGCTGGGCATCGTCAGCGCGCTGGGCCGTACGGAGTTCGGCGACCAGGGCTATGAGGATCTGATCCAGACCGACGCCTCCATGAACCCGGGCAATTCGGGCGGCGCGCTCGTGAACCTGCGGGGCGAACTGGTCGGCCTGAACAGCGCCATCCTCGGTCCGCCGGGCGGCAACGCCGGCATCAGCTTCGCCGTCCCGATCAGCCGGGCCAAGGCCATCCTGGCGCGCCTCGCGGGTGGGCGCCGGGATTGATGCAGGTCAACGTGCCCCGCGCCGCGGAACGGCGTGCTGTCCGGAGCGCCGGAGGGGGATCCGGGAACTCTCGCTCACCCTGTACCGCATGGGCGCCAATGGACGGATCGGGGAGCGCCAATCCATCCTGTCCACCACCGCGGACGCCATCCATCGCATGTGCAGCGTTCGGGGATCGGTTCGCCGTCTTTGATTCCCAATGAGCGGCGCGATCGACCGTCGGCCGGAGCACCCATCGCTCCTGTCCTGGATCATTGGTGGCTGCCCGCCCATTGCTTTGGATGTCACACGCCCGCAGAGTTCTTTGCCGTCACCGTGGTGGCCCTCGCTGGACCTTATTCAAACACCTTCGCACCGCGCCCCGAATCCAGGGTGCGGGTAACCGACCCCGCCCGACATTGATCCAGGTTAGTGCCTGGCCCTGCGGTCTGCGAAAGCATCATGGCGTACCGTACAGGGTGGCACGCATGCTTCGGTTCTCCATTCCCTTCATTGGTGTGTTGCTTGGTGCGGCGGCAGCGCCGTTGGCATCCGCCGAATTGAGCCGCTGCTCCCCCCTGGACCTTCTCGTTGAGAAGGTTATTTCTCGTCCAATCGCCTATGACGAGTTCTGTGTTTCCTATCCAGATCAGTGCGTGATAGATGGAGAAAGCCTCATTGAAATGACACCGGACCGGCTTCGCCAGCTTGAGAACGTGAACAAGGACATCAATACTGAATTTGAACTCATACCCGACGTCGAGTGGCGCGGCGAGGAAGACGTGTGGAGCTATCCCGTCCTGGGGCACGGCGACTGCGAAGACTTCGTTCTTGAGAAAATCAGAAGATTGATGAATCTTGGATTTTCGCGCGCCGCAATGTCGATCGCCATCGTCTACGACAAAAAGCTCATGTCTCCCCACGCCATTCTTCTTGTTGATACCAGTGACGGCACTTTTGTCTTGGACAATTTGCGCGATGAGGTCCGCTGCTGGGATGACGTTCCTTACAACTACGAAAGCCGCGAGCGGCCGGACAGCCAATGGAACAGCTTCGATCAAAGTGATTGGACGTGGACCCACCCTCTGCCAAATCGATCGGAAGAAGACAACGCCGACAGGATGCTGACGCATTTACTGTCTTGGGTGGCTGACCAAGCCGGCCTTGCCGCTCCCGAACCCCCTCGGATAGAACTGGTGCCTTGGACAGTCATCAACGCCAGGGCATTTGGCGACGATAGCGAGAAAATTCCTCACCTGCGGATCGACGGATTCTACGACATCCCGAATCGAATCATTCTTCTCCCATCGACTTGGAAGGCGGATGACCCGGTTTTCCAAAGCAATTTGGTTCATGAACTGACCCACCACGTTCAGCTTTCCAACGGACTCCGCCCGCGATGCCTCGCCGAGTTGGAGCCGCAGGCCTATGATCTCCAAATGCGGTATCTGCGCGAACAAGGCGTTGCTGATCCTTACGCGGCTTTGGGGATCAATGAGTTTACGATCCGGTTGGCGTCCTCCTGCCCCGATCGGTGACCGCAGCGTTTTGCGCCCGCCGGTCGGCCTCCTCGGCGAGGCGGTGGAGTTCCGGATCGATCTCCACGTCGATGGTGCCGGGACCCGACAGCCGGCGCAACGGCTCGGGCAGCGACGCCAGTTCGTCCGCCGCGTGCGTGCGGATGGCGGCGAGGCCGGGCGGCGGGCCGGCGCGCCGCCCATGCCGCAGGACTGGTACCAGCAGCGGGCGCCCGGCGTCCGCCCGGCCCGACACGGTCATCCGGTCACCAAGGACACGGCCGTCGGCGTCCGTGCGCCGGAACACCTGCTTGCGGCCCGGCCACGTGGCCTTCCCGGGCGAGCGCTTGCGGCGCGGCAGCCCGGCGTATTCCACCAGCTTGTAGGCGCAATCGAGCGCCGGGGCGTCGCCGCCGGTGGTCAGGCTGGTGCCGACGCCGAAGCTGTCGATGGGCGCGCCAGCCGCGACAAGCGCGGCGATGGCCGTCTCGTCCAGCCCCCCACTGGCGATGATGCGCGTGCGGGTCAGGCCGCCCGCGTCGAGAATCGCGCGGACACGGCATGCCAGCGCGCCGAGGTCGCCGCTGTCCAGCCGCACCCCCGCCACCTCGATGCCGTCCGCGGCCAAGTGGGGCGCCAGCGCCACCACCGTGCGCGCCGCCGTTTCCGTGTCGTAGGTGTCGAGCAGAAGGACGAGGCTCTGCGGCCGCGCCCGGGCGAAAGCCTCAAAGGCCGCCGCTTCGCTGCCGTGCGCCTGGATGAAGGAATGCGCCATGGTGCCCACGACCGGGATGCCGTACCGCAGCCCCGCCAGCGTGGTGGCCGTCGCCGAGAAACCGGCAATGTGGCTGGCCCGCGCCGCCAGCAGCCCGGCCTCGGCCCCGTGTGCGCGCCGCAGCCCGAAATCCACCAGCGGCCGCCCCTCCGCCGCCAGCACCATGCGCGCGGCCTTCGACGCGACGACGGTCTCGAAATGGATGAGGTTGAGGAGGCGCGTCTCGACGAGTTGGGCTTCCGGCAGCGGCGCCACCACCCGCAGGACCGGTTCGTGGGCGAAGAAGACGGTGCCTTCCGGCATCGCGTCGACGTCGCCGGTGAAGCGGAAGGATGCCAGGAGGGTGACGACGGCGGGCGGCAGGCGCCGGTCGCGCGCCAGCCACGCGATCTCGTCCTCCCCGAACGCCGCGGTCTCCAGGAACGTCACGGCCTGCTCCAGCCCGGCCGCCATGAGGAAGCCGCGGTCGTGCGGCAGCTTGCGCACGAACAGCTCGAACGCCGCCGTGTCGGTCAGGCCCTGCTCCTGGTAGGCCTGGAACATGGTGAACTGGTAGTAGTCGGTGAGCAGGAGGCTGCTCCCACCCCCCGCCAGATCCGGTGCCCTGTCCATGGTGCCCTCCTGCGTTCGCAAAGGACTATCGGTCCAGGTTCATTCCGTCTCTGATCCAGGTTAAGGCGTCGGTGCGCCGCTGCCCGCATGTCTGTAGTGCGGTCAGTGGAGGCGCATATGGGCAGCCGCTGCAGAATTTGGGTCGTGCTCGCCGACGGGATGCGGCTGCGCATTCTCCAGGCCACCGATGAGCGCGCGGGATTCGAGGAGATTCTGCACCGGAACGGCGGAACGATCGGCCCCGCCGCGGCCACCCGGCGTTTCGAGACGTGCGCCGCCCACATCCTGAACCAAGCGGCCTTCCTGAAGCTGTACGACGCACTGGTGCTGGCGGGGCCGCCGTCGTCGTTGCACCGGCTGGCGCAGGATCTCAACGCGTCGGCAAACGGGCGGCTTGTCGTCACCGTGCCGGCCGACCTCTTGGATCTGGCGGACCCGGTGCTGCTGGCGCGGCTGCGATCGCTGCTGAAATCACACCCTGGGATTAACCACGATTAGGAGCCTGTCTGACTTTGGACGCTGGTGGTTTGCTTTCGCTTTTCCAATTCGTCATGCCCGGGCCCCAGTCCCGGGCACCCACGCACCCGGCGCTTCCCCGGAAGTCCCAAGCCCGTGGGTGCCCGGGACTGATCCCCGGATCAAGTCCGGGGACGGGCAAGACGAATTGGAAAAGTGTTGGCGGAACGGCGACGTTGACAGTCAAACAGGCACTGAATCGAACCGAAAGACGGCAATGCATCGGGCCATGCCGGCGGCGCGACGTTTCACCCTCTGGTCGAGCACATCGGGCGCCGCCTTGAAGACAAGACTCTCGCCAGAAAGAATCAAAGTTCAGCAGATCAATTTTTCCGAGCATTGAACGAGAACACGACCCTTACCTCTTCTGGGCCCTGGACCAGAAGAGAAAGTCTCCCTACGCTTCTGCGGCGACGGCAAAGAGTATAGCAAAGAGTAGAGCGCCCGGAAAACCGCGCTTTCGCGCTTCTCTCCTGGGCGGCGTTGCGCCGGGCAGTTTTTCTGACGCAACGATGTTCACGCGGCGCGCGGGTCCTGGCCCTTGCCCGCCTTGCCTTGTCCGGTGCTGCCGAGGTGCTCCCATGAGTGACCACGCCGACCGAGATCACTGCGCGCACGCGCCGGAGCACGCCGCCGCACCGCTCCCTTCCCGCCTGCCGACCTGCGCGACCTGCCCAGTCAAGGAACAGGCGCTGTGCCGGGGGGTGCCGATCGGCGACCTGGAGCGGCTTTTCGGGTACGGCCAGCGCGTCTTCGCGCGCAAGGCCGGATCGACGCTGTTCGAACAGGGCGAGGCCTTCGAACACGTTCTGATCGTCCAGTCGGGATGGGCCTTGGTGTACAAGCTGTTCGAAGACGGTCGCCGCCAGATCATCCGCTTCGCGTTGCCGGGTGACCTGTTGGGATTCGAGGGCGACGACACCGTCGGCATGCTCTACACGGCGGAGGCGCTGACCGACATCCGGGTCTGCGCCATCCGGCGCGAGCCGTTCTGCCGGGCCTGCCAGAACTCACCTTTGTTCTCGCTGAACGTGGCTCGTTCCCTGGCGCACGAGATGCTGGCGGCGTGGAATCACATGGGCGCCCTGGGGCAGCAGACGGCCCAGGCGCGGATTGCCAGTCTGCTGCTGGACCTGCACCGGCGCGTGGAGGCCCGCCAGGGAAGGCACAAGGTGACGGTACCCATTCCGCTCAACCAGGTGCTGATCGCGGACGCCACCGGGCTCACCTCCGTGCACGTGTGCCGCACGCTGAAGCAGATGCGCCTGGATGGGCTGCTGGAGTTCGCGCGGGGCGAGTTGCTCGTACTGGACGGCGACCGCCTGAACGCCATGGCCCAACTCGATCCGGACGTGTCGCCGGCCATGGTGGCCGGCACAGGCGCGCCACACGACCGTTCACACGGCCGATCGCGCGTTCTGGCCTGAAACGCCCTGACGGCTGGAACTGGAGGGGTGTCGGCCCGGCACGGTCGGCCGGCGCCTGGCCGACACCAGCTTGCACCTGTTGCTCGCCACCGAAGGCACCGGACCGGCCGCCCGACGCCCGCGGGAGGCCAAGCCTTGACGTGGATTGACGACGGCCCCACACGCCACGGGACAATGTAAGGGTGTCGAGGCAGGTGCTTGACAGCCAATTCAGTTGGCATGCGCAGAGGCGATTGCCATCACACGTCCGCCCGACAATGGGCTGCGCCATTTTTTCTTCGACGGGGAAAATTTCATTCCCCGTCTCCGCCAAAAAGCCATATGCGCCCGAATGAACCAAAAGGTTATAGACGACAGCGGGACATTGACTTTCAGGGAGCGATCAAACCATTATCTCGCAGTGAAATCTTCTGACGCAAATACGGACGGAAGGATTCATTCATACTCTTTACGGAGCCGGCCGTGAAAGATGGACAACCTCAACGCCTTCTCGTCATCATCGCCGAAGACGACACTTTGTGCGCTGACGCCCTGGAGGAAATGCTCTCTCTCCTTGGCTACGAAGTTGCCGTTACCCGTAACGCCGCCGATACCCTGGCCGTCATCGAACGCCTTCCGGAACTGCCCTTCGCCCTGATCACCGACCAGCACATGGGAGAGGGGTTGACCGGGCAGGAAGCATGCCAATACGCTCAGGAAAAATTCCCCGGCTTGCCATGCATGGTGCTGTCCGGCGACACCAGTCCCGGCTTCAAGTCCCTTATGCGCACCGGCGGCATCGTTACGGCGCACAAGCCGGCCTCTCCCACCGCCATCATGGATTTCATCCAGCACGCCCAATCGGTTTGGGACGGCCGCCGATAGAGCGCGCGGGATCTGCATCAGGTCCTTTCCTGCGGAACCAACCACCTGCCCGGGTAGTGTCTCATACCGGCGGCGTGATCGAGCGGTTGCCCGAATCCAAGCACAATCGCAACTATCTGGCGAAGCCATATCGCAAGGGGCGGCTGGCCGCGACGGTGCGCGCCGCATTAAGCAACCATGGCAAGAGAAAAAAAGAAAATGAACGCCTCGTTTTACACCCGCCCGCGCATGCGATGCCGATGAAACACCTTGTCGCAACACTTTGTCGCGACTCGAACCCAGCAAAGGGATTGACCCACATTCATTATCTATGCGCTAATGAACAAAAGACCGGTTCGGCGAAAAACCCGGCACCCGCCGCGCCAATCGAACATTTCCAAAGACTTAGACATACCGAGCGTGTCGGCGCATTCGCTTGTGCACAACATGCCGCTTGGGAGACGATCCCGCGCAAACCCTTGCCCCGAGCATGCAATGGTCGCCAAAAAATCGTGACCCTTGCACCTCGACACCCCGGAGCGGACGTTCCGGGCTGAGACGGAGGAGGCTGTGGACCTGCACACTCATACAGGCTCGGCAAGGGTCATGGGACTCGACAGGCATCTTCTGCTCCTCGTCCTCGCCACCCTTCTGCCCATGCTGGCGCTCGGGGCGGCCCTCGCCTACTGGAGCGCGGCAACGCAACGGGAAACGACCGAGCGCGGCCTTCAGGAGTGGGCGCGCACCATGATGGTGGCGCTGGATCAGGAGCTTCGGATCAGCACGACCTCGCTCCAGGTGCTGGCCCTGTCCACCCTGCTCGACGCCGATGATCTGGCGGCCTTCCACACCGAGGCATGGACGGCCCGGCGCTTCCACCCGTCCTGGCACACCGTGGCCCTGCTGGAGCCGGGCGGCCGGCAGGTGCTCAACCTGCTCCGTCCCTTCTCCGCCGAACTGCTGCCGGCCACCGACGCCGAACCCATCCGGCGTATGGGCGAGCAGCCGGTGCCCATCGTTTCCGACCTGTTCCACGGGCGCATCGCCGGACGGACACTCTTCTCCATAGACGTCCCGGTAACGCGTGACGGCAGGCTCCATTACATCCTCTCGGCCGCCATCGCGCCCGAAAGCCTGACCGCCCTCATCCACCAGCCGGGGCTGCCCGACGGCTGGGTCGGCGTCGTCACCGACGGCCAGCAGCGCATCATCGCCCGTTCCGAAGGGCATGAACGCTTTCTGGGCCGGGGAGCCTCGCAACGGTACGCCCGGATCGTGGCGGGTGCGACCGAGGGCATCTTCCGCGGCGTGGCTCTGGACGGACGGGCGGTCGTCGTCGCCTTCAAACGCTCGTCGGTCGCCAACTGGACGTTCAGCGTCATGGCGCCGGTCGAGATCGTCGACGCTCCCCTGCACCGCACCATGTTTGGCATGGCGGTGGGGGGTGGGGGCCTGCTCCTGGCTTCCGTGGCGTCGGCGTATCTGGTCGGCCGGCGCATCGCCCTGCACGTGCGGGCGCTGGCCGAGGCGAGTGGCGCCCTGGCCGTAGGGCAGCCGATCGCGGTGCACGCGCCGACACCGATCCGGGAGATCAACGTTCTTTGGCAGACGCTGGCCACGGCAAGCCACAAGCTGCTGGCGTCGACGGACCGGCGCGAGCGGGCGCTGATCGACAAGGCGCAGCGGGCGGAGGACCGCTTCAGCCGGGTCGCCAACCTCATACCGGCCTTCCTGTGCTCGTGCGCCCCGGATGGCCGAACGACGCTGCGGAACTCCTGGTGGTCGGACTATGCCGGACTGCCCTCCGGCGAGATGAACGGCGAGACCCCGGCCGACGCCGTGCATGACGATGATCGCGCGGCCTTCCTGAAGGCGTGGCGCACCGCCCTGACGGCCGGCACCCCGTTCCACCATGAGATGCGTCTGCGCCATCGTGAAGGGACCTATCGCTGGCATCTCGCCCACGCCGAGCCGATCCGCGACGAAGGCGGCGCGATCACGGAATGGATCGGCCTCGCCATCGACATCGACGACCGCAAGCAGATCGAAGCGGCATTGCGCGACTATGGTTCGCTTCAGGATCGGGCGCGTCAGGACGCACAGCAGGCCAACAATGCGAAATCGCACTTCATGGCGGCGGCCAGCCACGACCTGCGCCAGCCGTTCCAGGCGATGCGCCTGTTCCACCACATCCTGGACACCACGACCACCGACACCCGCCAGCGCAAGGCGGTCGACAATCTGGGCGCCGCCTTGCGCAGCGCCGAGGATCTGCTGAACGGGCTGATGGACGTGTCCGCGCTGGAGGCCGGCCGCATCACCCCGACCACACGCTCCGTCCCGCTGGCCGAGATCATGGACGCGCGCGCGTCCGAATTCGCCGGCATGGCCCAGCAGAAGGGATTGCGCGTAACCGTCGTGCACTGCGGACTCACCGCCTCCAGCGACCCGATGCTGCTCAAGCGGATGGTCGGCAATCTGGTGGCGAACGCCGTCCGCTACACGGAACGGGGGCGGATTCTCGTGGGCTGCCGCCGACGCGGGTCGGCCGTGCACATCCAGGTGTGGGACACCGGCATCGGCATTCCCGCCGAAAAGCTCGATGCCATCTTCGAGGATTTCTATCAGGTCGGCAACGGCGAGAAGGACCGTACCAAGGGGCTGGGGCTGGGGCTGTCGATCGTGCTGCGCATGGCGAAGCTCATGGGGCATGAGGTCACGGTCCGCTCGACGCCCGGTCGCGGTTCCGTCTTCACGATCATCGTGCCGCGGCACGCGCCGGACGAAACCGCGCCTGGGCTGGGAACGCCGGTCTGATCCGCTGCGTCTTCACGAGGACGCCCTGCAGTTCATCGTGCGTGGCAGTTCTTCGTGTGTTGACGAGGTCAGTTACGAGCCGCCGCCAGACCATGGGGCTGATACCAAATTCGCTGACTTTCACCTGAGGATGCCTACCGAGGCCGTATTTGTGGGTCGCCGGGTAAAAATATTGGGGTTTCTGGCTGCCATGGCGCAAGCAAACGAGTGATGATATTGGCTTTGTGAACGTAAGCCAGCTCATAGCCACTTGCCCAAAACGCTCCGGCATTGGTGAGATAGCCACAATCTTCAAGAAAGCGGAGGAATTCCGTGGATACCCCAGCCTCGCGCAGCAGGTTTACGTAATGTCGTGTCGACCTGAGAGAGGGAACATTTGAATGCTCCGGGCATGCGCCATGGAACAACCAAGACGTTGCTCCTCCGGCAATCCGCTCAGCTCCCTGCATGAAAACCAACAAACACGCAGATAAGCAGCTCTGCCCTTGATATACGAAAGTGACAAGCTCCACTTCCGTTCTCATGCCCTTGAGAACAGCGCTTACCTCTTCGGCATGCTTCAATGCTCCACCGCTGCTGTTAAGGTGCACAATCACGGTTTTGTACTTACCTTGCAGCCCAGCCCATATTCCGGCTAGCCGTTCGGCCATCGGAGCTTCAATCGTTCCTTCATAGCGAATGACGACCACGCCCTCCTTGATCGACGGATCATCGCCATGGACCAGAACTGCGAATCCACTACGCGCTGAAGTCACTTCACCGAGCACAGACGCAGGCGCCGCCAAAACCCCCACAAGTCCACCAACGAGAGCGAGGAGTCTAAGCATATTTGCCTCTAGCAAGGTATACAGCGATTCTCCCGCAGATTTCACCGGGTCCAAGATCATCCCGCCAGAGCGCGGTGAGGAAGGACTGCGACAACATGACCCTCGCAGCCCTCGTGAGCTTTGGCCGGATCAGGCGCTTGGGGCGAGGGAGGCCAAAGTCCTAAACCGGATACGCCCCGGTCTGATCCGCTGCGTCTTCACGTCGTCAGGCGCCACAGGTTGCGGAGTTCATGCGGCAGCAGATCCGTCACCTTCAAGGTGGTGCCCAGCGGCAACCGTTGGCTTACCACCCCCAGCACCGCGTCGGTGACGCGGGCCGGGTCGAGGTTGGGGGTGTCGTGCATCTCCTTGGCGACCTGGGCGTAGAAATCCTTCAGGTGGCGGCCGGCACCGGCGGTGGCGCCGGGGTGCCAGCCCTCGAAGAAGAAGCCGCGCACCAGCATCGGCAGCTGGGCGCCGAAGTGGGCCGCCATGACCGGATCGAGGCGATCGCGCACGGCGTGCAGCACGGCCCGCAAGGCCCGGTAGGCCAGCTGGCGGTCGTCCGCGTGCAGCTCGTCCATGATCTCCCGCAGCCAGCTGTTGGTGAGGTGGATGGTTTCGTCGAAGACGGGCAATCCGGTCGAGCTCATGGTCGCCTCCTTCACCCTTGCAACGCCATCGTGCCGTGGACCGGCACACCAGGCCGACACCGCGCGCGGACCGTTCATCCAGGTCGAGCCGGCCCCTCAGCCGGCCCGCCAATGGACGCGCGCGAAGTACTCGCCCTCGTCGAAATGCAGGTCCAGGTCGCCCTGGTGGCTGCGGCGCAACGCTTCGCCGATGCGGCGCGGCAGGTGAATGTCGGTGGTCGTCACCTCAAGCCCGTCGGCGGTGTCGCGGATGTCCATGATCCGGTGCAGCGGGTGCTCGGCGTGCTCCTGCTCGTGCTGGTGCCGGATGAGGGCCAGCAGCTCCGCGCGGTGGTCGCGGACGAAGGCGCCCTCCAGCGTCACGATGCCGGCGGGGCAGCGGTCGGCGATGCGATGGCAGGCCGGGCACACGGCCTCCCCGGCGTCGACTGGCCGCAACCCGTGACGCCAGCGTCCCTGCTCGTACACCGCGCCGCACGTCGGGCAGACCGCGGGGTCGGCCATCTTCAGACGCGTCATGTACGGATCGTGGATGTGCTCCTGGATGAGGCGATCGCGCCGTTCGGGCTGCGGCCGGTGATCCTGGCGTTCGCGCTGCATGTCGGCCTCCTTCTACGTCCTTTGTGCCGTCGCTCATGGGACGGCGCACATGGGACGGCATGGTGACACGGCGGGAGGCGGCTGCCTTAACCTGGATAAACGACAGGCCGTGGCGAAGCGCCAGTCTGTGCCGACACGCTGGACAGCAGGAGGGCGCCGCCATGGAGCCAACGGCACGGGACGTTCCCATCCGCCGGGAGTTCGAGGTCGAGTTCGAGGGAGGGGGCGACCGGACGGACGTGGCGCGTGAGTCCGCCGACGCGGCGGCCATCGGCCACACCACGCCGGACGCCGACGTCATCGAATACGCGGATGCCTTCGAGATCGTCGTGGAGTTGCCGGGCCTCACCGCCGACGAGGTCGCGGTCACGCAGGCCGGCGGCGCGGTGACCGTGGCGGCCGTCAAGGCGGATCCGGAAACCACCCACTGCACGGCCCTGGTCCGCCACCTGGCCGAACGCCGCTACGGCCTGATCCGGCGCGCGTTCCCTTTGCCTGCGGGCATCGAACCGGACGCCATCCGGGCATGTCTGGAGAACGGGGTGCTGACCGTCGTCCTGCCGAAGACGGCCGGAACCGCGCGGCACGCCTGAACGAAACGGCGCCGGCGGCGTATCCGGCCGCCGGCGCCATGGCATCCCCTCCCGGGAAGCGCGGATCAGGACTTGGAGACCTCGATGGTGCGCTTTGCCGGCGCGCTCGGTTCGGTCTTCGGAAGCGCGATGGTCAGCACGCCGTCCTTCATGGTGGCGGCGATCCGCTCCCGATCCACGTTGGACGGCAGGCGGAAGGAACGCGCGCACATGCCGTAGCGCCGTTCCGAGAAATAGCGGTTCTTGCCCTTCTCCTCCTTTTCCTCCCTCTTCTCCGCCTTGATCGTCAGGGCGTCCTCCTGTAGGCAGACCTCGACGTCCTTCTCGCTCATGCCGGGGACTTCGAGGGTGACCCGGTATTCGGCGTCGCTCTCTTCGACGTCGGCCGGCGGAATGATCGCCGCGGCCCCGGCTTCGGTGCGCAGCAGCGGCTCCACGTCGAAGGTCGGCCGCCGGCCCCAGGGGAAGCGGAACACCGACGAGGCCTCGTCGAACAGGCGGTCGAACTCGTCGCGCAGCACCAGCAACGGATGCCGGTTGCGTTCGGCCAATTCCCTGGCCGCCGCGCCGGTCGGCTGGACATCCTGCCTGGGTTGCGTCGTCGTGGTGGTTTCAGCCATGGCGTCCTCCTGAGGGTTCGTTTCTCCGATAGGAACCCCGGTGGTGTGCACCCGCGACGCGGCACGGGCCTTAACCTGGATTAACCGGGGCCGCGGCCTGGATCCGGCCCGGCGGCGAGCAGGTCGCCGATGGAGCCGCCGCCGTGGACGCGCGCGATGGCGTCGGCGAGCAGCGGCGCCGCTTCCAGCACCACCAGCTTTCCCGCGCCCACACGGGAAAGGCGTGCGGGCGGTATGGTGTCGGTGACGATCAGTTGCGCGAACGCCGGATCCGCGGCCATGCCGCCGACCGCTTCGGCGGCGCGGCCAGCGAACACGCCGTGGGTCGCCACCGCCATGATCCGGCGGCACCCGGCCGCCCGGCAGGCGGCCGCGGCCCGAACGAGGGTTCCGCCGGTGCTGACGAGATCGTCCACGATGATGACGGTGCAGCCGGCCACGGCGCCGACCAGGCTTCCGCCAGCGATGCCGGCATCGTCGCGGATCTTCTCCAGGAAGGCCATGTCGACGGCCTGCCCGAGGGCCCGGCCCAGCGCCTCGCGGAACCGCTCGGCCCGCTTCACGCCGCCGACATCGGGCGACACCACCACCGGCCGGTCGGATCCGAGCATGGGAACGACATGCCCGACGAACAGCAGCCGCGCCTCCAAATGCTCGGTCGGGCAGCGGAAGGCGTTCTCGAAGGCGGCCGGGTTGTGCACGTCGATGGTCATCACGCGATCGGTCCCCACCGCCTCGAACAGGCTGGCGACGTAGCGCAGGGTCAGCGGATCCCGCGGCTTGCTTCGCCGATCCTGGCGGGCGTAGGCCAAGTACGGCACGACGGCCGTCACGCGGCCGGCCGAGGCGTCCTTCAGCGCCGCGATGAAGAACAGCAGACGGCACAGACGGTCATGGGCGCTGAGCGCCGGATCCCCGATCAGGGGCTGAACGACGTACACGTCCCGGCCACGCACCCCGACGGCCGCCCGCACCCTGATCTCGCCATCGTCGAAGCGGCGCTCGTCGTGCCCGGCCAGCGGCAGCCCAAGGCGGTCGCAGATCCGCCGCCCGTGTCCCCATTCCGGATCGAGGTCGAACACAAGGATGTCATCGCTGGACATGGGCGCCTCGCACGCCGTGCCGCGCGCCGGCCGGCGCGCGCCTGATGCCACTGTGGGGAGGCCCCGCGGGCTCCGGCATTGATCTGCGTTAAGGGGAGCGCCAAGGGGACGCGCATAGGCTGGACGGACGCCACCGGGCGCCGGATGCAGGAGGGGGGAATGAACGACCGACTCTTCCATGACCGCACCGAGGCCGGCCGACGGCTGGCCGCCTCATTGCTGCGCTTCAAGGAGCGGAAGCCGGTGGTCCTGGCGTTGCCGCGCGGGGGCGTCGCCGTCGCCGCCGAGGTGGCGCGCGCACTCGGCGCACCGCTCGATGTGGTCCTCGTGCGCAAAATCGGTGCCCCGTACCAGCCGGAACTGGCAGTCGGCGCGGTCGCCGACGGTGGCCGGGTCGAGGTCGCGCTCAATCCGAAGGTCCTGCGGTTCGTGTCGCCCGAGTGGTTCGAGGAGGAGAAGGCCCGGCAACTGGCCGAGATCGACCGCCGCCGCGGGCTGTACCTGCGCGGACGCCCGCGCGCCGCCGTGGCGGGCCGTACGGCCATCGTCGTGGACGACGGCATTGCCACCGGCGCCACGGTGCGTGCCGCGTTGCGATCGGTGCGGCGGGCCGGGCCGAGGCGGCTGGTCCTGGCCGTCCCCGTGGCGCCGCGCGACACGCTGGCAGCCCTGTCCGGCGAGGTCGACGAGGTGGTGTGCCTGACCACGCCCGAACCGTTCGAGGCGATCGGCTGCTATTACGGCGACTTCCGGCAACTCGACGATGACGACGTGATCCGCCTGCTGGACGAGGCGGCGGCGCCACCCGATCTGGGGACGCCGTAACGCCAGGCGCGACGGGGCCAACGCCAGCGCTTTCGCCCTCTGGTTCCGAACGGCAGGCGTTCGGACGTGCCTCCTGCGCGCGGGAGCGCTAATCTCCGCAGGCCTGAAGGAACGCGGCATCGGAGGGGCTCCATGCGCATCCAGACGCTGCCCGCCGACGGCGCGCTCGCCAGCCTGCGCAGCGGCCCGCACGGCCTGACCACCCGCGAGGCCGCCCGCCGCCAGGCCAGGTTCGGCCCGAACGCGCTGGAGCCGACGCGGCGCCGGCCGGTGCTCGCCCGTTTCGTCGGCAGCTTCACGCACTTCTTCGCGCTGCTGCTGTGGCTGGCCGCCGCCCTGGCGTTGGCGGCGGATCTGTACCAGCCGGGCGAGGGCATGGGGCTGCTGGCCGCCGCCGTGGTGGGCGTCGTGCTGGTCAACGGCCTGTTCAGCTTCTGGCAGGACCACAAGGCGGAGCGTGAGCTGGCGGCGCTGGCCCGCCTGCTGCCGCAGACGGTGAAGACCCTGCGCGACGGCCGCATCGCCCTGATCGAGGCGGCGGCGCTGGTGCCCGGCGACGTGGTCCTGCTGGCCGAGGGCGACCGCGTGCCGGCCGACGCCCGGCTGCTGGAGGCGCAGGGGCTGCGCCTCGACGCCTCGACGCTCACCGGCGAGTCGCTGCCCGTGCTCCGCGACGCCGAGCCGACGGAGGAGCACGATCATCTCCAGGCGCGCAACCTCGTGCTGGCCGGCACCGCCGTGGCGACCGGCGAGGGGCGCGCCGTCGTCTTCGCAACGGGGGCCCACACGGAGTTCGGCCGCGTCGCCCGCCTGACCCAGGGGGAGGACCGCGAGCGCTCGCCGCTCTTGCTGGAGATCGCGCGGGTCAGCCGGCTGATCGCCGCGCTGGCCATCGGGCTGGGGGTGGCGTTCTTCGCGGTGGGCGTGCACGCCGGGCTGCCGGTGCTGCCGGCGCTGATCTTCGGCATCGGCATCATCGTCGCCAACGTGCCGGAGGGGCTGCTGCCGACGGTGACGCTGGCGCTCGCCATGGGGGCGCGGCGGATGGCGCGGCGCAACGTGCTGATCCGCCACCTGCCGGCGGTGGAGACGCTGGGCTCGGCCACCGTCATCTGCACCGACAAGACCGGCACGCTGACGCTGAACCGCATGGCGGTGAAGGCGGTGCACGGCGTGCCCGACGCCATGGCGGCGGTCGAGCGGCACTGCCACACGCTGAAGCGCTCCGGCGGACGCTGGCTGGGCGACCCCATGGAGGTGGCGCTGGTCGAGCACGCCGGGCCGGGGCCGCTGCACCCGCTGGTCGGCGAGGTGCCCTTCGACACCGAGCGCAAGCGCCTCTCCACCCTGCACGACACGCCCCGGGGCCGCGTCGTCCACACCAAGGGGGCGGTGGAGACGGTGCTGCCGCTGTGCACCCGGCGCGCCTCGCCGGCCGGCTCCGTGGTCCTGGACGACGCCGGACGGGCGGCGGTGCTGGCGCAGCAGGAGGCGATGGCCGACCGCGGCCTGCGCGTGCTGGCGCTGGCGTGGCGGGAGAACCCCGACTCGGACGACCCGGAGCGTGGTCTGACGCTCGCCGGGCTGGTCGGGCTGGAGGACCCGCCGCGGCCGGAGGTGCCCGATGCCATTGCCAAGGCGCGCGCCGCCGGCGTGCGCGTCATCATGATCACCGGCGACCACCCGCACACGGCGTTGTCCATCGCCCGCGAGATCGGGCTGGTGCACGGGCCGGAGCCGGAGGTGGTGACCGGCGACCGGCTGCGCACGCTGTCCGACGCGCACCTGATGCTGACGCTGGACGCCGAGGAGGTCCTCTTCGCCCGCATCGGCGCCGACCAGAAGCTGCGCGTCGTGCAGGCGCTGCAGCGGCGTGGCGAGGTCGTGGCGGTGACCGGCGACGGCGTCAACGACGCCCCGGCGCTGAAGCAGGGCGACATCGGCGTGGCGATGGGCCGCTGCGGCACCGACGTGGCGCGCGAGGCGGCCGACATGGTGCTGCTGGACGACAACTTCGCCAGCATCGTCCACGCCATCGAGGAAGGCCGCGCGGTGTTCGCCAACATCCGCCGGTTCATGGCCTACATCCTCACCTCCAACATCCCGGAGATCGTCCCCTATCTGGCCTTCGTGCTGTTCGGCATCCCGCTGCCGCTGACCGTCATCCAGATCCTGGCGGTCGATCTGGGCACCGACATGCTGCCGGCGCTGGCGCTGGGGGCGGAGCCGCCGCACCGCGACGTCATGAACCGCCCGCCGCGTCCGCGCGGCGAGCGGCTGTTGTCGGCGGGCCTGCTGGCGCGCGCCTACCTGTTCCTGGGCGTGTTCGAGGCGGCGGCGGCCATGGCGGCCTATTTCGCCGTGCTGCTCGCCGGGGGCTGGACGTGGGGGCGGCAGCTTGCGGCGCACGACCCGCTGTACCTGCGGGCGACCACGGCGTGCCTGGCCGCCATCATCGTGGCGCAGGTCGCCAACGTGTACCTGTGCCGCAGCGACCGCGAGTCCGTCCTCGACCGCGCCATGCCGCGCAACCGCCTGATTCCGCTGGGCATCGCCGTGGAGGGGATGCTGATCCTCGCCATCGTCTATACGGTTCCGGGCAACCTGCTGTTCGGCACGGCGCCGCTGCCCTGGTGGGCGTGGCTGGCCGGGGTGCCGGTGGTGCTGGCGATGGTCGCGGCGGACGAGGCGCGCAAGTGGGTGGTGCGCTCCATGCGGCGGGACACGGCGGAACAGCCGCCACACCGCAACGACGGCCAGACGCACGCGCCCGGCCTCATAGGTTAGCTGTAACTTACATTAACTGGGGTTAATTCCCAGCGGGGCGGGGTGCGCTCTCATGAAGCCGGTACGACGCTGGCTCCCAGCGCACTTCATGGAGGGAACGATGCGACCGGACACGAAAACGCGCCTCTCGCTCCGCACGGCCATCGTGGCCGCCACCATTCTGTCCATGGCGCCGCCGGCCATGGCGCAAACGCTCGACACCGCCAAGGACGAGCCCATCGGGCAGGCCGAGTTCATCAAGAACTGCGCCGTCTGCCATGGGCGGCAAGGGAAAGGCGACGGTCCGCTTGCCGACCAGCTCGCGAAGCGCCCCGCATCCCTGGCGGGCATTGCCAAGCGCAACAACGGCGTCTTTCCCGCCGAGTACGTCTATCAGCTGATCGATGGGCGGCAGATGATTTCGGCGCACGGCACGAAGGACATGCCGGTCTGGGGCGAGCGCTTCCACGCCCTGTCGACCGAAGAGGTCTGGCCGTGGGGCTCCGAACAGATCGTCCGCGGGCGCATCCTGGAGTTGGTGTTCTACGTCCAGTCGCTGCAAGAGAGGTGACGCCGCCCGAGGGCATCGGGGCATCGGTCCCGATGCCCCCGGCGGACGCGCCGCGCGAGGGCGCAACGGCGACGATCCCGGCCGGGCACGCTGATCGGGCGGGCCGCGACAGTCCGCGCCGACGCACGGCGCAATCTGAATGCTCTGTCGGCCCGGTTGAGCCGACTGTCCCGTGCCGTCGAACCGACGCATCAGCAGGTCACGGGCGTCGAGAACGAGACCCACGGCCTGGAAGAGGACGTCGGGGCCATGGAGAAGAGCATCGGCCCCCTCCCCACGCACCCCGGCCGCTGACGCCGGCCGCCGCCATGCTTCCTTCGGGAATCGGCGCCGGCGAGGGCGCCTCCGTTGCGTTGCGTTCTTTCTCCGACTCGGGCCGCGCCGTCGTGCCCGGCCCGTCTTTGTTGGTGCCGCTCCGGCCTCGGCTTCCGGATTGCTGCGGCATGATGCGGTGACGTCCACAATCCTGCTGCTTTCCAGATCATACGTATGACCCGCGGGAAGAAACATTCTGTCCATCGGTTGTAGAATCGGGTGAGCCGGGCGCACGGCTCAAAGACCCATCCAAAAGGCACCAGCGAGCCGTGGCTTCCGATCCTCTTCTCTCGGCAATTTCCTGGTCTCCAGGTTACGAGACCGGCATCGCGTCCATAGACAGCGAGCATCGGGTCCTCGTGACACTGTACAACGACCTGCTCCATGCCATCGCACGAAGAACCTCTCTCGACCTGCGGCGGGAGTGCCTTGCTTCGATACGGGATTGGGCGGCGCTGCATTTCCGCAATGAAGAGCGGATGATCCATGGTGTTCTGGCAGCCGAACACGTGGCCGCTCACCGCGGCTTCGTCGACGGCCTGGCTTTGCTGTACGCCCAGGCGGCCGACGATCACGCCCTGCACGACGCGGCCCACGTCCTTCGCCTGTGGCTGATCGACCACTTCCTGGACGACCAGATCCTGTTCAACCGTCTGCGCCGGCAAGCGCAACCGGCGCCCTGAATCCCCTGATCCTCCCCCAATGGGCAATGCCCCCAGCATTGCTGGAGGGTTACCATGGCCATGTCCGAAGCGTGGCGCCGTAGTGCCGCAAACCGGCCTGCCGACGGAACCATGACGTGAATCATGCAGACCTACCGGCTTGAGCCCATTCTCCAGGACCAAGGCCATCCGAAGGTGGAGGACTGGGACGCCGGTGGATTTGCGCTGACCTGCATCACGGCACCGGCGATGACCGCGCGGGGAGGTCACGACGTTGCGGGGATCTGCTCCCTGTTCCGCCCCTCGAAGGGCTTGGTCGCCGTCAACTCCGACCGGTTCCGTACCCTCGACTCGGCGCCGGGTGATCTGAGCTATTTTCCGGCCGGCACGGACTTCCAGATCGCGTGCGACGAGCCCCATCACTACGCCATCGTGGGCATCCCACCGGAACGGCTTGCCTCCTTCACCGCGGACGTTTGCGACGTGGATGCGTCCAAGCTCGCCGCCACGTCGCCGATCCGCACCCCGAACGCCGCCCCGCTCACCCGGCTGCTGCTCAACTACATAGCGGAGCCGCAGGTCTGGGGGACCCTCTATCGGGAGTCCCTCCTCACCCTCGTCGCCGCCGAAGCCATCCGGCATGCGTCGCCCATGCAGGCGGTATCCGTCCGCGCCAGCCTGTCTCCTGCGGTGTTGCGCCGCGTGCTGGACTACATCGAGGAGCACGTCGCGGACGACATTTCCCTGCAGGCGCTGGCCGCCGTGGCGGGCCTGAGCCCCTACCATTTCGCCCGCTGCTTCAAACAGGACGTCGGCCGGTCGCCGTACCGCTACGTCACCGACAGGCGCCTGCAGCGGGCCGGACGCCTGTTGGCGACCACCAGGCTCCCGGTCGCCGACATCGCCGTGCGATGCGGCTTCTCCCGCCCGGGCCACTTTTCCACGACGTTCCGCCGCGTGTTCGGGGTGACGCCGCTTCGGTACAGGATCGACCGGTCATGACGGACGTGCCCGAGCGCCGCGTTCCCATCGATGGCCCCCCGGTGCGCGAGATGCCTGTGTGGGGGGCGCGCCGAACGCTCGCCTGGGGCGTCTGCGACTGCATCGAGGGCGGCTCGATCGAGACGCATTTCCAGCTCACCGACCATGTTCTGTCGGTCAACCTGGGTGAATCGCACTGCGACATCGCCCTGGAGAGCGACCGCTTCCGCCGGGTGGTCATCCCGCCGGGCGGGCTGTCCTTCTATCCCTCGGGAACACGGGCCAAGATCATCGCACCGAACAGCGGGGCGTATCTGGCGGTCACCATATCCTCCTCCCGCTTCGAGGATGTACTCATGGAGGAGTTCGGGATCGACCACGTGCGCGGCGTCCGCCCGGTGGCCGGACAGTTCGACTCCTCGGCACACGCGATCGCCGCCATGCTCGGCAATTCCTTCTCCGGAACTGCGCCCCTGGCCCCCGCCGGACTGGAGGCCGCGGCCACGCTCCTTGCCCTGCACGCGATCCGGTCGGCGCTTATCGAGGCTCCGGCCGCCGATTCCCAAGTCGCGCAGCCGGACCTGGGTCCCGCCTGCGCCTACATCGAACAGCATCTTTCGGATGCTCGGCTCGGGACCCGAACGGTCGCGCATGCGGTGGGTATTGCTCCCGCCACCCTGTGGCTGAGTTTTCGCACCGCCTTCGGCAAGCCCCCCCTGGAGTACATACGGCAGCGCCGTGCTCTGGCGGCCGGCCAAGAGGTACGGGTGATCTTGGAACGTCAACATTAGGCTTCCGATCCGAGAGCCGTGCAATCTTCGCTGGCTTGCCGGTGGACAGTCGCGCATTCCGTTATGTTGCTGCTTTTCCTCTCCTCGCCACCTCTTCAATGGACGGAACGATCACCGTCCTCCTATTCTACCAGGCCGAATATCCATTGTAGTTCTTTTTCGATTATGGATGGGCGCTTGCCGAAGCCAGGAGACGGATTGCATGCGAACAGGAAGAGGGGCCGATCATTCGGGCGCGTCTCTTGTGGTCGTGATCGAAGACAACCTGCTGATCCTGCAATCCTTGCGGATGCTGCTGGAAGGATGGGGCTACGCGGTGGTCGCAGCGGCTTCGGGCGAAGAGGCTCTCGCCCTTCTGGGCGGGTGCCGCCGGACGCCGCACGTCATCGTCACCGATTACCGCCTGCCTCACGGGCAAACCGGACTGGAGGCGATCCGCGACATCCACGACCTCTACGGCGTCAGAATTCCCGCCGTCGTGCTCACCGGCGAGACGGCACCGGACCGCATCGCCGACATCCTGCGGCATGGGTGCCGCTTGCTGTCCAAGCCGGTCTCCGCGTCGGCGCTCCGTGAGGCGCTGGCGGCCACCTGAGCACCGCGCGGGGAACCTCAGTGCGTCAGCAGGCGGGCGATGCCGGCGTCCTGGAGCGCGTGCCGCGTGACGCCGCCGAACACGTATTCACGCAGTCGGCTGTACCCGTAGGCGCCCATGACGATGAGGTCGGCGCCCAACTCCGCCGCCTTGGCCGCCAGCACCGGACCGGTGTGTTCCTCGCCCGGATCCACGGCGACGATATTGGCCTCGATCCCGTGCCAGGCGAGATAGTCGGTCAACCGGGCGCCCTCGGTTTCCAGCGGCGCCGACGGTGCGGCCATCAGCACCGCCACACCGTCGGCGCGCAGGAGGAAGGGAAGACCGGCGACCACCGACCGCGCGGCCTCCACGCTGCCGTTCCAGGCGATGGCGACGAAACGCCCGATCGGGGTGGCCCTGTCCGGCGGAACCATCAGGACGGGCCGCCCGGCGCCCACCAGCGTCGCCTCGATGGCGGAGCCATGGACGGTGTCGTCGGGGGCATAGGCGAAGACGACGAGGTCGGACCACCGAGCCTCTCCGGGAAGCAGATCCTCGGCCAGGCCGGACCTCTCCCGCCACGCGCCGGAGGGCCCGTCCCCGAACGCCCCCTCTCCGGCGGCCCTGAACCTCCAGCAGTCCATCGAACGGTGGAAGAGCTGCCGGGTGCGCTCGCGGCGGGCGTCGATGTCGGCCTGCGCCGCTTCGAGGATCTCCTGCACGGCCGATGCGGTCATGCCGTTCACCAGCAACGGCACGCTGTCCTCCGGCACCGCGCTGACACAGAGCGCGTCGACGTGGCTGTTGAACTCCTTCGCCAGATCGAACGCCGCGTGCAGCGCCGGGCCGTCGGCGTCGCCGCCGTCCATGGGCAGGAGGATGATGCGGTACGACATGGATACGTCCCCTTTCGGTGCAGGTGGCCACGGCTGCGGCGTGGCCGCCGGGTGGCGGCGATCACGCGTTGCCTGGCCCCGCAGCCGGCCCGACGAGATGCTCCCCGAACCATGCGACCGCCAGCGCGGTGACCGGGCGATCCTCGCCACCGACGATCATCCGCGCCGGGGCGGTCACGTGCGCCGGCGCGGGACCGGCAAGATCCGGCCGGCCTCCCCGTGATGCGGACGGCCACTATGGGTACGGTAGGCGCCACGAGCGAACACGCGCTAACCCAGGTTAAGAACGGCCATGGAAAAGGGCGATCTCCGGTCGGCGGCCCAGGCGCCGATTAACCTTGGTAAACCCACTGTCCGCGGGGCCGCCGTATCATGGCGCGACGACCGGTGGCGTCATGCCGCCGCGACGCGAGTCATGGAGGCCGATCATGTCGCTGCCACTTCTTGCCCTCGGGCCGGGCCTGGTGCTCACCCTCGGCCCTGCGCCATGCGGCGGCGCCACCGACGACACCGGCAGCCGTATCGCGCAGGCCTTTGCCGCCCTGGACGACAACCGTGACGGCGCACGGGCGCGCGAGCAGGTGGTCCGCCACGCCGCACCGGCTGCGCGCCCCTGACCCCGTCCCCGCCGTACGACGCCGCGGCCTTGCGTCCGGTGGCCGGCGTCCCGGCACGACGCGCAACGCGGGTGTGATCATGGCCACGCGGAACACCTTGAAAGACCTCGTCGGGTTCGGCCGGCCGTTTCTTACCATTGCCGGCGGCTACTGGTCCGGCCCCGGAACGCTGCGGGTGCGCCTGCTCGCCCTGGCGCTCGCCGTCCTGACGGTCGGACAGGTGATCGTTCCGATCCTGATCAATCTCTGGAGCGAGCGGCTGTTCGACGCGCTGGAACAGCGTTCCATGGACCGCTTCCTGATCATGATCGGCGCCGTGTTCGGCATCATCGCGTTCAACGTCGCCGTCATGGTCGCCCATCTCCGCGTAAAACGGACGCTGCAGCTGGGCTGGCGGGAGTGGCTGACGCACAAGCTCCTCGCGGAATGGCTGGCGGACGGGCGGCAGCATCAGGTCACCCATCTTCCAGGTCACCACGACAACCCCGACGGCCGGGTCGCCGAAGACGTCCGCATCGCCACCGAATACGCCATCGACCTCGCCCATTCGCTCGGCTTCTGCGTGCTCCTGCTGCTCAGCTTCAGCAACATCCTGTGGATGCTCTCCGGGACGGCCGTGGTGACGGTGGCCGGCATCACGGTCGCGGTGCCTGGATACCTGCTGCACATCGCGTTGCTCTACGCCGCCGCCGGCACGACGATCGCTCTGGTGGTTGGACAACCGCTGGTCCGCGCCGCCGATCGGCGCCAGGGCAACGAAGCGGACTTTCGCTTCGGGCTGGCGCGCATCCGGGATCACGCGCTGCCCATCGCGCTGCTGCATGGCGAAACCGGTGAACGGGCTCGCCTCATGGGCCTCTTCCGCGGGGTCCGCCACGCCTGGGATCGTCAGACCGGCGCCCTGGCCAACGTCATGCTGTTCAGCGCCTCCTACTCGGTGCTGTCCATGGCCGTTCCGATCCTGGTGGCCGCGCCGAGCTACATCGCCGGTGCGATCACCCTCGGCGTTCTGATGCAGACGGCGCAGGCGTTCCAGCAGGCCGTGGCGGCGCTGTCCTGGCCCATCGACAACCTGCCGCGGGTCGCCGAATGGAAGGCATCGGTCGAACGCGTCCTGGGCTTGCACGATGCGCTCGCCCGCTTGGATCAGGAAGCGGATGGTGGAGACGCGGGGCGGATCCTGGTGGACCGCACGGGCACCGGAACCGCGCTGTCGTTTCACGACGTGACTCTCACGGAAGCCGACGGTCGTCCCGTCATCGAGCGCTTCAGCGCCGACATTCGGCCGGGCCAGCGCGTGCTGATCACCGGCGATGCGCGGGCCGCGACGCGGCTGTTCCGCGCCGTGGCGGGTGTCTGGCCTTGGGGCGCCGGGCGTATCGCGCTGCCAGCCCGGACGCGCATGTTTTTCATGCCCGAACGCCCGTACTTGCCGCACGGCCCGCTGCGCGCCGCGCTCAGCTATCCTGGCGCCCCGGAGACGGTCGACGGCGATGCGGCCTGCCGGGCTCTCGACCGGGTCGGTTTGCACCAGCTGTGCGCCCGCCTTGACGACGACGAGCGCTGGGACGAGGCGCTGGGGTTGGCCGAGCAGCAGCGCCTGGGCTTTGCCCGCCTGTTGATCCGCCGGCCCGAGTGGATCTTCGTGGAGGACGCCGGCAACGCCCTCGACCCCGCGGGCGAGGAGGACATGATGCGCCTGCTGGACGAGGAGTTCCCCGCCGCGACGCTTCTGACCATCGGGAGCAACGCCAAGCAGGCCGAGCACCACACCCACAGACTGGTGCTGGACCGCGCCTGCGGCCCCGCGCGGTTGCAAGGGTTGGAAACCACGGCATCGGCGAGCCGGGCCGCACAGGAGCGGGGGCCGAAGTAAGCCCATCTCCCCCAAAAGCCTGTGGCCGCCGTCGGCCGTGGACGCCCTGTCTGGATGGCAGTGTTCCGCGTCTTCTTCCGAGATGCCGGCCATGGCACCTGATGAGGACGGCGCGCGCCTTGACAGGGAGCACCCACGGTTCACCCCTCCTTCGGAAAAAGACGTACTCGGACGCGACGATCGCCGCACTGCTTGGACATAAAGGGCGCGGCGTGACGTCGCGGTACGTTCACCAACCGGACATGGCGTTGTAGACTGCCAGCCGGCTACCGGCCGGAAGCGTGCTCCGGCGAAGCGCATCGTGCCGGCGTCCCCCCGCCCCGTCGTACACCCGCTCCACCGCCGCCAGCACGGCGACGGAGGCGCGGTCCAGCCCGCCGCGGGCGTGGATCAGCACATGGTCCAGCCGCCCGTCCCCCGCCGCGTCGAACGGCAGGTAGATCGCTCTCCTCGCCGTCGTCGCCCGGCTCGGGGCGGGTGACGGTGCCGGCGTAGACGACCAGCGTGCCGCGCTCGCTACGCCGCACCTGCCCGCCCGCCGCCTGGGCCTGCCGGTAGGTGAACCAGAAGGGCGAGACATAGCCGCGCTCCACGGCGGTCATCCACGGGCGCACGCCCATTTCCAGGTCGGCGAGGATGCGGGCGGTGACGCGGGCGTGGACGTCGGCGAGACCGGGGTACGGGGGAGTACCCGCCGTAGGCGGCGGGCCCGGCGGGGCGTAGGGGCGGCGCCCCTCGGCTCCCCGCACCGGCGGCGCCGGTGGCGCCGATCCACGGGACCGCGCCAGGGATCATCCGTCCTTGAAGGGTGTTGCGATCAGGACCGGGGCGCGCCCGTTCCGGTGCTACCGGCCCGCCTGTTCGCGTGCAGGAAGCGACGTTCACTTGTATTACGACAATGACGCTGACGGACGGCATCGTCGCGATAGAGGTGAAGGATCGGCCGGTAAAGACAACCTTCAAATCAACCGGCAGCGGAACAGCGCCCCCTTGCCCAATTCGCTGCCACGATGATGAGGTGCACGCCTCGCTGAATCAGCGCGGCATGGCCGCCGCCGTGGCCCCGGCCGATCCGGCGTGATCGGGCAGCGGGACCGCCAGGACGTCGCACGGCATGTTGAGCAGCAGGTCCTCCGCGACGCTGCCCAGCAGAAAGCGCTCGACGGGTCCCTTCGCGTGCGTCCGCGTGCCGACGACCCCGAGGTCCGCACGGAACGTCTGTGCCGCGTCCAGGATCCGCGGCACCACCGCGTCCCATTCGAGCACCGGCAGGTAGTCCGCCGCGGTCAGTCCGGCGCGCTCGGCCATCCGGCGCAGGGAGGCGCGCGCCTGTTCCTCCATGGACCTCCGGTACCGCGCGATCTCCTCGCCGTCCGGGTGCGCCACCTTCCGTTGCAGGGCGACCGCCGCGTTGAGGATGTGCATGAGGTAGAGCGTGTGGCCGCCCGCCAGTTCGCTGGCCACGCGCACCACCTCGGCCTCCGGCTCGGCCAGGTCGACGGCGGCCAGCGTGCAGGCGTAATCGCCGGGGGCCGGGCGGTGGACGACCAGCACCGGGCGGGTCGTGTTGCGGATGACCCGCTCGACCGTGGTGCCGGTCAGCACGTCCTTGAGGATGCTGCGCCGGTGCGCGCCGAGAACGATCAGCGCAGCGTCCTCCGCCTCCGCCGCCTCGCCGATGGCCTGGAAATCCAGCCCGCCGGTCACGCGCACGTCGACGCGCGCCAAGGCCGTCCCAGCCAGGGCGTCCACGGTGGCGCGCAGGTTGGACAGCGCCTGATCCCGCGCCGTGTCGAACATGGCCGGCGGCAGCTCGTCGTCCACCACGTGCAGGACCGTGAGGGAGGCACCGAAGCGCCGGGCCAGGAACAGGGCCTGCGCGACCGCCAGGACGCTGCGCCGGGACAGGTCGGAAGCCACGAGAAGATGCTTCATGACGAACCTCCGCGACCATCGGAACGTGTGAATCTCATGGCCCGCCCTCCGCCGCCTCCAGGGTCCTGCGGCGCCCGGGAACGCCGCCGGGCCACGCCTCGACGATGCGTTCCACGGCACGCGCCGCGGCGTCCTTGAAGGGGCTGATGACGAGATCGGCACCAGCGTGCAGCAGACATCTGGTGTCGGCGCTGTCGGTGCTGGTGAGCGACCAGCAGGATCTGGATCCGCAGGTTGTTGAACTGCATCAGGAAGCGCCCCAGCGGGCTGCGGGTCTCTGGCGGCGGCAGGCTGTTGGGCCCGTGGCGCAGCAGGCGCTCGCGGGCTTCCGTCGCGCTCAGCCTGTCGGGGCGGACGCCCAGCAGGGCCTCGGCGTCCGGGACACCGAGAACGTGCCACGCGGGCACGTCGGACGCCGGCGCGGCGTCTCGGCCTGCGGCATCCGGCCGGCTTTCCCTGGGGGTGTCGAGGAGCATGGCACGACCTCCCGTTTGCGGTGTTCCCTCATGTGTTGTCCCCGGGCTGCCGGTTGGCGCGGGCGTTCAGGAAGCTCTCCAGGTCGCGGACGGCCACCCGCCATTCCCGGCCGAACTTGATGGCGCGCAGGGACTTGGCGTGGATCCACTCGCGCACCGTGTCCTCGGAAACCTTCAGGATCTCGGCGACCTCGTGCACCGTCATAAGGGGTTTGCTGAGCATGGCTGAAGCCGGTTTATCGGGGTTTGTCCTGAATTATGCTGGCACAGGCCGACGGATGTCGAGTTGATGGATGTCAACGCCGGCTGAGCGCGAACTTGGCCTGATAGCATGGAGGGGGCCGGATCGGCGGGCTCGCCGCCGGGCCGGCACGCGTCCACGCGCCGAAGGGGAGACCGGGCCATGACGCAGTCCGACATCGGCGACCTGCCGGAGTTCACGTACGATGACTCCATGGTGTCGATGAACCGCCGGGCCGGAACGGACCGGCCGGCGGATGGGACGCGCCCGGCCGACTGAGCCGCGATGGGAGGCCGGCACGGGGCCGCCCCTGGCGGGTCAACCGGGGCGGCCCTTACCGGCCCCGGATCGGTGGGCGACAGCGACGTACGCCCGAGGGCCGGAGGGTTTCAGCGTACGACACCGCACAAACCCCACGCACCTGTGAATATTGACAGTGAACAAACCCGTCACCCACCCTGTGAGGAGTGACAGTTGTCGCCGCATGCCCCGTTCTTGCTTATGCAAGGCATGATCACGACCAAATCACCCGCCAACCAGAAGACCGACGATAACAGGCAATCGCACCGTTTCATCTTTGACGTCTCGGCACTCTATGAAGCCATCGGCGGCGAACGGGCCGGGCAGGCCTGCGTCTTCACGACGCTGGTCTTGTGCGACGCGCTGGCGCAGCTCGGCTTTCCGGCCCGGCCGGTGGCTGCGGCCGTTGAGGGGCGGCGTGGCCGCGTGCGCTTCGGCATCGGCCACCCCGGCTACCAGTTGAGGCGCCCGAACGCCTGGAAGGGGCATCTGGTCTGCATGATCGGCGATCTCCTGATCGACCCCACCATTGGCCAGGTCGCGCGCCACGGCGTCGACGCGCCGCCGCTGATCACCGTGCGCAGCCAGCGCCCCCTGGTGCCGGATGCGCGGATCGCGCTGCCCGACGGCTGGACCCTGAGCTGGCAGGCCGAGGGCGCCAACAACGGCTGGCGCACGCTGCGCGATGCGGATCCGGCCGTCCGGGAACCGGCGGTGTGGCGGCTGGTGCAGCGGCTGCGCCCGACTGCCCCGGCCACGGGTGGCCCCCTGTCAACTCTCACAGGTCCGCCGCCGTCGGCCGGACCGTAAGCTCTGCAACCGCAGGCCGCGAGCCCGGATCCGGCCTGACCATTGCTGAAAGGGAGTATGCCATGGCCCGCGTTCTGCTGGCCTGGGAGTTCGGTGCGGGGCTGGGGCACCTGAACCGGCTGCTGCCGGTGGCCGAGAGGCTGTCGGCGCTGGGGCATGACGTGACCTTCGCCGTGCCCGACCCCGACATGGCGCGGCCGGTGATCGCCCGGCGCCTTCCCGACGGCACCGCGCCCATCGTGAGCGGGCCGCGCTGGCGGCCGGTCGGCGACGCGAAGGTCCGCGAGGTGCCGACCGACAGCTTCGCCGACGTGCTGCGGCTGTTCGACGCCCACCGCCCGCCGGTGCTGCGCGCGGCGGTGGAGCAATGGGATGTCGCGCTGGCGAAGGCTCGTCCCGACCTGATCGTCGCCGATTTCGCGCCGACCCTGGCGCTGGCGGCGACCGGCGTTCCGCGCGTGGTCGTGGGCAATGGTTACACCGTACCGCCGCCCGGACGCCCGTTGCCGCCGATGCGGCCGTGGGTGCAGGCGCTGCCGGCGCACAGCCGCGCGCACGAGGCGGAGCTGCTGGACCGCTTCGGCCCGTTGCACCACGAGCGGCAGGGCCGGCCGCTGCGCCACCTCGCCGACCTGTTTTCCGGTGACCGCACCTTCGTCTGCACCATCGTCGCCTTCGACCCCTACGGCCCACACCGGCGCGGACCGACGTACATGCCGTTCAACGTCCCGCGCGTCGCCCCCGGCCCGCCGGTTGCGGAGCGGGAGGAAGGGCGGGTGGCGCTCTACATGCCGGTCAACCATCCGCAGATCCACGCGGTGCTCGCCGCGCTGGGGACGCTGGGCGCCCCCTGCGACGCCCACATCGGCAGCGCCGACCCGGCGGCGGTCGCGCGCATCGCACCGCCGAACGTCACCGTGCACGAGCGGCCGCTGGCGCTGGAAGCGGTGCTGCCGGCCGCCGCCGCGCTGATCCACCACGGCGGCCTCGCCACCGCCTACGCCGGATTGCAGGCGGGTGTGCCGCAACTCGTCATGCCCATCAACCTGGAGCAGAGCATCACGGCGCGCGGGCTGCTGCGGTCGGGGGGGACGGCGCTGCTGCCCGGCCGCGGGACGGTGGCGCCGGAAGCCATTCACGACGCCTTGGCGCGGCTGCGAAGCGACCCGGTCATCGGTGCCGCCGCCCATGCCGCCGCACGCGCCGCGTCCGCGCGGCCGCGGCAGGACACGCTGGAACTGGTCGTCGCCGCCTGCCGCGATATGCTGGACGGGCGCCGAGGCAGGCGCCTGCGGGCCTGAGCGGACAGCCCGCCATCGCCGGTGGGGCCGGCCCACCGACGATCGGCAGCGTGGCGCGGATGGAAACCCCACGCCGCCCGTGGTCAGAACGCGTAACGCACCCCGACCAGGAGGTCGTGCGACCGGAGCCGCCCGTTGCTGCCGGTGATCGGCGGACGGCCGCGGTTGCTGACGGCGATCGACGGGTCGGTGCCGATGTCGCCGGCGTCGAGGAAGCGGTAGGACAGGTCCACCGCCAGGGACGGGGCCACGGACACGCTGGCGCCGGCCGTCACCTGCCAGGCCACGTGATTGCGCGTGCCGCCGGCGGCGGTGGCGTAGAAGCCGGGGAAGCTCGCATGCAGTGTGCCGATCCTGTTGCGGGACCAGCCGACGCCCGCGCCGACGAACGGACGGACCGGGCCCAGCGTCACCGGCAGGTCGGCGTAACCGTTCAGCAGCACCGTCCAGGAGGTCACGCCCGCGTCGTAATGGATGGGCGGGGTCGACGAGGTATAGTCGTCGGACAGGGTGAAGCCGGTGCGGCGCATCACCGTGACGTCGGCGCGCAGCCGGTCGTTGAAGCGGTAGCCCACGCCACCCGACAGCAGCGCCGACGAACCGATCTCGTTCAGCGTGTCGGCGCACAAGTTGCAGATACGCGAGGAGGGTTCGGCATCGCGCAGGCGGGCGTCGCGCGCCCACGACCAGCCGGCGTCAAGGCGGACGTAAGGGCCGGATTCGGCGAACGCCGTGCCGGACGCCAGAAGCCCGAGCGCCGCGCCGGACCAAGCAAAAAGAGTGACTCTCATGATACTTCCACGAATGAAGGAACGCACTTCGCCGCGCCTTCGCAAAATCCACGCAGCGACGTCCTGAACATTCCGGATTTTATCTGACGAACTCTAGCTGATATTTCTTACAGGGGAGCAGCTTCATCAAGCTTTCTACCGGATGATGCCGTCGCGGGTGGCGCGCATCACGGCCTGGGCACGGGTGGAGACGTCCAGCTTCCGCATGGCGTTTTCCACGTGGTAGTTCACCGTGCGCTCGGAAATGCCCATCAGCACGGCGATGTCGCCCGACGCCTTGCCGCGCGCCACCCAGGACAGCACCTCCGTCTCCCGCGCGGTCAGCAGCGTGGTGGCGGCGTTGCGCGCGCGGGCCGCGCCGCTGTGCAGGCGCGCCTTGATGACCTCGATCAGGATCTCGAAATCCACGGGCTTGGTCACGTAGTCGTCGGCGCCCAGCTGGCGCCCGCGCAGCACGCTCTCGCGGTCCGACAGCGCGGTCAGGAACACCAGCGGCATGTCGGCGTGGCGCGGGTAGGCGGCGGTCAGCCGCTCCAGCACGTCGAAGCCCGACGTGCCGGGCATCGACACGTCGCACAGCACGAGGTCGGGCTTGCACCGCTGGATGGCGTCCAGCCCGGCCTCGCCGTCGCTGGCGGTGTCGACGCTGAAGCCCGCCTCCTCTAGCGCTTCCACCAGCAGGTCCAGCGTTTCATGGTCGTCTTCGATGACGAGGAGGCGGGCGGTCGGGGTCATGTCCGGGCTTCCATGGTGACGGGCGTGGTGTGCGGCAGGACGATGGTGAAGGTCGATCCCTCCCCCTCGCGGCTGGCGACGTCGAGCCGGCCCCCGTGGCGGGCGACGATCGCCTGCACCACGTGCAGGCCCAGGCCGCTGCCGGCCCGCGTGCCGACGTTGCCACCGCGGAAGTAGCGTTCGGCCAGCCGGCCGCGGTCGGCTTCGGGAATGCCGATGCCCTCATCGCGGACGGCGATGTGGATGTGGCCGGCCTCATGCCAGCCACGCACGCGCACCGCGCTTCCGGGAGGGGAGTATTTCACCGCGTTGCTCAGAAGGTTCTCCATGGCCTGCTGCAACAGATTTGCATCGACGACCGCCGTTCCCGGCAACTGTGAGAAGTCCCAGGACAGGGGGTGCTGGTCGGCCACCTCCGCCTGCTGCTCGCACACGGCCGTCAGCGTGCGGGCGAGGTCGACGGGGCCGAGATCGAAGGGCAGCTCACCGTCGGCCATGGGGGCGGCCTGGAGGATGCCGTTGATCAGCGCGGTCATGCGGGCGACGGCGTCGCGGATGCGCTCGGTGCGGCGCGCCAGATCGTCCGGCGCCAGCTGCGCGCGCAGCTTCAGGATGCGCTGCGCCTGTCCGTCGATGACGGTGAGCGGCGTGCGGAACTCGTGGCTCACCATCGACACGAAATTGCGTTGGAGGACGGCCAGCTCGCGCTCACGCGCCAGCTTTTCCTCCAGCAGCCGGGCCTGCGCCTGCAGCCGGCTGCGGCTTTCGGACAGCGCCTCCTGGCTGGCGCGGAAGATGTCGACGGCGCGCGCCATGGTGCCGACCTCGTCGCCGCGCCGGGCGTAGGGCGGGAAGGACGCCGGCCGGCCTTCCGACAGCGCCAGCATGGCACCGGCCAGCGTCAGCATCGGTTCGGTCATGTGGCGGGTGAAGAACACCAGCGCCCCGGCGACCAGCCCGCACTGCACCGCCAGCGCCAGCAGGATCGTCATGCGCGCGTGCAGGAAGGTGTCGATCACGGAGCCGGCGGCGGCGGTGCCGTTGGCCTGGTTGAAGTCGGTCAGCCGGGTCAGCCGGTCGGACGCCCGGGAGAAGCTCTGGCGCGTCGATCCGCGGTAGAGGGCCCCCGCACGCTCCACGTCGCCGGCCGCGAAGGCGGCGATCATGGCGTCGCGCGCGTCCAGGTAGGTCCGCCATTCCCCGCGGAAGGCCTCGTCCAGCGCCTGCTCCTCCGGGGTGATCGGCAGCCGCTCGTAGGCGCGCAGGCTGGCGTCGACGCGGCCCAGCGTCGCCTCCGCCTCGCGCTCCACCCAGGCTTTTTCGTCCGCCGTGGCGGCCAGCAGCCGGTTGCCGTCCATGGTGCGCAGGTCGGACATGTGGTTGTTGATGTCGCCCAGCACGCGGGTGCTGGGCAGCCAGTTCGACTTCACCGCGTCCGCCGCCACGTTGACCGAGTGCAGCTCGGAAATGCTGAAGAGGCTCACCGCCATCGTGAAGGTGAACACCAGCAGGAAGGCGGCGCGTATCTTCACCGACAACGGTATCCGGCTGATCAGGCGCATCGGATGGAAACCCTCTTCGTTCGCGCGGGGCCGGGCCATCGAAACGGACGCCCGCGCCTCCCGCCACCTGTAAGCCCTCACAGGCGCCCGCCGTGACGCGCCGGGCTAGCATAAGCGCCGTTGACCTGAAACAGGAACGGCCATGCTCCTGCCCGGAGACCCCTGCCCACCCTTCTGCGGACGCACCTCCTCCAAGCCGGCCTTCCATTTCGACACGATGGGCGGGCGCACCCTCGTCCTCGCCTTCTTCGTGTCGTCGGCGTTCGACCTGGGACGCCGCTTCCTCGCGGCGCTCGAACCCATCGCGCACCGCTTCGACGACCGGAACGTATCGTTCTTCGGAGTCAGCATCGATCCGGGCGACGAAAGCGAGGGGCGGCTGCGCGACCGCCGGCCGGGCCGGCGCTACTTCTTCGACCCCGACCGGCGGATCAGCGCGCTGCTGGGGGTGTGCAAGCCGCAGGGCGAGGGCCGCGCCGACATGTACACCCCGCTGGTCTACGTGTTCGACGCGCGGCTGCGCGTCGCCGGCGTGATCCCGCTGGCCGACCCCGAGCAGTGCGTGGCGCAGCTTGCCGGACTGCTGGATCGCCTGCCGCCGACCGGCGATCCGGTTCCGGCGCAGTCGCAGGCGCCGGTGCTGGTGGTGCCGCACGTTCTCGAACCCGACCTCCGCGCCCGCCTGATCGCGCTGTACGACGAGCGGGGCGGCGAGCTGTCCGGCCACATGACCGAGCGGGACGGGCGCACGGTCGGCGAGCTGAACGCCCTGATGAAGGTCCGCCGCGACCGCTACATCGAGGACGAGGCGCTGAAGGAGACGCTGCGCGACCGCCTGCGCCGCCGTCTGCTGCCGGAGATCGCCAAGGCCTACCAGTTCCGCGCCACGCACATCGAGCGCTATCTGGTCGCCTGCTACGACGGAACCGAGCGCGGGCATTTCCACGCCCACCGCGACAACACCACGAAGGGCACCGCGCACCGGCAATTCGCGGTCTCCGTCGCCCTGAACGACGGGTACGAGGGGGGCGAGGTCTACTTCCCCGAATTCGGCAACGCCCTGTTCCGTGCACCGGCGGGTGGGGCGGTGGTGTTCTCCTGCTCGCTGCTGCACGCCGTGCGCCCGGTCACCGCCGGGCGGCGGATGGTCTTCCTGCCGTTCGTCTACGATGGGGCGCACGCGGCGCTGCGCCGCGCCAACCTGGGCTTCCTGGGTGTGGCAAAGCCGGCGGAGGCCGAAGCGGCCGAAGCGGCCGAAGCGGCCGAGACGGCCGAAGCGTGAGGGAGATGGCCGGGCGTGCGCATCCTCTTCGTCATGCCGCATTACTGCGGCGACGGCGACGGGCAGTACCGCTCCACGGCGGGCCGCGCGGCCGAACGCGCCGTGTGCCTGCGCCAGAGCATCCTGTCCCTGCACCGCACCTTCGGCCGGCGGCAGATGGCCATCACCGATCTCAGGCGCGGCGAGACGGTGTCCGCCAACGGCGCCGCCGGGGCGGTGGTGGACATCTTCGTCGCCGCCGTGCCGGGGGCCCACTGCCTGGACCGGCTGGACCTGCCGGAGGACGCCTTCACGCCCGTGGTGGTGGACTACGATCCCGCCACGCTGGGCCTGATCTGTCATGGGCTGATCCACAAGTTCGCCGCCGCCTACGACTGGTTCTGCTACCTGGAAGACGACATCGTCATCGCCGACCCGCACGTCTTCGCCAAGCTGGCGTGGTTCGCGGAGCGGTTCGGCGATCGGCGCCTGCTGCTGCCCAACCGGTACGAGGTGCGCGACGGCGCGCTGGGCAAAGTCTACATCGACGTGCACCCCTCGCGCCGCTTCGCCCACCCCTGGCACGATCCGGACGAGGAGCCGGTGCTGGAGGCCGAATTCCTGGGTGGAACCGTCACCTTCGCCCGTCCGAACAACCCGCACGCCGGCTGCTTCGCGCTGTCGCGCCGGCAGGTGGGGACCTGGATTGCCGACCCTGCCTTCATGGACGGCGACACGTCGTTCGTCGGCCCGCTGGAAAGCATGGCGACGCTGGGCATCATGAAGACCTTCAAAATCTACAAGCCGGCCCTCCCCAACCACTGCTTTCTGGAGGTTCTGCACGCCGATCCACGGTACTATGGCGTGTGGTTCGCATGACGAGCGGTGGGATCAATTTCGCGACGTTCAGGAGAAATGCATGCCCCCGCTGTCGATGATCCGCGAGTTCCTGCGCATGGAGGCGGCGGGCGGCATTCTTCTGGTGATCGCCGCCGCCGTGGCGTTGCTGCTGGCGAACTCGCCGGCCGGCGGGCTGTACGCGGCGCTGCTCGACACGCCGGTGGTGGTGCAGGTGGGCGCGCTGAAGCTGGCCAAGCCGCTGCTGTTGTGGATCAACGACGGGCTGATGGCGGTGTTCTTCCTGCTGGTCGGGCTGGAGATCAAGCGCGAGGTGCTGGAGGGCGAGCTGTCCAGCGTGTCGCGTGCGGCGCTGCCGGGCATCGCGGCGGTCGGCGGCATGGCGGTGCCGGCGCTGGTCTACCTGGCGCTGGCCGGCGGCGACCCGGTGGCGGCGCGCGGCTGGGCCATCCCGGCGGCGACCGACATCGCCTTCGCCCTCGGCGTGCTGGCACTGCTGGGAACGCGGGCGCCGGCGTCGCTCAAGATCTTTCTGCTGGCGCTGGCGATCCTGGATGACCTGGGCGCCATCGTCATCATTGCCCTGTTCTACACGGCCGAGCTGTCGCCGGTTTCGCTGGCGCTGGCGGCGGTGGGGCTGGCGGGTCTGGTGGCGCTGAACCGGATGGGGGTGGTGCGGCTGGCCGGCTATGTGCTGCTCGGCATCTTCCTATGGGTGTGCGTGCTGAAGTCCGGCGTGCACGCCACGCTGGCCGGCGTCGCGCTGGCCTTCGCCATCCCGCTGCGCACGGCGGGGCCGCGCAGCGCCTCGCCGCTGCAGGTGGTGGAGCACGCTCTGCACCCCTGGGTCGTCTACGGCATCCTGCCGGTCTTCGCCTTCGCCAACGCGGGCGTGTCGCTGGCCGGGCTGTCGGTCGACGCGCTGTTCACGCCGGTGCCGCTGGGCATCGCGCTGGGCCTGTTCCTCGGCAAGCAGGCGGGGGTGATGGGTGCCACCTGGGCGGCCATCCGGCTGGGCGTCGGCGCGCTGCCGGCGGGGGCGACGTGGCTGCACGTCTACGGCATGGCGCTGCTCACCGGCATCGGCTTCACCATGAGCCTGTTCATCGGCGGCCTCGCCTTCCCGGAGGAGGGGTACGGCGCGGCGGTGCGCATCGGCGTGCTCGGCGGATCGCTGCTGTCCGCCGTGGCCGGCTATCTGGTGTTGCGGTACGTCGCCGTCCGCCGCCGCCGCCCAACGCCGGCGATGACGCCGGTGCCGTTGGACGCGAAGGGCTGAGCGCGTTGGCCCCCCCGAAGCTCCTCGCCGCCACCCTGGCGCTGGCGCTGGCGGTCGCCGTAGCCACGGGCCGGCCGGCTCGGGCCGGTGATGGCTTGGCTGAATTCAACGAATGGGCGCACGCGGCCAACCGGACCTTTGCGGCGACGGTGATCCGCCCGACGCTGGACGCCGTGCGTGCCCTCCCGGACCCGTTGCCGGCGGCCCTGCGCAACGTCTACGCCAACGTGACGGAGCCGGTGACGGCGCTCAGCCACGCCATGGCCGGCGACCCGCTGGCGGCCGGGCGCGCGACCCTGCGCTTCGCGGTCAATTCCACGGCCGGCGTGCTTGGCGTCTTCGACGTCGCGGCGATGATGCGCCTGCCGGCCGAGAAGAGGCCCTTCAGCGAGGGGGTATGCGCGCTGGGCGTGCCGGCCGGCCCCTATCTCGTGGTTCCGGGCTTCGGCGCCTCGACCGTCGGCATCGCCACGGCGGCCGTGGTGGTGATGGCCGGATCCACCTGGGCGCTGTCGCTGGTGTCCATGGAGTTGGCCATCGCCGGCACGCTGGCCGACCTCGCCGGCTCGGCCGCGGCGCTGGAGAACGCGGCGGCATCCGGCGAATCCACCGGCGACGTCAAGGCCGACGCGCAGGCTTACCACGACAATCTCTCCGGGATCGGCTGCACGGCGGGATGAGGGCCGGCGGGCGAAGATCTCCGCGCTCCGCGCCTCCTACGTCGGCGCGTTCCTGCCGCCGGGACCGGGGCGCGCGGGATCCGGCCGGCTGGCCTGGGTGGCAGGCGGCACGCGATGGAGCGTCGCCCAGCCGACCGGCTTCCCGGTCTCCGGCAGGCCGTCGCGGGTCGGCCTGTTGCGCAGGATGTGCGCCTTGGCGATCATGTAGGCCGAGACCGGCGCGGTGAGGAACACGAACAGCGTGATCAGAAGCTCGTGCAGCGACAGGCCATCCCCGATGAACGCGAAATACAGCATCGAGGCGATGAGCGTCGCGCCGATGCCGAGCGTGGACGCCTTCGTCGGCGCGTGCAGCCGGCGCATCAGGTCCGGCAGCTTGGCCAGCCCGATGGAGCCGACGAGCAGGAAGAAGGTGGCGATCAGGAGAAGGCCCGAAACGATCAGTTCGCCGATGAAGGTCATGGCGGTTCCTCACTCGATCACGTTGCCGCGCAACAGGAACTTGCAAAACGCCACCGTCGACAGGAAGCCGACCATGGCGAACAGCAGCGCCGCCTCGAAGTACATGGCGGTGGAATACCAGATCCCGACCACGACGATCAGCGCGATGGCGTTGATCACCAGCGTGTCGAGGGCGAGCACCCGGTCCAGCACGTCGGGACCGGCCACCAGCCGGTAGACGTTCAGGATCATGGCGGTCACGATGCCGGCGAAGGCGATGAGGCAGGCGGTGGCGATCATTCGAAGATCTCCTTCAGGCGGCGCTCGTAGCGGTCCTTGATCTGCGCGGCCACGGCGTCCGGGTCGTCGGTCTCCAGGCAATGGACCAGGAGCGTGCGCCCATCGGCCGAGGTGTCGGCGCTGACCGTCCCCGGCGTCATGGTGATGGTGCCGGCGAGCACGGCGATGGCCTCCGGCGTGCGCAGGTCGAGCGGGACCACGACGAAGCGCGAGCGCAGCGTGTCGGAGCGGCGGAACAGCACGAGGTAGGCGACCTGGACGTTGGAGACGCAGATGTCCCACAACACCACCAGGGCGTAGCCGAGGATCGCGGCCGGGTTGCGGACCCGCACCGTGTCCGGCCAGTAGACGCTGGTGAACCGGTAGACGCTGGTGAACCGGGGCACGAGGATGCCGAGGATCAGGCCCAGGACCAGATGGCCGACGGACACCTCGTTCGCCAGCAGAAGCCAGACGAGGGTGATGGTCAGCGTCAGCAACGGGTGGGGCAGCAGGCGGGCCAGCATCGTCATCTCCCCATCGCCATCGCGGGGTCGTGCCCGAGGACCGCGCCCACATAGCCGCGCACGTCCATGATCTGTTCGGCGGTGGCGGCGAACACCCCGGTGGCCGGCCCCGCCCCGACCGTCAGCAGGCCGGCCGCCCCGATCATGCCGGCGGCGGCCAGCACGGCCGTAACGGGAACCCGGACGCCGTCCTGCGGCGGCGCCTCGTCGGCACGCACCTCCGCCTTCCAAAACAGGACGCTGCCGGCGCGGCTGAAGCCGATGATCACGGCGAGGCTCGTCCCCAGGATCAGCCCCCACGCCCAGACCATGGACGGCGTCCCGCGCACGGCGTCGAGGATCAGCAGCTTGCCGATGAAGCCGGAGAAGGGCGGCAGGCCCGCCATCACGATCGCCGCCAGGAAGAACAGCCCGGCCAGCAGGGTAGCGTGCGGAACCGGCGGTGCCGTGGTCAGCCGGTCCTCCCAGTGCCCGCGCCGCTGCATCACCATGTCGGCGACCAGGAAGAGCCCGGCGGCGGCGACCGTCGAATGCACCGCGTAGTAAAGGGCCGCGGCCATGCCGCCCGCGTCGAAAAGGCCGATGGCGACCAGCAGCGACCCCATCGACCACACCACGCAGAACGCAACGAGGTCGAGCAGGCGCCGGGTGGCGAGCGCGCCCAGCGCGCCGATCACCAGCGTCGCCAGGGCGGCGGGCATGATCCACGGCGTGGCCACGTTGGCCACCGCGCCGGCCTCCGGCCCGAACACCATGCCGTGCACGCGGATGATGCAGTAGGCCCCGACCTTGGTCATGATGGCGAAGAGCGCGGCCACCGGCGCGGGCGCGGCGGCGTAGGCCGTCGGCAGCCACCAGTGCAGAGGCACCAGCGCCGCCTTCAGGGCGAAGACCAGCAGCAGCAGCAGAACCCCCGTGCGCAGCAGCGCCACGTCCGCCGGGGCGACCGACCGCGCCTTGAGGGCGAGGTCGGCCATGTTGAGCGTTCCGGTCGTGGCGTAGATCAGGCCGACGGCGAACAGGAACAGCGTCGAGCCGACGAGGTTGATCGCCACGTAGTGGAAGCCGGAGCGCAGGCGGTACGGCCCGCCGCCGTGCAGCATCAGCCCGTAGGAGGCGATCAGCATCACCTCGAAGAAGACGAACAGGTTGAACACGTCGCCGGTGAGGAAGGCGCCACAGATGCCCATGAGCTGGAACTGGAACAGCGCGTGGAAATGCCGCCCCTTCGCGTCCCAGCCGCCGCAGGCGTAGACGGCGACCGCGAGCGCGAGCACGGCGGTGACCAGCAGCATCAGCGCCGACAGCCGGTCCAGCACCAGCACGATCCCGAAGGGGGCGGGCCAGTTGCCGAGCAGGTAGACGCGCGTCGTCCCGTCCGACGCCAGCACGAACAGCCCGGCCGCAATCGCCAGCAGGATGAGGGTGGCGGCGGTCGACACGACGCGCTGGCGCGTCAGGTCGTGGCTGAACGTCATGACCAGGAAGGCCGCGACGAAGGCCGGCAGGATGATCGGCGCGACGATCCAGTGGTTCATCCCTGGCTCCTGTCGCGGCTCCGGTCGCGGACGGCGGGAACACCGGGGATGCCGTCCTCGCCGCGCTCGGCGCTCGCCGCGTCGCTGCCGGTTTCGAGGAAGCCCCGCAGCGCCAGCACCACGATGAGGGCCGTCATGCCGAACGAGATCACGATGGCGGTCAGGACCAGCGCCTGCGGCAGCGGATCGCCGTAGCCGGGGGAGCCGGTCGCGATGATCGGCGGCCGGTCGATGGTCAGGCGGCCCATGGCGAAGAGGAACAGGTTCACCGCATAGGTCAGGAAAGCCAGCCCGATGATGACCGGGAAGGTCTGCCGCAGCAGCGTCAGGTAAACACCCGTGGCGGTCAGGGCGGCGATCCCGGTGGCGATCAGGACTTCCATGTCACGCCTCGTCACGTTCGGGGATGGCGGCCGCCGGTCCGCGGCCGTCGTCGGCATGCAGCAGAACGTCCATCGGCCCCTTGGGGACGGGGTCGCGCTGCGCCCGCCGTTCGATCCGCGCGATCTGGACCAGCGCCAGCAGCACCGTGCCGACAACCGTCAGGAACACGCCGAGGTCGAAGGCCAGCGCCGTCGCAAGCTCGACCTCGCCGATCAGCGGCAGGTGGAAATAGTCGTAGCTCGTCGACAGGAAGGGGGCGCCGAAGACCAGGGATCCGGCGCCGGTCAGCCCGGCGATCAGGACGCCGCCGCCGATCATGCCGCGGGCGTCGAGCCGGGCCTTCGAGGCGGCCCAGCCGTAGCCGCTCGCCACGTACTGCATGATGAGCGCGATCGCCACGATGAGGCCGGCGATGAAGCCGCCGCCCGGCTGGTTGTGGCCGCGCAGGAAGATGTAGACGCCGACCGTCAGGACCAGGGGCAGCAGCACGCGGGTCGCCACCACGAGGAGCATCGGGTGCGCGTCGGCCGACTCCACGCTGTCCCGCATCGCATCCAGGCGCCGTGCCGCAGCACCCCGCAGGGCGGATTGCAGCATGGCGGCGATGGCCAGGGCGGCGATGCCCAGCACGATGATCTCGCCGAAGGTGTCGAAGCCGCGGAAATCGACCAGGATGACGTTGACCACGTTGGTGCCGCCGCCGCCCGGCTTCGCCTGTTCCAGGTGATAGTGCGAGATCGAGGCGACGTCGCGCGTCATGACGGCGTAGGACAGCGCGCCGATACCGGCGCCGGCGGCGATGGCGACGATCCCGCCGCCCAGACGCCGCCGCAGGCTTCCGGCCGCTTCGCTGTGGCGCGGCATGAGGTTGAGCGCGAGCAGCAGCAGGATCGTGGTCACCACCTCGACCGAGATCTGCGTGAGCGCGAGGTCCGGTGCGGAGAATTGCAGGAAGGCCAGCGACACGATCAGCCCGGCCACGCTGGTCAGGATCAGGGTCAGCAGCCGGTTGCGGTGGGCGACGGCCACCACCCCGCAGGTTCCCAGCAGCGCGGCCCAGACGACGATCGCCGGCAGGTTCGCCGGCAGCGTCTCGCGCGTGCCGGCGGCGTGGCCGCCCCCCTGGAACGCCACGAAGCCGACCGCGACCACCGTCGCGAGGATCACGGCCATGTAGCGTTGCAGCGCCCCGGTGTGGAGCCGGACGATGACGCCGCGCGACGCGGCGACGAGGCCGGCGATCGCCCGGTCGAACAGAATTTTGGCGTCTGGCCGGGGGAGAGAGCGGTGCCGGCGGGACAGACCCGCGTACGCCGCGACCATCAGCCCGCCACCGACGAACGCCACCACGCTCATGACCAGGGCGGGCGTGACGCCGTGCCAGATGGCCAGCGAGTAGGGGGGAAGCGCGTCCGTCCCGATCACCGCCATGGCGGTCCGCGCCACCACCGGCCCGGCGAGCGTCGGCACCAGCCCGATGGCGACGACCGCCAGGACCAGGATCGCCACCGGCCCCCACATCCCCACGGGCGGGTCGTGCGGCCGGTGCGGGTAGTCGTCGCGCACCGGGCCGAGGTAGACGTGGACCGCCATGCGCGCCGAATAGGCGACGGAGAAGACGGCCGCCAGGGTCGCCAGGACGGGCACCAGATAGGGAATGCCGCCCAGTTCCGTGTGCGCCGCCGCCTCCAGCATCATCTCCTTGGACAGGAAGCCGTTGAGGAGCGGCAGACCGGCCATGGAGCCGGCGGCCAGCAGGGCGAGCGCGCCGCTGACCGGCATCAGGCGCAAGAGCCCGCCGAGCCGGCGCACGTCGCGGGTGCCGGCCTCGTGATCGACGATGCCCGCGCTCATGAACAGCGCGGCCTTGAACGTCGCGTGGTTGATGATGTGGAACACCGCGACGACGGCGGCCATCGGCGTGCCGAAGCCCAGCAGCATCGTCATCATGCCCAGGTGGCTGACCGTCGAGAAGGCCAGCAGCGCCTTGAGATCGTCCTTGAAGATGGCGATCCAGGCGCCGACGAGCATGGTGACCAGCCCGACCGGGGCGACGATCAGGGTCCACAGCTCGGTCCCGGCCAGCGCCGGCCAGAGCCGCGCCAGCAGGAACACGCCGGCCTTCACCATGGTGGCCGAGTGCAGGTAGGCGGACACCGGCGTCGGCGCCGCCATCGCGTGCGGCAGCCAGAAATGGAACGGGAACTGCGCGGACTTCGTGAACGCGCCGGCCAGGATGAGCAGCAGCGTCGGCGCGTACAGCGGATGCGCCTTGATGGCGTCGCCGCGCTTCAGGATCTCGGTGATCTCGTAGGAGCCTGCGATGTGGCCGAGCATCAGCAGGCCGGCGATCAGCAGCAGCCCGCCGCCGCCGGTGACGATCAGCGCCATGCGCGCGCCCTGCCGCCCCTCCGGCAGGTGCCGCCAGTAGCCGATCAGCAGGAACGAACTCAGGCTCGTCACCTCCCAGAAGACGAGGAGGAGCAGGATATTCTCGCTGAGCGCCACGCCCAGCATGGCGCTCTGGAAGAGCAGCAGGTAGGCGTAGAAGCGCCCCATCGGGTCGTTGCGCGACAGATAGAACCGCGCGTAGACGATGATCAGCAAGCCGATTCCGAGGATCAGCGCCGCGAAGAACAGGCCCAGCCCGTCGACGAAGAAGCTGAAGGTCAGGCCGAGCTGCGGCACCCAGTCCACCTGTTGGCGGACGACCTCGCCCCGGTAGACCGCCGGAGCATGGCTCAGCAGGAGGATCAGCGCGAAGAGCGAGGCGGCGCCGGCCGACGCGGCGCAGACGTTGCGCCCGGACCTGATCATCAGCGGGGCGAGCATCGCCCCGATGAGGGGCGTCAGGGCGGCAAGGGCAATGCTCATCGCGGGGGCTGGTTCTCCATTGGGGCGTCTTGGGCTCAATTATGTCGAGACGCCGGTGTTTCGATACCTCTGTCGTGTTTCGCGTCACATTCCCAAGATTCCCTTCCCAGCGAGGAAGAGACGGATGCGCAGCTCTCACCGCCAGATGGCGTTCCTATTCTGCTGCTGATGGAATGTTTTCATGCTTCCGCCCTGCGACGAGCGGCTGGATTTCCAGTCTCCACTGCGATTGTGGGGGGACGAATCCTTGAGCTTTTTGTTGAATTGACATCGGCATCGGACAGCGCTGAGGGAGTGCCATGAAAAGGATGATGATCGTCACCGTCGCGGTTCTTGCCGCTACCTGCGGCGCCGCCCTGGCGCAGACCGCGACCGCCCCGGCGGCTGAGCCGCCCGCCGCCGCACCCGTCACGACGCTGGGCGTGCCGCTGGTGGAGGACATGGTCGGCAGGACCGTGATCGACACCGACGGGCAGGCGCTGGGCACCGTACACGATGTCCTTCTCGACCCGAACGGCGCCGCCCGCCGGCTCGTGCTGGACCGCGCCGGGGGTGCCGGGCGCGTCGCCATCGATTTCACCGACGTCCGCATGCGGTCCGACAGCGCGGACCTGCACGTGGCCGATCTGCGGGCGGCCGATCTGGCGCGCTTGCCGCCCTTCGAATACGACGACGATGCGGTGTCGCTGAACCGCGGCGATCCGGACGCCGACGCCCGGCCGCCGCGCTGAGCGCACCCGCGCACGCCATGCGCGTCCTCGACCGTTGCGCCGCGCCGTGGTTGCGCCTCTTCGGCAGCTTGGCCGGCGGCATCGCCTTGTGGGCGCTGGTCATAGCCGCCTTTCTGTGGCTGCTGTTCCGGAACTGACACCATATCAGGTCTCGGGCGCGGCCTGCTGCACGGGAAAGGTCAGCGCCGCCCGCAGGCCGTGCTCGTCGGACCGCATCTCGAAGCGGCCGCAAAGCTGTTCGGCGAACTGCTGGACGATCTGGCGGCCCAGGCCGGTGCCCTTGGGACCCGCACCGCTCGCCGCGCCGACGCCGTTGTCCTGGACGCACAACTCGTAGTCGTCGCCGGCCCGCCGGAAGGCCACGTCGATGCGGCCGGGCCGGCCGTCGGAACGGCAGTCCCGTCACCGAGTGCTGGAAGCTGAACCAGATCAGCGTCGTGACCGCGACCAGCAGCGCCGCGACGCCGTAGCGCACCCACGCCGACGGGCGCGGCATCACCAGGAAGGCCATCAGGAGCTGCCGCATGGCGCCCCGCCCCCGGTGGCCAACGCCGCCAGCAGCAGCGCCGTACCGGAGACGAGCAGCGCCGCCATCGCCCGGCGCGCGACGCTCACCGCCACGGCGTCCTGCGCCATCTGTTCCTTCCGCAGCGCCACGAGCCCGCTGAGCACCCCGGCCACCGCCGCCCCGTGCCGGTGGTGCTGCACCCAGGTGCCGACGTTCCATCCCCCGAGCAGCAGCAGGATCGCCGCCGCGATCGGCCCGAAGCGGTGGACGAGCCGGTCCAGGCGGAGGCGGCCGAGGAGGCGCTCCGCCAGGCCCGCCGTGCGCTCGGGCGTCGTGGCGGCCAGGAGGTCGAGCCCCCGGCGCAGCATCTCCCGCTGGTGCAGGTAATCGTGCACCCGCGCCGCGACCGGCGGGTTGGCGGCGAGAAACGCCTCGAACGCCAGCCGCCGCCCGGGATCGAGTTCGCCGTCGATGTAGGCGTGCAGTTCGGCCTCAAGGTCGTCACGGCCGAAATCGATGGTATTGCGCCCCACGGCTACCTCACCACCCGCAGATGGACCGGGCCGCCGTCGCGGCGTTCCGGGTCGATTCGGCCAAGATCATGCCGCAGGGCCTCCCGCCCGCGGGCGAGGCGCGACATCAGCGTGCCCATCGGAATGCCGAGCACGGCCGCCGCTTCCTGATAGCCCATCCCTTCGACGGCGACGAGCGTCAGGACGCGCCGCTGCTCCTCGGGAAGGCGGGCGAACGCTTCCATGGTCCGGCGCAGCTCGACGTGGCCGGGCTGGCTGGGCGGGATCTCCGTGCCAGCCAGCGCCTCGATGGCGGTGGCGGCGCGGTCCCGCACCTGGTCGCGGCGCCGCTCGGCCGTAGCGCGATACTGGGCCACGGTGCTGTCCTTCAAGCTCGGCCGTCGTCGCCCCACCGCGATGGCCCAGCACACCAGCCGGCGCAGGGCCGGGGCGAAGCACGCCTCGCCGGCGTCCACGGCGTACTGCACATCGCGCAGGACGTGGGCCCGGCACACCTGATGGGTCTCGGCGTCGCCCTGCTGGGCGCCCCAGCGCTGGCCGAACAGCCGCACCCGCGTGACCACCGGCCGGAGCGGCGGCAGGGCGATGTGATCGTAAGCGTGGCGCAGCGTTTGGGTTTCAGCCGTCACCGCCGTGCCGCAGTGGGCGCAGGCGTGCGCGTGGCAGTCCACGACGTGGTCGGGATTGGCGGCAAGGCTCCGCGTCACCCCGGGGCCCTTGCGCTTGCGCCGTGGCTTCTTGGGACGCGGTGGCCGATCTGGCCAGGCGGGGCGCCATCGGCGTCTTCCCGGTCGGCGGCTGGTGGAAGGAGAAGCCATTCCTGGAGCGGTGGGACACCCCGGCCCGCTACGCCCTGATCGTGTCGATCCGCGCCCCCGGCGCGCCCATCGACATCTACACGCCGGTCGCCACGCGCCTTGCGATTCCGACCATGATCGGAACCCACCGGTAATCGTCAGCGTCCTGATCCGGGCTCAAGGGTGCTCAATCCACACACGTTTCGCGGACCTGCCCCCAGAACGTCCCCCGCCGCGAACGCTTGCCCCAGAACGGGCGAAGGCCAGCAAGTCGTTGGACTTGCTGGCCTTCATGGTGGGCGCGACAGGGATTGAACCTGTGACCCCTACGATGTCAACGTAGTGCTCTCCCGCTGAGCTACGCGCCCGGCTGGCCTGGCGTCTCGTGTCCGCCCGGCCGGCGTGGAGCGGGGGTATATCAACATCCGCAGGACCGCGCAAGCCCCCGCATCCATTTTTTTTCGCATTCGCCGCATTTCCCGTGGCGGCCACGGACCGCACCCAGCATTCCGGCTGTTGCAGGACGGGATGCCCCCGTGGTGCCCCCGCGATGACGATGGTCCGGCGTGACAGCGCGGGCGGCGTCGACTACATCACTGTGATCATGGACGCGCATTTCGATACCGCCGCGGCCGGGCCCCACCAGGTGTTCGATATCCAGGCGCCGGCGGAACAGACCCTGGCGCTGGTCGTCGCCTCGCCGCACAGCGGCCGGCACTACCCGCCCGCCTTCCTGGCCGCCGCGCGGCTGGACGGACGGACGCTGCGCAAGTCCGAGGACGCCTTCGTCGATGAGATCTTCGCCGCCGCCCCCGCCCACGGCGCGCCGCTGCTGCGCGCGCTGTTCCCGCGCTCCTTCCTCGACGCCAACCGCGAGGCGTTCGAGCTGGACCCGGACATGTTCGCCGACGCGCTGCCGGCCTACGTCAACACCCGCTCGCCGCGCGTGGCGGCCGGGCTGGGCACCATCGCCCGCGTGGTCGCCAACGGCGAGGAGATCTACCGCGGCAAGCTGCGCTTCGCCGAAGCGGCGCAGCGGGTGACCCGCTTCTACCACCCCTACCACGGGGCGCTGCGCCGGCTGATCGACGCCACCAGCGGCCGCTTCGGCCGCTGCGTCCTGCTCGATTGCCACTCCATGCCGTCCGGCGGCGGCGGCGGCGAGCGCGAGCGCGCCGACCGGCGCGTCGACATGGTGCTGGGCGACTGCTTCGGCAGCGCCTGCGCGCCCGCCGTCACCGACGCCGCCGAACGCCTGCTGCGCGCCAAGGGCTACGCCGTCAGCCGCAACACCCCCTATGCCGGCGGCTTCACCACCCGCCACTACGGCCGGCCCCGGCTGGGCGTGCACGCGCTGCAGCTCGAAATCAACCGCGACCTGTACATGGACGAGGCGACCCTTGCCCGCCGGCCCTTCCTGCCGGTGCTGGCCGAACACATGGCGGAGCTGATGCTCCTGCTCGGCCGGCTCGACGGCGCGGCGCTGAAGGCGCGCTGACCGGATCCCAGACAAGAAAAAAGGCCGCGGGAAAATCCCGCGGCCCGAGTTTAGGGAGGAAACGCCCAAGAAGTGCGTTACGACACCGTCCGCATCGCAGACACGACCGATGTCGCACTGCACAATATGATCGAGCCGACCCCATCGATCAAGAGAAAAGTTTTTTCCCTTTCGACACAAGGCTTTAGGATACCGCTTCGGGTATAGAGTCGCTACCATTCGACATAGGGCATGTTGCGGCGCACAACGAACGGCGACCGGCTGTGGGCCGAACGTGCGATGGCATGGCCGCCCCGGCGGGCAGGCCCGCCCGAACGGCCCCCACCCAACGGATGCACCGCCCAAGGTTGTTCGCTCTCGGCCGGGAACCCACCTGAAGGTCGGCCGTTGTGCATGAGCGCCGGCCCCAGCACCCCCTTCGGAACACCGGGAGGCCCCATCGTGAGCAGACTGGTCGTCGTGTCGAACCGCGTGGCGCCGATCGACGAGGGCAAGCAGGCGGCCGGCGGCCTCGCCGTCGCCGTGCTGGCCGCCCTGAAGCGGACCGGCGGCATCTGGTTCGGCTGGAGCGGCACCGTCACCGAGGGGGAATCCCAGGGCGAGCCGCAGCGCACCGACGTCGGCCGCCTCACCTACGCCACGGTCGACCTCGGCCGCCGCGACTACGAGGAATATTACAACGGCTTCGCCAACCAGACGCTGTGGCCGCTGTTCCACTACCGCGTCGGCCTGTTCTCGGTCAGCCGGCGCACGCGCGAGGGCTACCAGCGGGTCAACGCCTACTTCGCCGACCGCCTGCTGCCGCTGCTGGCGCCGGACGACATGATCTGGGTGCACGATTACCACCTGATCCCGTTCGGCGAGCGGCTGCGCGAGATGGGCTGCACGCAGCGCATGGGCTTCTTCCTGCACACGCCCTTCCCGGCGCCGGAGGTGCTGCGCGTCCTGCCCAACCACCGCGAGCTGATCCGCGAATTGTGCAATTACGACATCGTCGGCTTCCACACGGAAACCGACCTGCGCTGCTTCGCCAACTACATCCGCTACGAGGAGCGCGGCGAGGTGGAGGACGCGGGACCGGACGGCGGCTGCCGCATCCGCGCCTTCGGCCGCACGCTGCTGGCCCGCGCCTTTCCCATCAGCATCGACACCGAACCGCTGGCCAGCCTGGCGCAGACCACCGCCCGCTCGCGCCACGCCGAACGCCTGCGCGAAAGCCTGGTGGGCCGGCGGCTGATCATCGGCGTCGACCGGCTGGACTATTCCAAGGGCCTGCCGCACCGGTTCGAGGCGTTCCAGCAGCTTCTGGAAAGCTTTCCCGAGCACTGCAACCGCGTGTCCTTCCTGCAGATCGCCCCGCCCTCGCGCGAGGACGTGCCGGAGTACATCGCCATCCGCCGCGAGCTGTCGGAGCTGTCGGGCCGCGTCAACGGCCGCTTCGCCGAGTTCGACTGGGTGCCGATCCGCTATCTGAACAAGAGCTTCGGCCGGCGCATCCTGGCCGGATTCTACCGGCAGGCCAACGTCGGCTTCGTCACGCCGCTGCGCGACGGCATGAACCTTGTGGCGAAGGAATACGTGGCGTGCCAGGATCCCGACGATCCGGGCGTGCTGGTGCTTTCCGAATTCGCCGGCGCGGCGCGTGAACTGACCGAGGCGGTGATCGTCAACCCCTTCGATATCGAAGGGATGGCCGACGCCCTGCAGCGGGCGCTCACCATGCCGCGCGAGGAACGTCGGGAGCGGCACGCCGCCATGATGCGCACCCTGCGCCGCAACGACATCACGCGGTGGCGGGAAAGCTTCGTCAACGCCCTGACCCGAGCGCCCTACGCATGACCGCCAGCAACGCCAGCAGCACCAGCACTCCGCCCATCCTCGTCGCCGACATCGGCGGCACCAACGCCCGATTCGGTCTGGTGGACGACACCGGCGTGCGCGATTCCCGCATCTACCGCTGCGCCGACTTCCCGTCGCTGGAAGCGGCGGCCGACGCCTATCTCGCGCTCGCCGGCGGCCCGCGCCCGCGCGAGGGGGCGTTCTGCATCGCCGGGCCGATCATCGGCGACCGCATCACCATGACCAACCTGCCGTGGGAGGTCACCATCTCCACCGTGCGCCGGGCGCTGGGGCTGGAGCGGCTGGAGGTGATCAACGACTTCACTGCCGTGGCCATGTCCGTGCCGCGCCTGGGGGAATCCGACCGCCAGCAGATCGGCGATGGCAGCCCGCAATCGGGCGCGGTGGTCGGCATCATCGGGCCGGGCAGCGGCCTGGGCACCTCCGGCCTCGTGCCCGGCCCGTCGGGCTGGACGGCCCTGTCGGGCGAGGGCGGCCACGTCACCATGGCGCCGGTCAGCGACCGCGAGAGCGCCGTGCTGGGCCAGTTGCGCAAGACGTTCGACCACGTCTCGGCCGAGCGCGTGCTGTCCGGCCCCGGCCTCGTCAACCTGTTCCAGGCGCTGAGCGTGCTGGACGGGCGGGAACCGCCGGCGCTGACGCCGGCCCAGGTCACCGCGGCGGCGCTCGACGGGTCCAACGCCCATTGCGTCGAGGCGGTGGAGATGTTCTGCGCCATGCTGGGCACCGCCGCCGGCAATCTGGCGCTGACGCTGGGCGCGCGCGGCGGCGTCTACATCGCCGGCGGCATCGTGCCCAGGCTGGGGCCGTTCTTCGCCCATTCCCGCTTCCGCAAGCGCTTCACCGAGAAGGGGCGGCTGCGCGACTATCTGGCGCCCATTCCCACCTACGTCATCACCCACCCGCTGCCCGCCTTCCTCGGCCTTGTCGAGACGCTGGGACGCTGAACAGCGGGGCTCCGAACTCAGAGACGGCGGAGTGATCCCGCGTTCCTGGAACCGCGAAAGGCGCTTGAGGTATAGGGCCATTGGCCCTATTTTTGGCCTGTCGCATGGGCGATCGTGCCCGCCGGACCGGAGACGGCAATGACGCAGGCCACCGACAACCGCCTCGCCAAGATCGAAGCCGACATCGCCGAGATGAAGGAGATGCTCAAGGCGATGCACCCCCTCCTGGTCGCGTCGAACGCCCGAGGTGAGGAGCAGTCCAAGCGGATCGACGACCTTAGCCGGATGGTCGCCTCGCTCATCCCGAGCAAGATTGCCGCGGTTGGATGACACCAACGGAATTCAAGGAGGCCCGGCGAAAGCTGGGCCTTTCCGCGCAGGGTCTCGCCAATGCGGTTCGCGTCGCCGACGGGCGAACCGTGCGACGTTGGGAGTCTGGAGAGCGTGATATCCCCGGCCCAGTGCTTGTGCTCATGGGTATCTGGCTCGATACGCGCTGCCCCGCGTGGGCCAGACCGGCACCGGACCCGGTACAGGATTGAGAGCCTGTTTGACTGCCGACCTCGCCGGCCCGCCGACACTTTTCCTGTTCGTCCTGGCCGGGCCCCAGTCCCGGGCACCCACGCACCCGGCGCCTCCCCGGAAGTCCCGAGCCCGTGGGTGGCCGGGACTGGGCCCGGCCAGGACGAATTGAAACAGTGTTGGCGGAACGGCGAGGTCGGCAGTCGAACAGGCTCGGAAACATGTCTCTTGACATAACCCCATATGACAAAAACAAACTCCGCAACCGGGAAAGAACAGGAAACGACCTTCCTCAGATTTAGGCCGCCGCTTTCGACAGCGACCATTTGACGCGCCGTTCCGAGTGTGTCAGGTTAGACCCTATACGAACGGTATAGTCCGTTGGCGAAGAGGCATCTATGAACGGAAGCACACTTCGCGCACCGCGCCGGCATGGCCCGGCGACAACGGCATCGGCTGGACGGGCTCCGGCCGGAACGCCCGTGGAACTCGGCTGCGAGATCTGCGTGCAGCGCGGGCCCGACGGCTGGGTGAGCGAGCGCGCGGAGCGGGCGAGTTCGATGATCCGCCTGCTGCATCTCGACAACCCGGACATCCGGTGCAAGCTGCTGGAGGTGGCCGGGGACCTGTGCGGCCTGTGCCAGGGGGAACCCGACCGGGCGGAGAATGCCGCCGCGCACGCCCGTTCGCTGTTCTCCGCCGCGGTGACGCCCTCCGGCCCCTGCGCCATCCCCTGGGAAGACCCGGCAATCTAGGCAGGCGCATCACCCGTCCAGCCGGGTCACCGCCAGCTTCAGGTCGGCGAGGAAGGTCGGCTGTTCGGCCAGTTGGCCGCGCAGGATGTAGCTGGGGTGGAAGGTCGGCACCACCTCGGCCTCCGGCACCAGCCGGCAGGGCCGCACGCTGCCGCGCAGTTGCATGATGCCGTTCAGCCCGGTCAGCGCCCACAGCGGCGTGCGGCCAAGCGCCACGATCACCGCCGGGGCGTAGTCGGCCAGCGTGCGCCGCAGATGCTCCACGTCGGCCGCGAATTCCGCCAGCACCCAGTCGGACGTGCCGAACGGCCCCCATTGCTCGTCGATGCCGCGCCCTTCCTTGCGCGCGCGGGTGCGCGACGCGAAGAAGTGGCCGACCTTGTTGCCCGGCGGCTGGCGGCGGAAGACGTTGGCGACCAGCACCTGGGCACGGTCGATGCCGGCGGCGTGCAGGTTTTCATCCAGCAGCTTGCCGCTGCGCCCGGCGAAGGGGATGCCCTGGCGCACCTCCTCCGCCCCCGGCGCCTCGCCGACGATGGCCAGCCGGCGCCCCCCCGCCGGACGGGAGGGGTACTGGTAGTCGACGAAGGGCAATTCGGTCATCGCTGGGTTCCGCTGCGACGGTCTGCCTGTCGAAACAGGCGAAAGGGCCAAGGGGTCCGCGCCCCCGGCCCGTATAGCCGAGCCCGCGCCGGGCCTCCACCGTCTCCGTGCGGCGGCGTCATTTCGATCCGACCCGTTCGATCAGACGCTCCGCCAGCCGTTCGGCGGCCGGCAGCGAGAGATGGACCGTATCGAATCCCGTCAAGGCGGACGCCTTGTCCGCGTACCGCGTCAGGCAGCCCTCCTGCGTGCACAGCATGTCCATCGCCGACACGAACGTGACGCCGTGCTGTTCCGCGACGGAGCGGACCAGTTGATCGAACCCCAGCCTGTCCTCGTGCAGACCGAACATCATCCGCGCGGGCGGCATCTGTTTCCCGCCGCCTTGCCTGTAGTGGGCGAACAGCACCTTCGGCAGGTCGTCCTTCCAGGCCGGCGGCGACCCGACGACGATGATGCGTTTCACGCCGGCGGCCTTGAGCCGCTCCAGCGTGTCTCCCAGCGGCGTCAGGTTGTCCGGCATCCAGAAGGCGTTCATGACCAGGACCTCCGGGCGCAGCTCCCTGATCCGGCGGAAGTTGGCGTCGTTGACGGACCGGCACAACGGCCTGCCGTTCTGGTCGTAGTCCAGCAAGGGAGGGCAGGAACTGGCCGTGTAGACGGCGACCCTGAAGTCGATCCCATGCTGCTGCCGGTACGCCATCAGGCCGTTGGCGAGCATGCCGGAATGCGAATCGCCCCAGACGTACATCAGGGGCCGCTCGCCCGGCTCGGTGCAGGCGCCGAACCGCGAGTCGCCTTCATCCGGGGCGAGAAAGCACTTTTCGGTGAACGGGATCTTCGGCCAGCGATTGAAGTTCCCGGTGATGAGATCGGCGATCAGCGCCGGGTAGCGGAAGCTGAGCCCGTCGGAGCGATAGGTCACGAAACCGACGGCCCCCACGGACGCCATGGTCGCGCAGAGCGCGGCCACCTTCCAGGTGCTGCGGCGGGGGGTGAAGCGGATGGGAATCTCGATGAACCGATAGGTCAGCCAGGCGAGCAGGACGGACACGCCCACCGCCCCGAACCGGGCCAGCCGCGACGGGGCCTCCCCGATCGCGTCGATGGACGCCAGGGACAGCAGCGGCCAGTGCCAGAGATACAGCGGATAGCTGATCAGTCCGATCCACACCGCCAGCGGATTCGCGAGAATCCACCGGTTTGCCCAGGCCTGCGGCCCGGCCGCGATCAGAAGGGCCGCCCCCACGGTCGGCATCAACGCCCACCAGCCGGGAAACGCCTTGCTCTTGTCCGTCAGGTACAGGGCGGCCAGCAGCAGCGCCATGCCGGCGGACGACAGAACGTTGCGCATCATCGGACGCTGCGGAAGAACCTCGGCCCGATGCACGGTCAGGTAGGCGAGCAGCGCCCCGACCAGCAACTCCCAAAAGCGGGACGCCGGCGAGAAAAAGGCCGCCGCAGGGCTTGAATGCACCGTCCCGATGTTGATCAGGAACGATGCGGCCAAGCCGAGCGCGATCGGCCAGATCAGATTGATCTTCATCCTGTGGAAGACATAAAAGATGATCGGAAACAGAATATAAAACTGTTCCTCGACACCAAGAGACCAGAGATGCAGAAGCGGCTTCGTTTCCGCCGCGCGATCGAAATATCCGGCCTCGGTCCACAAGGTGATGTTCGAGACGAATGCGGCACCGGAAATTATGTGCTTACCGAAATTCCTGTAATCGTCCGGCAGAAAAACAAAATACCCCAGAGCATACACACCCACGATGACAGTGATGAGGGCAGGAAATATTCTTTTTATCCGGCGCGCATAAAATTCAGCAAAACTGAATCTGCCTTCAAGCAGGCCATTCATGATGATAGAGGATATCAGGAATCCGGAAATGACGAAAAATATATCGACGCCGACAAAGCCGCCGCGAAGATTAAGCGGCGACGCATGAAATGCCACAACGGAAAGAACCGCGATAGCCCGCAAGCCGTCGATGTCCCGCCGATACCCGTGATGCATGACCGGAGAAATTTGCCCAATGAACTTGCCGATATGCACTTATCTCTCCAGATCAACTTCATTATTGTTGCGGACGACCAAAAGGCTTCAGGAAAAACCTAGTCTTTCTGTCCGGCTACTTGACTTTGCCGCAAGGTAGCCGAGCCGGTGTTGGATGGCAATGAAGCAGTTGAGGCTCACCCCGGGCGCCCCGTTTCCGGGCGCACGCCCGGTGGCGGCCGGAGCCGGCTGAAAGGATGAAACCCTCCCCTCCAAAGTGTTTCATGGTGTTGCATCCCGTCACATTCGCCCGGGGTTGCCGAACCGCCCCGCGCCGCCTAGCATTCCTGCCAAGCCAACAAGACCAGCGGGAGAGAAACGATGACCGGCGAATCCGAACAGAGCGGCCAGGTGTGCGACCTCGCCAGCGGCAAGTGCGAGCCGTGCCGCGGCGGCATCCCACCGATGGACCGCGCCATGGCGCGGGAATACCTCGTGCAGGTGCCGGGCTGGAGCCTCGCGGAGAACCCCGACCACCTCGTGCGCACCTTCACATTCGGCGACTTCCTCCAGGCGCAGGCCTTCGCGATGCGCGTCGGCACCCTGTGCGAGGCGGAAGGCCACCACGCCGAGATCACCCACGGCTGGGGCTTCTGCACCGTCAAGTTCTGGACGCACAAGATCAACGGCCTGCACGAGAACGACTTCATCATGGCCGCCAAGGTGAACGGCCTTGAGTCGGAGCCGTACGTCCCGGCCTCGGTCTCCACCGGCGACGTCTCCCCCACGGCGCGCTGAGCGGTGACCAACGCGGAATCCCTGCGCGCCTGGATCGGCCGCAGCGAGCGGCGCACGGACATCATCGTGCCGTGGCCGCTCGCCGCGCTGGCCGCCACCATCGGCGACGACCCGCCGCCGGGGATGGGCGACCCGGTGCCGCCCGGCGGCCACTGGCTGTACTTCCTGGACGCCACGCCGCTGACCCGCACGGGGCCGGACGGGCACCCGCTGCGCGGCGGCTTCCTGCCGCCGGTGCAGTTGCCGCGGCGCATGTGGGCCGGCGGGCGGCTGACCTTCGCCGCCCCGCTGCGCGTCGGCGACACCGCCGAACGCCTGTCGGAGGTGGCCGACGTGCGGGTCAAGCAGGGCCGCACGGGGGAACTGGTCTTCGTCCAGGTCCGCCACACCATAGGCACCGCGCGCGGCGGGGCGCTGGTGGAGGAGCACGACATCGTCTACCGCGACCACGACGAGCCCGGCACCCCCGCCCCGGCGTACGAGCCGGCGCCGACCGACGCCCCGTGGACGCGCACGCTGCACCCCGGCCCGGTGCTGCTGTTCCGCTATTCGGCGCTGACCTTCAACGGCCACCGCATCCACTACGACCGCCCCTACGCCGCCGAGGAGGAGGGGTATCCGGGCCTGCTGGTGCACGGGCCGCTGATGGCGACGCTGCTGCTCGACCTCGTGCGCCGCATGCGGCCGGAGGCGACGGTCGCCGGCTTCTGGTACCGCGCCATGGCGCCGGTGTTCGACACCGCCCCATTCACCCTGAACGGCCGCCCCGACGGCGACCGCGTCGACCTGTGGGTCACCGGCCCGGCCGGCGAACTGGCGATGCGGGCCGAGGCGACGCTGTTCTGAAGCGTCAGGCCGCCGTCAGCCGCGCGCCGCGGACGACGTGCCAGAGCGTGGCGGCGACGGCCAGAGCCAGCAGCGGCACCATGCCGACGTTGACGGCGGTCCAGCCGATCTGGCTGATCAATCCGCCCGACGCGAAGCTGGCGACCGCCCCGGTGACCGCCACCGTCATCTCGGCCACGCCCTGGACGCGCCCGCGCTCCTCGACGGTGTGCGACTGCGTCAGCATGGTGGTGCCGGCCACGTACATGAAGTTCCACCCCACCCCCAGCAGCACCAGCCCGCCCTGGAAGAACGGCAGCGACTGGTCCCAGGCCGACACCGTGGCGCTCGCCGCCAGGATGACGGCGCCCAGCGCCGCCACCGGCGCCGCGCCGATCCGGTTGATCAGCCGCCCGGTCAGGAACGACGGCACGTACATGCCCAGCACGTGCCACTGGATGACGCCCGCCGCGTCCCCCACGGTAAGGCCGCAGCCGATCATGGCGAGCGGCGTGGCGTGCATCACCAGCACCATCACGCCCTGCCCCACCGCTACGTTGGCCGCGGCGGCGATGAAGATCGGCTGGCGGACGATCACCGACAGCGGCCGACCGCCGCCACCGCCCGCGCCGCCGTGGCTCCGATGCTCGGCCAGCGCCGCCACCGGCACCAGCGTGGCGAGGCCGAGGACGGCGAGCGCCAGGAACGACCCGGCGAAGGGAATCGGCGCCCACCAGTCCTTGGTCCACAGGGTGAGCGTCGGGGCGATCAGCGCGGCCAGGATGCCGCCGGTCAGCACCAGCGAGACCGCCCCGCCCCGCCGCTCCGGCGCCACACCGTCGGCGGCGGCCAGCCGGAAGTACATCGACGCGGCCTGGAAGACGCCGACCAGCGCCGTCCCGGCGCAGAACAGCGCGAAGCTGCCCCACACCACGGCATAGGCGCAGGCCACCCCGCCCAGCGCCGCCGCGCCGCCCCCCAGCGTGAAGCCGGCGCGCCGGCCGACGCGCTGCATCAGCAGCGACACCGGCCCGGCGGTGACGATGTTGCCGATCATCATCAGCGCCAGCGGCAGCGTGGACAGCGCCGGGGACGGCGCCAACTGCGCCCCCACGAGGCCGGCCAGCGTGACCGTGATCATCAGCGACGTCGAGTAGAGGGCTTGGCAGAGCGCCAGCAGCGGGGCGTTGCGTCCGTAGGGCAGCAGCGGCATGGGTCCTCAGGGGCTCGGCGCGCCCTGCGGCGCCACGATGGGGAAGGTGAAGAAGGTCTGGGGAAACGGCTCGTCGCGCAAGGTGAAGTGCCACCACTCCTCGGGCAGCGGCTTGAAGCCGTGCTTGCCCATCAGCGCCGCCAGCATGGCGCGGTTGTGGCGGGCAACGAGGCTCACCGCCGTGCTGTCGGGGTGCGACTTCGGATCGAAGCAGTCGTAGTCCGTGCCGAAATCCAGAGCGTTGTCGCGGAAGCGCTCGGTGTAGGGCGCGCGGCAATCCACCAGCGCTGTCTTGCCGTCTACATAGGTTTCGGGCGCGCGGGCGTCGGCGGGGATGACGGTGAGGTCCACCGTGCTGCCGCGCGAATGCCCGGACTTCTCCGCCACGTAGCCCAGCTTGAAGAAGTCGGCTTTGTCCACCTCGGGGTAGAAGGCGGTCTTCATCGTCTGGTCGGCGACCTCCTTGCTCCAGCGCACGAAGTGGTCCACCGACGCCTGCGGACGGTAGCAGTCGAACACCTTGGCCAGCAGGCCGGACGCCTTCAACTCGGCGTTCACCCGCGCCACCGCCTCGGCCGCCGGCCGGGTGAGGATGCATTCCGGGGCGAAATAGCCGTCGATCGGCCGGCCGATGAAGTTGTGCGGCCCGTAATAGCGCATCTCCTGCACGACGGTCGGATCGACAGCGCGCAGATAGACGAAGCCGTCCGGCAGCGGCCCGGCGTGCGCCGGCGGGCAGAACGAGAACGCGGCGAACAGCGCGGCGGCGAGCGTACGGAGGGACATGGGAACTCCGGCGGAAGACGACGCGGCGAGCTTGGCCCGATAACTCCTGCGCGGCAAGCGCATGACGCGCGGGTCAGGCCCCCACCTTCGGCCGGTAATGCACGGCCAGCCACACGGTGGGCGGGTCGGCCTGGGTCCAGGCGACGCGGTGGCGGACGTGCGACGGGATCACCAGCCAGTCGCCGGGTTTCAGCGGGCGCACCGGCTCCCCCTCCACCTCCAGGCCTGCGGCGCCCCGCACGACCAGGACGAACTCGTCCCACTCCTGGTCGTACCAGAAGCCCTCCGGCGATGACTGGCCGGTGGAGACGATGCGCTCGATGCGCACCGTATCGCTCTCGGCCAGCGTGAAGAACAGCTCGTCGGGGAGGTCCTTCGGGATCTCACGCAACAGGTTGTCCATGGCAGTCACCCCCACAGCTCCGGCTCGGGCGGGTGGACGAGCGCGCCGTCGTAGCGCAGGCCGGGCACGCGATCTTCCGCCAGCAGCAGCGGCCCGTCCAGATCGACGAAGGATACCCCCTGCGCCAGCAGCACCGCCGGCGCCATGGCAAGCGAGGTCGCCACCATGCAGCCGACCATCAGGCCGAACCCCGCCGCCTCGGCCGCCGCCTTGAGCGCCAGCGCCCCGGTCAGCCCGCCGGTCTTGTCGAGCTTGACGTTGACGACCTGATAGAGCCCCTTCAGGCGCTCCAGGCTGTCCAGCCCATGGAATGATTCGTCGGCGCCCAGCGGCACCGGGCAGCGCACGCCGCGCAGGGCCTCGTCCTGGCCGGCCGGCAGCGGCTGTTCGATCAGCTCGACGCCCAGCGCGGCAAATTCCGGCGCGAAGCGGTCGAGGTGGTCGAGCGTCCACCCCTCGTTGGCGTCGACCACGAGGCGCGCCGCCGGGGCCGCCGCGCGCACCGCGCGCACGCGCTCCAGGTCGCCCTCGCCGGTCAGCTTCATCTTGAGCAGGGGATGGCGCGTCGCCACGCCGCGCGCCGCCTCGGCCATGGCGGACGGCGCGTCGACGCTCAGCGTGTAGCAGGTGGTGAGCGGCCCCGGCGGTTGCGTCAGGCCGGCGAGGCGCCACGCGGGAAGGCCCGCGCGCTTGGCCTCCAGGTCCCACAGCGCACAGTCCAGCGCGTTGCGCGCGGCACCCGCCGGCAGAACCTGTTGCAGGGCTTCGCGGTCGAGGCCGGCGGCCACCGCGTCCGCCACCGCCTCCAGCGCCGCGGCGACGCCCGTGACGCTCTCGCCGTAGCGGGCGTAGGGCACGCACTCGCCCCGGCCGCACAGGTCCCCGTCCCGCACCTCGGCGACGACCACCTCGGCCGCCGTCTTGGCGCCGCGCGAGATGCGGAAGGCGCCGCGGATCGGGAAGCTCTCACGGCGGACAATAAGGCGGCGGGACACGGACATCAAATGCCTATGGAGCGGGCCGCGCGGGGAGGCGCCGCGCACCCGTCCAGCATAGCCGCGCCCCGCCGCCCGTCAACGCGCACCGGCCATGACCTTCGGGTCAGGGTCCCTGCACGATGACGCCATACCAGCCCAACCCCTGGTACGTCTCGTAACCCGGCGTCAGCGAGAAGCCGACCGTGCGGCCGTCCGGCTGCGCGTAGTAGCCCATGGTGCGGCCTTCGGTGCGCAGCGGCACCGATTCCGTCAGGATGCCGCGCCCGTCGGACGACGCGATCACCCGGTGCCGCGCGTCGAGGAGCAGGCAGCGCGTGTGCTGGCGCTCGCCCTCCTCCAGCCGCACGCCGTCGACCACGGCGCGCGCCTGCGGCTCCCAGTCGAAGAAGATACCCAGCACGCCGACCGGGTCGCCGTCGGCCGCGCCGTCCTTGCGGATGGCGGTGGCGTAGGTCGCCACCGTGCGGTCGTCGAGCCGCCGGTTGCGCCCGACGTCGGCCACGGTGAACTCGCCGCCGTGGCGCGTGGCGAGGCCCTGGCGGAACCACTGCTCGTCGGCCACGTTGGCGCCGACCGCGCCGGGGTAGAACTTCGGCCGGCCGGTGGCGATGACGTTGCCCTTGAGGTCGGCCACCCAGAGGTCGAGGTAGACCGTGTAGGATTCGAGGATGACGGCGAGCCGCGAGGACGCGTGCCGGCGGTTCTCCTCCGTCGGATCGACGGCGCATTCCACCACCGCGCTGTCGGTCGCCCACCAGCGGACGTCGCACGAGCGTTCGTACAGGTTGCGGTCGATGATCTCGATCATGTTGAGCGCCAGATCGGCGAGGCGCCGGCCGCGCATCTCGCGCACCATCTCGCTGCCGGCCGAAGTCAGGTGATCGACGCGGCTGGTGATCTCGCTGCGCAGGTCGCGGGTAATGGTGTTGACCTGCTTGGAAATCTCCGACACCTCGTTGGCCACCACGGCGAAGCCCCGCCCCGCGTCGCCGGCCCGCGCCGCCTCGATCAGCGCGTTCATCGCCAGCATCTTGGTGCGCCGGGTGATGTCCTCGATCAGCGAAACCTTGCGGGAGGCGACGTCGAGCACCTCGCGCGACAGGTCGAAAAGCTGGTTGCTGCCTGCACTCATGGCCTTGCCTCTCCGACTCCCAATCCTCGATCAGACATGAATCAATTCTCGTGCCAACATCCGTCATGGCCTCACGACGGTCCGGGACCCGCAGAAAACCACCATGTGTTGTGAATCCGGCCGCGAATAACCACAAAAATATTGTGACTACGATCCTGTGACAATGCTGAAATATTTGGCATTTGCTGCAATGCGGCATCACAGCGCACTCCAGGCCCCTCCCGTGAGGCGGACGGGGCACCGGATTCGGTCGCTTTCCCACGCCTTCCCGTACGATTGTTTCCCACGCCCGCCGGAAGCGGCAGAGCCGCTGCCTGTTTTTGCGGCATGAACCCAACGGATAGGCAGCCGCCCAGAGCGCAGGCATGCACCGGACGCGCGCCGGATCGGCCGGCTATACCTTCTGAGCAGTGGGCACGGCCTGCGCGGCATGCCACCATTCGTTCCCCAAGCGAACAACGGAAAGGAGGTGATCCAATGTCTCATGGAGCAAATCCGGTCGTCGCCGCCGCGTTCGGCCTTGCGGCCCTCCTGACGGCAGGGATCGCCAGCGCCGAATGCACGACCACGCACAAGAGCGTGAGCCTGCCGCAGACCCCGGCCGCCGACACCGCCTCGACGGGCGGTCAGCAGTCGACACCCAGCGGCACGCGCGGCTAAGACACCGGGCGCCCATGCCAAAAGGAACGGGCCGCCCCCGCAAGGGGCGGCCCGTTTCGTTTGGAAACGCGCGGGGGGTCAGGCGACCTTGTGGATCTCGTCGAGGAAGACCTGCACTTCGTGCGCCAGCCGGTCGGCCTGCACGGCCATCTGCTCGGACGCGGCGAACACCTCGTGCGCGGTGCCGCAGGTCCGCTCGGCGGCGGTGGTCACGTCCTGGATGTCGTCGGACACGGCGCGCGTGCCGGCCGCCGCGTGGTCCATGCTCTGCACGATCTCGCGGATCGCCGAGCCCTGATGCTCGATGGCCGAGGCGATGCCGCCGGCGATGCCGTTGATGTTGTGGATGGTCCGCGCGATGCCGACGATGGCGCCCACCGCCTGCTCGGTCGAGGACTGGATGCCGGCGATCTGCTGGCTGATCTCGCCGGTCGCCTTGCCGGTCTGGTCGGCCAGACGCTTGACCTCCTGCGCCACCACGGCGAAGCCCTTGCCGGCATCTCCCGCGCGCGCCGCCTCGATAGTGGCGTTCAGCGCGAGCAGGTTGGTCTGGCTGGCGATGTCGTTGATCAGCGTGATGACGTCGCCCACCGTCCGCGCCGCGCCCGACAGGTCGCCGACCAGCGCGTTGGTGCGCTCCGCCTCGCCGGCGGCGTCGGAGGCGACGGAGGCCACCTCCTCCACCCGGCGCGCGATCTCGCCGATGGAGGCGGACAGCTCCTCGGTCGCCGCCGCCACGCTGCCGACGCTGGAGCCAGTCTGCGCCGCCGCGCTCGCCACCGACGACGCCTTGCCGGTCGCCGTCTGCGCGTCGGATTCCATGGAACGCGCGCTCATCTCCAGGTGGTGCGCGGCCCCGGCCACCTCGGAGCAGACCTGACGGATCTGCCCCTCGAAGCGTTCGGTCACCCCGGCGAAGCCCTTCACCTTCTGGGCCATGGAGTCGGTTGCGGCGTTGATCGTGCGGCTGGCGCGCAGGAAGCTGCCGTCCATGCCCTTCAGCACGATGCGGCGGAAATACTTGTTGGAGGAAACGCAGGCCATCGACGCCGCCGCCTCGCGCACGAAGGCGTCGGTGCGGTCGATCATGTCGTTCAGGCCGTAGAACAACGCGCCCAGGTCGCCCTTTTCGGTGACGCGGACGACGCGCGCCTCGAAATTGCCGCGCCCCACCTGCCGGCACACCTCGGTCGCCTCGGCCACCGCGCGCGCCGCGCTACGCAGGCACAGCACCGCTGCAATGAGCGCCGCGAAGGCGGCCGCGCTGAAGCCGATGCGCACCACCGTGCCGCCCAGGCCCAGGCCGTCGGCGGCGAGGTTCAGCACCTGGAGCAGGGCGGCCAGCGCCGCCAGCGCCGAAGCCTTAGAGAGAGAAGACGAATTCGTCATAACCGATCCCCTTCTCGGTCAGCAGCTTCACCACGGCGCCGAAGGCCGCCTCCATGCCTTGCTTGCGGTCGGGCTGCCCCTCTTCGACGCTCAGCAACGTACGGTAGAGCGGCACCACTTTGTCGATGGCCGAACGCTCGGGCACCCGGCGGCTGGAGTGATAGCCGACCACCTTGCCCGCGTCGTCGTAGCTGGGCGTGACGTGCGCGAACACCCAATAATGGTCGCCGTTCCGGGCCCGGTTGACGACGTAGGCGAAGATCTCCTTCTCCGCCGCCAGCGTGTCCCACAACAGCTTGAAGACGCAGCGCGGCATGTCCGGGTGGCGCACGATCGAATGGGGCGCGCCGAGCAGTTCGTCCTCGGAATAGCCGGCGATGCGCTGGAACACACGGTTCGCGTAGGTGATTCGACCCTTCAGATCGGTCTTGCTGACGATCACCTCGTCAGCGTCGAAGAACCGTTCCACCCCGGTCAGGGGAACGTCACGTCGTGCCATACGATTGCCTCAAGCGGCCCGGCGCGCGATGCCGCAGGGCTCATTGTTACGGCGCTGTCATCTCCCTCCCGTCGCGTTCTTCCGAAACGCCGCGGGACGTTCGACTTTAAAGGCCACAAGCCTTTGCGGAAAGGTTAAAGTCCGTTACTACTCTAAAATATTTCGTTCTTTTCCACCCGCCTATTCCGGGGGATGCGGCACGGTCAGCACGCGCCCGAGCGGCGGCGCCTCGATGATCGCCTCCATGCCATCCGGCCAGCGCACCTCGATCCGCTCGACCGCGCGGGCGTCGCCCAGGCCGAAATGCGCCACCGGTTCCATCTGGCAGAGATAGCCGGAGCCGGCGCACACCGCCCGCGTCTGCCGCCGCCCGCCGGCCACGCAGGACACCAGCGCGCCGCGCGCCGGGGCGCCGTAGGGCGTGAGCGGCTGCACCCGCAACCATGCATTGTCGTTGGGCGTGGTGCGGTAGAGCGACAGCGGCTGTTCCGTCACGTCGCCGTGGGCGATCAGCAGTTCCAGCCGCCCGTCGCCGTCGATGTCGGCGACCACCGCGCCGGTGCCGAACCCCTTTTCCTCGACGGCGTCGCCCAGGTCGATCTCGGTCCACTGGTCGTGGCGCCATGCGAACAAGCGGTTCGGCCCGCCGCAGACGTTGAAGAACAGCTCGTCATGGCCGTCGTTGTCGAAATCGGCGGCGATCACCGTGCTGACGCGGGCGGGCATCGACATCTCGGCATCGGCGACGTCCACGAAGCCGCCGCCGGAGCGTTGCAGGTAGAGCCGCTGCGGCCCCTCCCAATGCCCGACCAGCAGGTCCATCAGCCCGTCGCCGTCGGCGTCCAGCGCGGCCACGCCACGCCCGGCGAAGCGGGAATCGGTGACGCCGCGCTCCTCGGCGATCTCCTCGAAGGTGCCGTCGCCCAGGTTGCGGAACAGGAAGTTGGGCCCGCCTTCGTTGGCGGCGAAGACGTCCATGCGCTCGGACACCAGCGGCAGGCAGACCAGCCCGCGCCCGGCGCCAATGAGGTCGAGCCCGGATTCCTCGGCGGCATCCACGAGCCGGCCACGCCGGCCTAGCTCGTACAGGCGGAAGGGGGCGCCGTCGCTGGCCAGCAGGAAGCCGTACCGCCCGCGCCCGGCGCGGTCGAGCACGGCGACCGAGCGGCCGGGCAGCCGGTTGGCGACCGTGGCGTTCTCCGCCTGGCTCAGCAGGTCCATCCAGCGGTTGCCGAATCCGGCGAACAGCCGGTCGCAGGTCTCGTCGGCATCGTCGCCGCAATCGGTGTTGACGACGTAGATCTCCTCGCGCCCGTCGCCGTCCACGTCGGCGGCGGCAACGGCAAGCGCCATGCGCGTGGCGTCGGCCAGAACCGGGTCGGCGACGTCGCGCAACTGCCGGCCGTCCCACTTGAGGACGAGGTTGTTGGTGCCATAGCCGGTGACGACGATCTCGAAGGCCCCGTCGCCGTCCACGTCGGTGACCGCCATCCCGTTGGACAGGCGCGGCTCGTTGCCGGCGATGAGCTGCGCGCAATCGAGAAACATCGTCCTTCTCCCCCATCACACCCGTCGCCACAGCTAAGCACCACTTGGTGCGGCCGTAAACCCGGACGGATGGGGAGCGGAGAGGTATGGAGTGCGGAACGGTCCGCCCCGCTCGCCTCAGTGACGCTTCGACACGCCGCCGTTGGTCAGCACGGCGCCGGCCGAAGGGGCTACCGACGAGGTCGTCGACGACTTGCCCGCCTCCGGCTTGCCGTTCCCGGTGCCGGGCTTTGCCTCGGCGCCCTTGGCCTCGACCTTGATCGGCTTGATCTGGTCGCGGCTCGGCAGCTCGATGTTGACCTCCAGCGTCGAGCAGTCGCCGCCGCGGTCGAGCTTGACCTCGACCTTGTTGGCGTCGATGTCGACGTACTTGGCGATCACCGCCAGCAGCTCCTGCTGGAGCATCGGCAGGTAGTCCGGTCCCGAGCGCCCGACCCGCTCGTGCGCCATGACGATCTGCAGACGCTCCTTCGCCTGGACGGCGGAGGGCTTCGGCGCGGATCGGAAAAAGCTGAAGATGCTCATGCCGACCTCCGGAGAAAGCGGCTGAACAGGCCCTTCTTCGGAACCGAGATGAAGCGGTGCTCGACATCCTCGCCGAGGAAGCGGCCGACGGAGTCGAGATACGCCTGACCGGCGTTGGACGCCTCGTCGAGGATCACCGGCATGCCGATGTTGGAGGCGCGCAGCACCGCCTGGCTCTCGGGGATCACGCCCAGGAGCGGGATCGCCAGGATCTCCAGCACGTCGTCGACCTTCAGCATCTCGCCGCGCTCGACGCGCTCCGGGTCGTAGCGGGTCAGCAGCAGGTGCTGCGTCACCGGCTCCTCGCCACGCTCGGCGCGGCGCGACTTCGAGTTCAGGACGCCCAGGATGCGGTCGCTGTCGCGCACCGACGACACCTCGGGGTTGGTCACGATGATGGCGTGGTCGGCGAAGTACAGCGACATCAGCGCGCCGCGCTCGATGCCCGCCGGGCTGTCGCAGACGATGTAGTCGAAGTCCTTGCACAGATCGTTCAGGATGCGCTCGACGCCGTCCTTGGTCAGCGCGTCCTTGTCGCGGGTCTGCGAGGTCGGCAGGATGTAGAGGTTGTCGACCCTCTTATCCTTGATGAGCGCCTGATTCAGCTTCGCTTCGCCGTTGATGACGTTGATGAAGTCGAACACCACCCGGCGCTCGCATCCCATCACGAGGTCGAGGTTGCGCAGGCCAACGTCGAAGTCGATGACGACCGTCTTGAAGCCGCGCAAGGCCAAACCGGTGGCAAACGCGGCGCTCGATGTGGTCTTGCCCACGCCGCCCTTGCCGGAGGTCATGACGATGATCTTGCCCAACGAGCCTCTCCTAAGAAGCTAGAGTTTCCGACAACCGATGTCCGCGCGCGCCGGGGATACGACGATCCCCGGAACGGGGGCATCAGAGTGGTTCGATGTGCAGGTAGCCCTCGCTCAACCGGATCTGCACGGGTTTCTTCACGACCGCTTCGTCCATGTCCTCGCTGACGCGGTAGAGCCCGCAGATGGAGACCAGCTCGGCCTCCAGGCTCTGGCAGAAGACCCGCGCACCCGCGTCGCCCGAGATGCCGGCCAGCGCCCGCCCGCGCAGCGCGCCATAGATGTGGATGTTGCCATCCGCCAGCACCTCCGCCCCGTGACTGACCGAGGACATGATGATGAGGTCGCATTTCTCGGCATAGACCTGCGTGCCCGAACGTACCGGCTCGCTCACCACCAGGGCCGGGCGATAGGCCGGCTCCGGCGGCGGGGCCGGAGGGGCCACGGCGGAACTGTCGGGCGCGCGCACCACGTCCAGGCGCGCCGCGCGGCCGGCCGGCATCGGCACCAGCCCGATGGCCAGCGCCGCCTCCTGCACCGCGCGCGGACCGCCGACGAAGCCGATCGGCAGCAGGTGTTGCTCGCGCACCTTCAGTGCGAAGGCGGTGACGTCGAAACCGGCGGCGCCCTCCGGCAGTTCGTCGAAATCGAGCACGACCGGCGCGTGCCGGAAAAAGTTGGGTGCCTGGCGCACCTTGCTGGCCAGCTGCGAAAAGAAATTCGGCGACGCCGGGTCGACCACCTTCAGCACCATCATGGTGAAGGAGTTCCCCCGGAACTGGAACGGCGCATCCCGTTCGGCGACCTGACTGGCGCTGCTCACCGCCACCATCCTGCTGTGACCCAAAAATCCGATCCGCCCGCCCGCCGGCGCGCGATCCGCCCCCGCGTTCTAGCGAGGCGCCCCCGTCCCGTTCAAGGGAGTCGACGCCCCGGGGAAGTGACAACCGACAGCCCGCCGCAAAACGGCACATCGCGCCGCAGAGCCCCAGCCTTCCCGGCCCGGCACCCCGCCAGCGCGACCATCCGTATCGGGGACGACCAATTGGGTCAGCCACCTACCCCACCACAAAGTATAGTAACGGATCTCCATATGGGGGGCAAAGGGTTTCGTGACGGAAGATACCGTCTCCCGATGCGCGCCGCCCCCGCCCACGGCTCGCGTGATGGTGGCATAAGAACAGCGCCGACACCGCTGCGGCGGGCACCGTCTACCCCGTGTGGACGCGCTCGCCACCCCGATGGGACACCGGCCCAAACAGGGTCGGCCGTATGCGCTGGTCGCCTGCCGCGCGCGCCCCCCCACAACATGTAGTGTGAATTTTTTGCGTAGGACGCAACTTTGGCTGACAGAGCGCGTTACTCAGGTTATGGTTGAGTTGGCGAGGCACTCTTCGGCCATCAGTTTTCGGCAGACGTGGAGTTCGGCTTGCACGATCCATCGTCCATGGCGTCCAGCGGTCCTTCCGCAGCCCCGTCCGGGCTCGGCGGGACGGGCGTCCGCCTCGCAACCGCAAGCCGGCGTCGGGCACATCCCGCATCATCACGAACGTTCGCGGCCTCCCTTGCGGGAGGCTTTTTTGTGCCCGCCGTCACCCCGCTTACCCCCAGACGTGAGGAGAGCGACATGGCGAAGCGCCAGACCAAAGGCAGCGCTGCCCCGCAGGCATCCGACTCGAAGGTCCACCCGCTGTTCCCGAACAGCGGCTGGGACCCGCTGGCACCGGAGGATCGCCGCGACCAGAGCTACCTGCGCAAGGTCAAGCCGCAGAGCGACAACCAGCGCCACCTTCTGGAGGCGATCCAGTCGCACAACCTCGTGGTGGCGCTCGGCCCGGCCGGCACCGGCAAGACCTACCTCGCCATCTCCTCCGCCGTCGAGGCGCTGGACGGCGGCAAGGTCGACCGCATCGTCCTCTCCCGCCCGGCCATCGAGGCCGGTGAAAGCATCGGCTATCTGCCCGGCGACATGCACGAGAAGATGGCCCCCTTCCTGCGCCCGCTGTACGACGCCCTGACCGACCGGCTGGGCGGCAAGCGGCTGCGCCAGCTCATGCAGGAAGGCACCATCGAGATCGCGCCGGTCGGTTTCATGCGCGGCCGCACGCTGAACAACGCCTTCGTGGTGATCGACGAGGCGCAGAACTGCACCTACGCGCAGATCAAGATGCTGCTGACCCGGCTGGGCTGGCACTCCACCATGGTGCTGACCGGCGACCCGGACCAGACCGACCTGCTGGACAACCTCTCCGGCCTGACGGACATCGCCCGGCGGCTGGAGGCGGTGGAGGGGATCGCGGTGGTCCGTCTGGCCGAGACGGACATCGTCCGCCACCCGCTGGTCGCCAGCATGCTGACCGTGTTGTAAGTAACGGCGAAGAAACAACCGGGAACAACTGGTATTACCAATCCGAGCGCGCACCCCCAGGGGTGCGCGCTTTTGTCTATATACGGAACCGTGCGGACCGCCTTGACGGATACAATGAATCAAACCTAAACATCATAAAAAATTTTAGCGGAATTGCCGGGATCGGACGCCCCAACGCAACAGCCGCCAACAACCAGACAGGCAAGGGGAAGCGCACCGTGTTGGACCGTATAGGCATCAAGGGGAAGATTTCCGTCATCCTCGGCGTTTCGGCGCTGGGCCTCGTCCTCGTTTTCGTGCTGGGCCTGCTGGGCCTGCGCGGCGAGCTGTACAAGGACCGGCACGACAAGGCGAAGAGCGTGGTCGAGGTCGCCTACACCCTCGTGGCCCACCACGAGGCGCTGGCGCGCAAGGGCGCCCTGACGCCCGAGCAGGCGCAGGCCGCCGCCAAGGAGGCTCTGCGCGCGCTGCGCTACAGCGGCGAGGAGTACTTCTTCATCAGCGACCTCGCTCCGCGCATGATCATGCACCCCTTCAAGCCGGAGCTTGAGGGGAAGGACATGTCCACGAACACGGACCCCAATGGCAAGCGCCTGTTCGTCGAGTTCGCCGCCGTCGCCAAGGGCGGCGGCCAGGGCTTCGTCGACTACCTGTGGCCGAAGCCGGGTGCGGCGCAGCCGGTGCCGAAGATCTCCTACGTGCACGGGTTCCAGCCCTGGGGCTGGGTGATCGGCTCGGGCATCTACGTCGACGACGTCGAGACGGCGTTCTGGAACGCGGCCCTGCGCATCGGCGGCATCGGCCTGCTGGTGATGCTGGCCGGCGTCGGCGTGGCCCTGCTGGTCAGCCGCACCATCGTCGGCCCGATCAAGTCGATGACCGGCGTCATGCAGCGCCTTGCCGACGGCGACACCGACCTTGCCGTGCCCGGCATGGACCGCGGCGACGAGATCGGCGTCATGGCCCGCACCGTCGAGGTGTTCCGCGAGCATCAGGTGGCGCTGAAGGCGCACTGGGAGCGCCAGGAGGTCGAGCACCGCGTGACCGAGCAGCGCGCCCGCGCCCTGGAACGCCTGACCGAGCATTTCGACGCCACCGTTTCCGACATGGTCGGCGCCGTGTCGAAGGCGGTCGAGGGGCTGGAGACGACGGCCGCCGGCCTGTCCAGCACCGCCGACCGCAACCTCCAGCAGGCGGCGTCCGTCGCCAGCGCCTCGCAGCAGGCCTCCGCCAACGTGCAGACCGTCGCCGACGCAGCCGAGGAGCTGTCGAAGGCCATTTCCGAGATCAGCCATCAGGTGACGGTGAACGCGCAGATCTCCGGCCACGCGGTGGAGGCGTCGCGCCGCGCCGACGGGCAGATCGCCAGCCTGGGCAACGCCACCCTGAAGATCGGCGAGGTGGCCGACCTCATCACCTCGATCGCCTCGCAGACCAACCTGCTGGCGCTCAACGCCACCATCGAGGCGGCGCGGGCGGGGGAGGCCGGCAAGGGCTTCGCCGTCGTCGCCAACGAGGTGAAGAACCTCGCCACCCAGACCGCCAGGGCGACCGAGGAGATCGCCGCGCAGATCAGCGGCGTGCAGCAGGCGACCGGCCACGCGGTGGACGCCATCCGCGAGATCACCGCCATCATCGGCCAGAGCGACGAGATCGGCACCTCCATCGCCGCCGCCGTGCAGGAGCAGGGCGCCGCCACCGGCGAGATCGCCCGCTCCGCCACCGAGGCGGCGCAGGGCACCGAGCAGGTCTCGTACAGCATCACCGGCGTCTCCTCCTCGGCGCAGGAGACGGAGGAGGCGGCCCGCACGCTGCTGTCGGCCGCGCAGAGCCTGACCACCCAGGCCGTATCCCTGAAGGCGGTGGTCGACAGCTTCCTCATCAACGTCGAGGCGGTGAACGCCGCCGGCATCGATGACCTGCACGCGACCGAGGGCAAGGAACTGTACATGGCCTGGGGCGACAACCTGTCGGTCGGCGATGACGACATCGACAACGACCACATGATCCTGGTCGGCCTGATGAACCGCGTGCACGACAACGTCCGCAAGGGCCGGTCGCAGGCGGTCACCGGCGAATCGGTCGAACAGCTCATCGCCTACACCGAACTGCACTTCGTGCACGAGGAGCAGGCCATGCGCGACTCCGCCTACCCGCAGTTGAAGGAGCATCAGGCGCAGCACGAAGACCTGCTGAAGCGCGTGCGCGACCTGCACCAGCGCCTGAAGTCCGGCGAGAAGGTCAACGACGATCTGCTGCGCCTCGTCTGCGACTGGCTGTGCGAACACATCCAGAAGTACGACATGCGCGTCGGCCAGCACCTCGCCGGCCGCACCCGCAAGGCGGCGTAAGGACCCACTGGACGCAAGCGGGCGCCGGGCCGTCGACGCGGCCCGGCCCCGATGGCCCGGCCCCGATAGCCTGGAGTTACGCCGCCGCGCGGTCGGGCATGGCGGCCTGGATGCGGTCGAGCATCGCGCCGACCGCCCCCGCCCCGTCTTCCAGCGCCTCCAGCCCCAGCGAGAACTGGTTGGGCGGCGGCAGGTCGAAGACGACCGAGATTTCGCCCTCCTCCAGCTTCATGCGTCCGCCGAAGCGGCCGGACAGCGCGCGCATGCGCGTGTTTTCCGCCTGGACGAGCATGTGGACGGTGTGAATGGACCGGTTGCGGGCGATGGTCAGCGCCCGGCGCACCAGCGTGGTGCCGACCCGCTGCCCCTGCAGGCCCCCTTCGACGCTGACGGCAAGCTCGGCCTGATCCGGCCACAGCAGGCGGTCGGTGCACAGCACGACGGCGGCACGCAGATCGCCCTGGATGAAGCCACCGATCGCGATCGTGCGGCGCCAGTCCAATTTCCGGCAATGCTGCTTGATGACGTCGTCCGAGACGGTCCCGGCGAAACGCGCGTAGCGGTCCGCCCGGCTCAGCCGCAGAAGATGCCCCTCGTAGAGGGCCATTTCCGACGGAAGCATTTTGCGAAAGACTGGCATGCTCTTACCCACGTTGTCAAAAACGGTGACACACGGCTTCAGAGCGTCCGTCCCTACCCTGCCCCTGTTCTTCGGATGATCGGTGGAGCTGCGCCGGCCGTTGCATCGGCCGAACACCATATTGCACTGCAACATAGCCGCCGTTCCAGCGGGCTCAAGCCCGGTTGGAGCATGGCTGCCCTGACTGTGCCTTGGGCGCAACAGTTGGCGACGCGCCGTGCGCCCGCTATGCTGCGCCGCGCCGACGAGGATGACGACACGGAAGGGACGGGCCGGCTGACATGAGCATCTGGGGCAAGATCCTTGGCGGGGCGGCGGGCTTCGCGCTGGGCGGGCCGTTGGGCGCGCTCATGGGGGCCATCGCCGGCCACGCGGTCGACCTCGTCCGCGCCGACGAGACCCCGGCCCAGAAGCCGCCCGAGGAGGCGATGAAGTCCATCGCTTTCACCATCGGCGTCATCGTGCTCTCGGCCAAGATGGCCAAGGTCGACGGCACGGTGAAGCGCGTCGAGGTCGACACCTTCAAGCGCCTGTTCCACGTGCCGGCCGACGAGATGAAGAACCTCGGCCGCGTCTTCGATCAGGCGCGCCGCGATTCCGCCGGTTTCGAGGTCTACGCCCGGCAGATCGCCGGGCTGTTCGCCGAACGGCACGCCGTCCTTGAAGAGCTGCTGGCCAGCCTGCTGCGCATCGCCGAGGCCGACGGCGAGGTTCACGACGCGGAGTTGCACTACCTGCGGGAGATCGCCGGCATCTTCGGCTTCGACGACGCCGAGTTCCGCCGCATCATGGCCGAACATTGCGTGCTGTGCGGCAGGGCCGAAACCGACCCTTACGCCGTGCTGGGGGTGAACCGCGGCGATGGCCCGGCGGAGATCAAGGCCGCCTACCGCCGCCTCGTGCAGGAGCATCACCCCGACCGCCTGATCGCCCAGGGCATGCCGGAGGAGTTCGTCGAGCTGGCCAACGACAAGATGGCCGCCATAAACGCCGCCTACGGCCAGATCCAGAAAGAGCGCCAGCTGGCCTGAGGCCGGCCCGCCCCCGTCAGGTGGTCGGCGCCGGGCCGGCCGCCGCCGTGGTCGTGACCGGCGCCGGGGCCGGGGCCGTCGCGTCGCCGGCCAGCGGCACGCGCTTGTCCAGGATGTTGGGGACGAGGCGTTCCAGGAAGCCGGCGACGAAGCCGACGATCAGCACCATCTGCCAAGTCATCTGCCCGCCCGACAGCGTCGCGTCGCCCACCTTGACGTTGGGAACCACGCCCGACCCGATCAGCAGCAGCAGCACGCCGGCCGAAATGACGCCAATCCCCAGCCGCAGGACGCCGTCGGTGATGTTGTCGATACGGTCGATGTCCAAGCCCACGCTGCGACCCCGGATGCCCAGCGCGATGGAAAAGGCGGCGCCGACCAGCCCCGCCTTGGCGGCCAGCCACAGGTTGTCCGCCGTGTGCGTGAAGGGGTACAGCCGGCTGGCGACCGCCAGGATGATCAGCATGACCGCCCCGGCCCCCGCCGCCCAGGCCAGATACTCCAGCCGTCCCGCCGCCGCGCGGTCGAGAAGCAGTTCGTTCCTGGCCGCCGCCAGCGCGTCCTTGCCCGCCTGCCCGTCGCCGTCGAGCGCCAGCTGCAGGCCGTAGGCGATCTTCCAGTAATAGGCGACCGGCTCCTTCCACCCCTTGAGCAGGGCGTTCAGTTCCGCCCGCACCGGGGCCAGTGCCTGCATGCTCTGCCGCTGCTGCTTCTCGATGGTGGGATCGTCGGCGTACTGCACCATGACGTCGCCCGCGAAATAGATCGCGTACTCGCTCGGCTTGGCGGCGTAGACATAGGTGATCTCGGCATGCCGCGAATCGTAGTTGCCGGCGTGGATGTCGGCGACCCGCAACGGCTGGGACGATGCGTCGGATGCCGGCGGAACCGCCGTCACCGCCGTCGGGGCAGTGGCCGGGGCCGCCGGATCGTTGGCCGGCTCCCTCAGCACCACCGGTGCGACCGGGGTGGCGGACGCGCCCGGATCGTCGTCGCCGGGGTTTTGCTCAACGGTCGAAACGGCATCCGACATCATGCGCTCCACTCGAACATCGGCCTTAGTATTAGCCAGATTGGCGCAATTGGAAATCTGTGTAAAATGATATTTAAGGCATTCATGCCTATTCACGGCGCCGGCGCGGCGCCAGTCGGGTCACCCTTGCGCGCGATGGGGGTCGCGAAAAGCCCGTGCGGCACGGTATACAGGGGCCTCCTTCCACTCGCCGGCCGCCCGTCATGCCCCCTCCCGCCCCCATCGTCGCCTTGCAGGGCGTCGCCGTCACCTTCGGCGGCCGGCCGCTGTTCGAAGGCATCGACCTCGCCATCGCCCGCGGCGACAAGGCTTGCCTCGTTGGCCGCAACGGCACCGGCAAGTCGACGCTGATGAAGGTGCTGGCCGGCATCGCGCAGCCGGACGGCGGCACCGTCTTCGTGCAGCCCGGCGTGCGCGTCGCCTACCTGCCGCAGGAGCCGGACTTCACCGGCTTCGCCACCGTGCACGACTATGTGGCCGCCGGCCTGCCGGCACCCGAGCAGGACGAGGCGCACCGCGTCGACGCCGTGCTCGACCATGTGGGCATCGCCGGCCACCTCGCGCCGGCCACGCTGTCGGGCGGCGAGGCGCGTCGCGCGGCACTGGCCCGCACGCTGGTCGGCGAGCCGGACGTGATGCTGCTGGACGAGCCGACCAACCACCTGGACCTGCCCACCATCGAGTGGCTGGAGGAGGAGCTGCAGGCGTATCGCGGCGGGTTGCTGCTGATCAGCCACGACCGCGCCTTCCTCAACAAGCTCGCCAAGCGCACGCTGTGGCTCGACCGCGGCACCGTCCGCGCCACCGACCGCGGGTTCGCCGCGTTCGAGGAATGGCAGGCCGAGGTGTTCGCCTCCGACGAGATCGCCGCGCAGAAGCTCGAACGCAAGATCGAGGGCGAGATGAAGTGGCTGCGCGAGGGCATTTCCGCCCGGCGCACCCGCAACATGGGCCGCGTGCGCGCGCTGATGCAGCTGCGCACCGACCGCGCCGAACAGATCAAGGGCGGCCAGCAGGCCAAGCTGGCGATATCCGAGAGCGAGCGCGGCGGCCGTCTGGTTATCGAGGCGGAGCACATCGCCAAGGCCTTCGACACGCCGGAAGGCCGCAAGGTCATCATCAAGGACTTCTCGACCCGCATCCTGCGCGGCGACCGCGTCGGCCTGATCGGCCCCAACGGGGCGGGCAAGTCGACGCTGCTGAAGATGCTCACCGGCCAGTTGCCGCCCGACGGCGGCACCGTGAAGCTGGGCACAAACCTGGAGCCGGCCTATTTCGACCAGCGGCGCGAGGGGCTGGACCCGGAGGACACGATCCGCCGCGTGCTGTGCCCCTTTGGCGGCGACAGCGTGATGGTGAACGGCCAGCCGCGCCACGTCGCCGGCTACATGAAGGACTTCCTGTTCGACACCCGCCAGCTCGACAGCCCGGTCAAGAGCCTGTCGGGCGGCGAGCGCAACCGGCTGCTGCTGGCCCGCCTGTTCGCCCGGCCCAGCAACCTGATGATCCTCGACGAGCCGACCAACGACCTGGACATGGATACGCTGGACCTGCTGGAGGACGTGCTGGGCGACTATCCCGGCACGCTGCTGCTGGTCAGCCACGACCGCGACTTCCTCGATCGGCTGGTCACCAGCACCATCGCGGTGGAGGGCGACGGCACGGCCACCGAATACGCCGGCGGCTATTCCGACTATCTGGTGCAGCGCCGCCCGGCCGCCGCCAAAGCGGTCGCCGCGCCCAAGGCCAAGCCGGCCGACGCGCCGGCCCAGCCCGCCAAGCCGCGCGGCAAGCTCAGCTACAAGGACCAGCGCGAGCTGGACGAACTGCCCGGCCGCATGGACAAGCTGGGCGCCGAGATCGCCCGGTTCGAGGCGGCGCTGGCCGACCCGGACCTGTTCGCCCGCGATCCCGCCAAGTTCCAGAAGACCTCCGAGGCGCTGCACGCCCGCCAAGCCGAGCTGATGGCCGCCGAGGAGCGCTGGCTGGAACTGGAAACCCTGCGCGAGGAGCTTGAAGGCGGCCGCGCATGACGCCGCAGGACGTCGCCCTGGCGCTGCTGGTCATGGCGCTGTGGGGGCTGAACTTCGTCGCCGCCAAGATCGGTCTGGCGGAGTTCCCGCCGATGCTGATGATGGCGCTGCGCTTCACGCTGGTGGCGGCGCTGCTGCTGCCCTTCGTGCGGATGCCGCGCGGGCGGATGCGCGGCGTCCTGCTGCTGTCGGTCATCCTCGGCGCCGTCCACTTTCCGCTGATGTTCAACGGCATCAAGGGGCTGGACGCCGCCACCGCGTCGGTCGCCGCGCAGCTCCAGGTGCCGTTCGCCTCGCTGCTGGCGGCGCTGTTCTTCAAGGACAAGCTGGGCTGGAAGCGCGCCTTCGGGATGGTGGTGGCCTTCGCCGGCGTGCTGCTGATCGCCGGCGAGCCGCGGCTGGCCGGCAACCTGACGCCGCTGTTCCTGGTCGTCGCCGCCAGCCTCGCCTTCGCGTTGGCCAGCGTGCAGATCAAGCGTCTGGGCTCGGTGGACGGCTTCGCGCTCAATGCCTGGATGGCGCTGTTCGCCGCCCCGCAGTTGCTGGTCCTGTCGCTGCTGCTGGAGAGCGGACAGGCGGAGGCCATCGCCAACGCCAGCCTGTGGGGCTGGGGCGCCGTGGCCTACATCGCCGTTATGGCGACCATCGTCGCCTACGGGCTGTGGTACCGTTTGCTGCGCCGCTACGACGTCAACCAGGCGGTGCCGTACATGCTGCTGGTGCCGCTGTTCGGCGTGGCCTCGGGCGTGCTGCTGCTGGACGAGCCGCTGACGTGGCGGCTGGCGCTGGGCGGCCTCGTCACCGTGGCCGGCGTCGGCCTGATCGTGCTGCGCCTGCCCAAGGTGGTGAACGAGAAGGTCACCAATCTGACATGACCCGCCTCCTCCACCTCCCCTCCCCCAACCACGGCCCCCGCCCGGACGGCGCGCGGGCCGAGCTGCTGATCCTGCACTACACCGGCATGCCCACCGCGCGCCACGCGCTGGAGCGGCTGTGCGACCCGGCGGCGCAGGTCAGCGCCCACTACACGGTGGACGAGGACGGCACCGTCTATGCCCACGTGCCGGAGGAGCGCCGCGCGTGGCACGCCGGTGCCGGGTCCTGGCGCGGCGTGGGTGACGTCAACAGCCGGTCTATCGGCATCGAGATCGTCAACCCAGGCCACGAGTTCGGCTACCGCCCCTTTCCGCCCGCGCAGATGGACGCCGTGGAGAACCTGTGCCGCGCCGTGATGGGGCGGCACGGCATCGGCGCGGCGGACGTCATCGGCCATTCCGACATCGCCCCGGAGCGCAAGGAGGACCCCGGCGAGCTGTTCGACTGGCCCCGCCTCGCCCGCGCCGGCATCGGCCTGTGGCCCGCCCCGGCCATGGCGGACGACGGCCCGTTCGACGCGGCGGAGGTGCGGGCGCTGCTGGCGCGCTATGGCTACGACGCCGACTGCCCCAGGGCGTTGCTGGCCTTCCAGCGGCACTTCCACCCGGAATGCCTGAGCGGCGAGCCGGACGCCGAGACCGTGCGCCGGCTGCGCGCGCTGGTCCGCATGACCGGGCGTTGAAGAACGGCGGACGTTGGGTTTTCGCTGGCGCTCAACCCAACCTACGGGGGCGTCGTAGGTTGGGTTGAACCGAAGGTGAAAACCCAACACCTTTGTCGGTTTAGGGTTCAGGCGTCGCGGCGGCGCGGGGCGTCGGGGTCCGGCTCCATGCCGCCGCCGCCCTGGCCGTACTTCATGCGGCGCATCTTGTCGGCGACGCGGGCGATCTCGTCGGGCGGCAGGATGGCAGGCTGGCCCAGGGAGAGGGCGAACACGTACTGGCGCGCCAGCGTCTCCACCTCCACCGCCAGGGCCAGCGCCGCGTCCAGCGTCTTGCCCAGCACGACCATGCCGTGGTTGCCCAGCAGGCAGGCCGTCCGCCCCTCCAGCGCCTTCAGCGCGTTGTCCGACAGGTCCTGCGTGCCGAAGGTGGCGTAGGGGGCGCAGCGGATGTCGTCGCCGCCGGCCACCGCGACCATGTAGTGGAAGCTGGGGATGCCGCGCCCGTGCACGGCCAGCGCGGTGACGAAGGTGGGGTGGGCGTGGAGCACCACCTCCATGTCCGCTCGGGCCGCCAGCACGTCGCGGTGGATGCGCCATTCCGAGGAGGGGCGCTGCTCGCCCGCGTAGGTGCCGTCGAAGCCCATGGGGACGATGTCGTCGGGCGTCGTGCGGTCGTAGGCGAGGCTGGACGGGGTGACCAGGAAGCCGCCCTCGACCCGCACCGACAGGTTGCCGGACGAGCCCTGGTTGATGCCCAGCCGGTTCATGGCGAGGCAGGTGTCGATGATCGCCTGGCGAAGGTCGCGGGTGTCGGGCGTGCTCATGACGGGTCCATCGGTGTGAGGGGGCTTGAGGGAGCCACGCGGGTGCGGCGCCGTCAAGGCCGGCGGTACGGGACGAGGTCCCACAACTTGACCACCGCGTCGTAGCCGGCGGACAGCGCCGTGCCGCCGTCCGGTGTGCAGGCCAGCGCCCACACCGGCTTCCCGTGGCCCTGGAAGGAGGCGAGCGGCTTGTGCGTGGCGGCGTCCCACAGCCGCACGGTGCGGTCGCCGCCACCGCCGGTGAGCAGCCCGCGCCCGTCCGGCGTGTAGGTGACGGAGGTGACGAACCCCTCGTGCCCCCGCCAGCCGCCCAGCGGCTTGAGATCCTTGATGTCCCACAGGCGCACCGTCTCGTCGCTGGACACGGTGGCGGCGGTGCGGCCGTCCGGCGCCACGGCGACGGCGTTGACGCTGCCCTCGTGCCCTTCCAGCACGGCCAGTTCCTTCCAGTCGGCGGTGTCCCAGACGCGGATCTGGAAGTCGTAGCCGACCGACACCAGCCGCGTGCCGTCGGGCGTGAAGGCGACGCCGTTGACGTTGGCGGTGTGGCCGTTCAGCGTCGCCACGACGGCGCCGGTCTCGACGTCCCACACCTTCACCGACGGGTCCCAGCTTGCCGAGGCGAAGCGCCGCCCGCCGGGCGCCACGGCCAGGGCGACGACGTTGCCGACGTGGCCCGGAAAGCGGCGCAGCACCGCCCCCGTCTCCAGGTCCCACAGCATGATGGCGGCGTCCCGGCCGCCGGTCAGGCCGCGCCGGCCGTCGGGCAGGAAGGCCACGGCGTTGACGCCGCCGTCGTGGCCCTGAAGGACGCGCAGTTCCTTGCGCGCCGGCAGTTCCCAGAGGATGGCCGAGTAGTCCCAGCTTCCCGACAGCGCGCGGGTGCCGTCCGGCGACACGGCGACGGCGTTGACCATCGCCCCATGGCCGATCAGGTCGGCGCGGGCGGGGAAGCCTGTGAGGAGCAGGAGGAGGGCCAGGACCAGGAAGGAAATGTTACCCAATGAAACGCCATGAAACACTTTCGCCAGGGGGGTTTCATCGAGGAGCCCCGTGCACGGCGGCGCGTTTCGGTGGTGGGAGGATTGGGTCGGCTGCCGCATCGTTCACCGCACCGGTTCAGCGCCTGTTGCCACGAGGGCATCCATGATGGCGATTGATAGGAATATTGTCAATGAAAACGGGACCGCTTGGATCGCGGTGAACTCGGGTGTATGCTGAGGGGGATTTTCAACGGAGGCGCTCTTGGCGACCGGCGACACCCCCGAAGTTCTGGCGAAGATCGACCTGCTGATCGAACTCGTGCGTCGGCAGGACACGCGGATCGACCGGCTGGAAGCGGCTCTCACCGAATCCACGACCAGCCTGCGCAAAGAGAACGCCGAACTGCGCGAATACATCGCCGAGTTCCGGGGCGAGGTGCGTGGCCGGCTCGATGGCATGAGCGAGCGCATCAGCGACGTCAACGCCCGCCTGCCCATCCCCATCGCCTACGCCCCGCCCAGCAAGCCGGCGGCGGAGTAGCGGGGACACCCGTCAACAACCGCCACCGTCGCCGATCATTCCGCCAGTCATTCCGCCGGGGCGTGGCCGTGGTGGCCGCCGGGGCGGCCGGTGGGGCGTTCGCCCTTGACCTCGGCGAGCCACAGGGCGTGGTGCTCGCGCGCCCATTCCTCCTCCACCTGCCCGCTGCTCATGGCGGCGAAGGCGCCTTCCATGCCGATCGAGCCGATGTAGACGTGGCCGATGATGATCACCACCATGGCCAGCGCCGCGATGGCGTGAACGGTCTGGTAGAACTGCATGTCGGCCAGCGTGCCGAAATAGAACGGGAACAGCAGTTGGATGCCGGTGAAGCCCAGGACGGCGCCGCCGACGACCACCGACCAGAAGATCACCTTCTGCCCGGCGTTGAACTTCCTGGCGGGCGGGTGCACGCCCTTGGAAAACAGCCCGCCGGCGCGCAGGATCCAGCCGGCGTCCGTGCGGTCGGGCAGGTTGTGCCGCACCCACAGCAGGAAGGTCAGCACGACGCCCAGGATGAAGGCGAAGCCCAGGTAGTTGTGCGCCAGCTTGCCCCAGCCGGCGAGCAGCGCGAACGGCTCCGGCCCGATCAGCGGCAGCAGCGCCCAGCGGCCGTACAGCACGTTCAGCCCGGTCAGCGCCAGCACGATGAAGCTGCCGGCGGTCAGCCAGTGGGTGGCGCGCTCCAGCAGGTTGAACCGCTCGACCGTGCGCCCGGTCTTCGGCCCGTCGATGCGGATGCGGCCGCGCAGCAGGAAGAACAGCGCCAGCACGGCCAGGATGCCGGCCATCGCCCAGGTGCCGTAGGTGACGATCGGCCCGTTGCGCAGGTGCCGCCACTGGTCCCCGTCCGACTGGATCAGCAGGCCGGCGCTCGGGTTGGGCAGGGTGGTGCTGCCGACCGCGCCCTGGCGGATCGCCTGCCACATCTCGGCCTCGCTGGCGCCGGTCGCCGACTGGGTCGGCACCGGCGGAACCGGCTCCCCCGCCCGCACCGGCGGCGTTCCAGCCGTCACCGCCGCCACGAGGAGCAGCACGGCCCCCAGCGCGCAGGGCAGAGCCGCCTTGGTCCACGACGTCATAAGGGTACCTCCGCTCGACGTAATAGTCCCTCCCTCGCCTCCGGCGGGGAGGGAGGGGGCAGCGGCGTTCCAAGGATCCGAGGCATCGTAGGTTGGGTTGAGCCGCAGGCGAAAACCCAACGTGTCCGCCATGCGAAGGATGTTGGGTTTTCGCTGGCGCTCAACCCAACCTACGCGTGGATTCTCGGGCAGGCCGCTGCCCCCACCCTGCCCGCTGTCGCGGGCTTCCCTCCCCCTGCGGAGCAGGGGGAGGGACTTGTTGCGCTACGACCCCGCCTTCATCTGATAGGCGGTGCCCCAGCCCCAGGCGCCGGAGCCGAAGCCGCGCGCCACCACGCGCTCGCGGTAGATGTCCGCCACCTTGTCGCCGTCACCGGCCAAGAGTGCCTTGGTCGAGCACAGCTCGGCGCACAGCGGCAGCTTGCCTTCGGCCAGCCGGTTGCGGCCGTACTTCTTGTACTCGGCGTCGGAGTTGTCGGCTTCCGGGCCGCCCGAGCAGAAGGTGCACTTGTCCATCTTGCCGCGGGTGCCGAAGTTGCCGGCCTGCGGGTACTGCGGCGCCCCGAACGGGCAGGCGTAGAAGCAGTAGCCGCAGCCGATGCACAGGTCCTTGTTGTGCAGCACCACGCCGTCGTCGGTCTGGTAGAAGCAATCCACCGGGCACACCGCCTTGCACGGCGCGTCCGAGCAGTGCATGCAGGCCACCGAGATCGAGCGCTCCCCCGGCTTGCCGTCGTTGAGCGTGACCACCCGGCGCCGGTTGATGCCCCAGGG
>DASWVP010000219.1:0-15117 GCA_036401175.1 Azospirillum sp. | reverse complement strand
CGGTCTCGCGCGGGAAGCGTTGCAGCATGGCCCCGGCCGTCACCAGGGCCAACTGGTCCTCGGCCACCCCGTCGAAGCAGGGCAGCGCCCGGATGATCTCCAAATCCCTGGTCCGCATGGGTCCGGTCATCTCCACCGCTTGGGGTCCGCCGGCATCATAGCCCGCCGGCTCCGCCCCGTAGAAACCTAGCCGTTCGTTCGAGTGGACTAGATCCTAAGTTATAACGAAACGCCATGGATTCAGCATGGCACGGCCCCCGCGCCTGAAACTTGACATTCATCAAGCGCCCGAACAAAAACCGGCTAGTCTTTGCATCCCAAGAATCAATGTAAAGTATTACTTCGGCATCAAGTGCGACATAATGGCCGGTACTTTGTGCGCTTGACCGCGGTCAAGCGTATCCAAAGGCGCGGCGACAGAATGCCCCCACAGAGACTAGGGACTGACAGGGGGTGTTCATGACGAACCTAGACACCGTCACGCCCGCACAGCAGACGCGGGCCCTGACGCTCAGCACGGTGGCGTTCACCGTGTGCTTCGCCGTGTGGACGATCTTCGCCATCATCGGCGTGCAGATCAAAAAGGATCTGGGCCTCACCGACACCCAGTTCGGCCTGCTGGTCGGCACGCCGATCCTCACCGGTTCGCTGTCGCGCCTGTTCCTGGGGATCTGGACCGACCAGTACGGCGGGCGCATCGTCTACACCGCCGTCATGGTCGCGGCCGCCGTCGCCACCTACCTGCTGACCTGGGCCTACGACTACCCGACCTTCCTGGTGGCGGCGCTGGGCGTCGGCATCGCCGGCGGCGCCTTCGCGGTGGGCATCGCCTACACCTCGCGCTGGTACCCGAAGGCAAAGCAGGGCACCGCGCTGGGCATCTTCGGCATGGGCAACGTCGGGGCCGCGGTCACCAAGTTCGCCGCCCCCTTCATCATGGTCGCCTTCGGCTGGAAGACCGTGGCGCTGGTGTGGGCCGCGGCCATCCTGTTGATGGCGGTGATCTTCTGGTTCTCGACCGAGGACGACCCGGTGCTGCAGGAGCGCCGCGCCAAGGGCCTGCCCATGGAATCGACGGCGATGCACCTGTCACCGCTGAAGAACCTGCAGGTCTGGCGCTTCTCGCTCTATTACTTCTTCGTCTTCGGCGGCTTCGTGGCGCTGGCGCTGTGGCTGCCGCGCTATTACATCGGCGCCTACGGGCTGGACATCACCACGGCCGGCATGCTGGGCGCGGCCTATTCGATCCCCGCCTCGGTCTTCCGCGCCTTCGGCGGCGTGCTGTCCGACCGGATCGGTGCCCGCCGGGTCATGTACTGGACCTTCGGCATCTCGGTGATCTGCACCTTCCTGCTGTCCTACCCCAGCACGCAGTATGTGGTGCACGGCATCAAGGGGCCGATCGAGTTCTCCTTCGCGCTCGACTTCATCTCCTTCACGGTCCTGACCTTCGTCCTCGGCTTCTTCATGTCGCTGGGCAAGGCCGCCGTGTACAAGCACATCCCCGTCTATTACCCGAACAACGTCGGCTCGGTGGGCGGCATCGTCGGCCTGATCGGCGGGCTGGGCGGCTTCGTGCTTCCCATCGCCTTCGGCGTCATGAACGACGTCACCGGCGTGTGGACGAGCTGCTTCATGCTGCTCTTCCTGATCGTCACCGTCTCCTTTGTGTGGATGCACCTCGCCATCCAGCGCATGGAGCGCCGCCACGCCCCCGAACTCGCCTCGCTGCCCGAACTGCCGGAGCTGGAAGGCATCAACAAGGCGCACAAGCCCGCCGCCGGGGCGCGTCTGCCCGACGGCGCCGCCGCCGGCAACGCCTGACCCGCCCGGCCTGAGAGAGGAAACCCCACCATGAGTTTTGCACCCGCGACGGCGCGCGCGTCCGACACCGTGGCCGACTGGCGGCCGGAGGACGCGACCTTCTGGGAGGCCACCGGCAAGCGCCTGGCGTGGCGCACGCTGTGGATCACCACCGCCAACCTGATGATGGCGTTCATCGCCTGGTTCCTGGTGTCGGCCCTGGTGGTGCGCCTGCCCAACATCGGCTTCACCTTCACGCCGACGCAACTGTTCTGGCTGACCGCCATGCCCGGCCTCGCCGGCGGGTCCTTGCGCATCGTCCACACCTTCCTGATCCCCATCTACGGCACGCGCCGGGTGGTGGGGTGGTCGACGCTCAGCCTGCTGGTCCCGCTGGTCGGCCTGTTCTACGCGGTGCAGGATACCGGCACGCCGTTCTGGGTGCTGATGATGCTGGCTTTCGCGGCCGGTCTGGGCGGCGGCAACTTCTCGTCCTTCATGCCGTCCACCAGCCTGTACTTTCCCAAGCGCCTGCAGGGCACGGCGCTGGCGATCCAGGCGGGCATCGGCAACTTCGGCGTCAGCGTGGTGCAGTTCCTCACCCCCTGGATCGTCGGCGCGGCGCTGGTCGGCGGCACGATGCTGGGCGAGCCGCAGGTGTTCACCAAGGGCGCCACGCAGTCGTCGATCTGGCTGCAGAACGCCGCCGTCATCTACATCCCGTTCGTCCTGGTCTTCGGCCTGATGGCGCTGACCATGCTGAAGAGCGTGCCGGTGCGCGCCAACGTCCGCGAACAGATGGACATCTTCGGCAACAAGCACACCTGGCTCATGACGTCGCTGTACCTCATGACCTTCGGCTCGTTCTCCGGCTTTTCGGCGACCTTTCCGCTGCTGATCAAGCAGGTCTACGGCGGCCTGCCCGGCGCGCCGGACCCGCTGGCCTACGCCTTCTACGGCCCGCTGGTCGGCTCGGCGCTGCGCGTCATCGCCGGCCCGATCTCCGACAAGCTGGGCGGCGCCATCGTCACGCACGTTTCGGGCATCGGCCTGCTGGTGTGCTGCATCGCCGTCACCTTCTTCACCGCGCCCACGTCGATGGAGACGTTCCCGTACTTCGTCGGCTGCATGCTGGGCCTGTTCTTCTTCACCGGCGTCGGCAACGCGTCGACCTTCAAGCAGATCCCGATGATCCTGCCGCCGCGTCAGGCGGGCGGCGTCATCGGCTGGACCGCCGCGGTGGCCGCCTATGGCCCCTTCATCTTCGGCATGCTGTTCGGCGCCTCCTTCGCCATGACCGGCTCGCCCAACGCCTTCTTCTTCGGCGCGGCCGTCTTCTACGTGATCAACATCGGCATCAACTGGTGGTTCTACACCCGCAAGGGTGCCGAGGCCCCGTGCTGACCTTGCGAGATCAAGAGTTCAGGGAGTAAAAACGATGAGTCATTTTCTCGATCGCCTGATGTTCTTCAAGAAGAACGTCGGCACCTTCGCCAACGGTCACGGCGTGGTCACGCAGGAGGACCGCTCGTGGGAGGAGGCGTACCGGAACCGCTGGCGGCACGACAAGATCGTCCGCTCCACGCACGGGGCGAACTGCACGGGGTCGTGCTCCTGGAAGATTTACGTCAAGGGCGGCATCGTCACCTGGGAGACGCAGCAGACCGACTACCCGCGCACCCGCGCCGGTCTGCCCAACCATGAGCCGCGCGGCTGCCAGCGCGGCGCCAGCTACTCCTGGTACCTGTATTCGGCCAACCGGGTGAAGTACCCGCTGATGCGCTCGCGCCTGCTGCGCCGGTGGCGCGCCGCCAAGCGCACGCACAAGGACCCGGTGCTGGCGTGGAAGTCCATCGTCGAGGACCCCGTCGCCAGCAATGACTACAAGTCGTTCCGCGGTCGCGGCGGCTTCGTGCGCACCAGCTGGGACGAGGTGCTGGAGGTCATCGCCGCCGCCAACCTCCACACCTCCAAGACCTGGGGGCCGGACCGCGTCGCCGGCTTCTCGCCGATCCCGGCCATGTCGATGGTCAGCTACGCCGCCGGCTCGCGCTACCTGTCGCTGCTGGGCGGCACCTGCATGAGCTTCTACGACTGGTACTGCGACCTGCCCCCCAGCAGCCCGCAGACCTGGGGCGAGCAGACCGACGTGCCGGAATCGGCGGACTGGTACAACGCCAAGTTCCTGATGATGTGGGGCTCCAACGTGCCGCAGACGCGCACGCCCGACGCCCACTTCATGTCGGAGGCGCGCTACAACGGCACCAAGACCGTGGTGGTCACGCCCGACTATTCCGAAGCCTCCAAGTTCGCCGACCTCTGGCTGCACCCGCAGCAGGGCACCGACGCCGCGCTGGCGCTGGCCATCGGCCACGTCATCCTCAAGGAATGGCACCTCGCGGGCCGGAGCCCGTATTTCGAGGACTACTGCCGCCGCTACACCGACATGCCGTTCCTGGTGCGTCTGGTCAAACAGGGCGACCATTACGTGGCGGAGCGCATGCTGCGCGCCTCCGACTTCGCGGGCGATCTCGGCCACGCCAACAACCCGGAGTGGAAGACCGTCGCCATCGACGAGGCGACCGGCAAAGTCGTCGTGCCGCACGGCTCCATCGGCTTCCGCTGGGGCGAGAAGGGCAAGTGGAACCTGAAGGACGAGGACGACACCGGGTCCAAGCAGCCGCTGAAACTCTCCCTCATCGACGGGCGCGACGAGGTGGCGGGCGTGGCCTTCCCCTATTTCGGCGGGCGGGTCAGCGAGCACTTCCGCGGCACCGAGCACAACGAGGTGCAGGTCCGCAACGTGCCGGTGAAGACGGTGGCGTTGAAGGACGGCGAGGCGCTGGTCGCCAGCGTCTATGACCTGTTCATCGCCAACTACGGCATCGACCGGGGCCTGGGCGGCGCCAACGTGGCGAAGGACTTCGACGACGACGCGCCCTACACCCCGGCCTGGGCCGAGCGGGTGACCGGCGTGCCGCGCGCGCAGACCATCACCACCGCCCGTGAGTTCGCCGAGAACGCGCACCTCACGCATGGCAAGTCGATGGTCATCATCGGCGCCGCCATGAACCACTGGTACCACATGGACATGAACTATCGCGGCATCATCAACATGCTGGTGATGTGCGGGTGCGTGGGCCAGGAGGGGGGCGGCTGGTCGCACTACGTGGGCCAGGAAAAGCTGCGCCCGCAGCCGGGCTGGACGGCGCTGGCCTTCGCGCTCGACTGGGGCCGCCCGCCACGGCAGATGAACTCCACCTCCTACTGGTACGCGCACACCAACCAGTGGCGGTACGAGAAGCTGACGCTGGACGAGATCCTGTCGCCGACCACCGACGTGAAAGTGACCGGCAGCCTGATCGACTTCAACGTCCGGGCCGAGCGCATGGGCTGGCTGCCCTCCTCCCCGCAGATCGAGATGAACCCGCTGGAGCTGACCAAGGCCGCCGCCGCCGCCGGCAAGGACGCCAAGGATTACGCGGTCGATCTGCTGAAATCCGGCGACCTGCGCATGAGCTGCGAGGACCCCGACAATCCGAAGAACTTCCCACGCAACCTGTTCGTCTGGCGCTCCAACCTGCTGGGCTCGTCCGGCAAGGGGCACGAGTATTTCCTGAAGCACCTGCTGGGCACGCAGAACGCCGTCATGGGCGGCGACATCGGCACCCTGAACGAGCCCAAGCCCGAGGAAATCGTCTGGCACGACAAGGGGCCGGAAGGGAAGCTGGACCTGCTGGTCACCATCGACTTCCGCATGTCGACGACCTGCGTCTACTCCGACATCGTGCTGCCCACCGCCACCTGGTACGAGAAGAACGACCTCAACACCTCCGACATGCACCCGTTCATCCACCCGCTGACGGCGGCCGTGGACCCGGCGTGGGAGGCGCGCTCGGACTGGGAGATCTTCAAGGGCATCGCGAAGAAGGTGTCCGAACTCGCCCCCGGCCACCTGGGCGTGGAGAAGGACCTCGTCCTCGTGCCGCTCCAGCACGATACGGCGAACGAACTGGGGCAGGCGCTGGACGTCAAGGACTGGCGCAAGGGCGACTGCGACCTGATCCCCGGCAAGACGGCGCCGGGCATGGTCGTGGTCGAGCGTGACTACCCCAACCTGTACAAGCGCTTCACCGCGCTCGGGCCACTGATGGAGACGCTGGGCAACGGCGGCAAGGGCATGGCCTGGAAGACCGGCGACGAGGTCGAGTTCCTGAAGGAACTCAACGGCACCGTCACCGAGGAAGGTCCGACGCAGGGCCTCGCCAGGATCGAGACGGACATCCAGGCGTGCGAGGTCATCCTCACCCTGGCACCGGAAACCAACGGCCATGTCGCGGTGAAGGCGTGGGAGTCGCTGTCCAAGACCACGGGCATCGACCACACCCACCTCGCCATCCCGCGCGAGGACGACAAGATCCGCTTCCGCGACATCGTCGCCCAGCCGCGCAAGATCATCTCGTCGCCCACGTGGTCGGGCCTGGAGAGCGAGAAGGTCTGCTACAACGCCGGCTACACCAACGTGCACGAGCTGATCCCCTGGCGCACGCTGACCGGGCGCCAGCAGCTCTACCAGGACCACCCCTGGATGCGCGCGTTCGGCGAGCAGCTGTGCGTCTACAAGCCCCCCGTGGACCTGAAGACGGTCAAGGCCGTCATCGACCAGAAGGCCAACGGCAACACGCAGCTCGTGCTGAACTGGATCACCCCGCACCAGAAGTGGGGCATCCATTCCACCTACACCGACAACCTGCTGATGCTCACGCTGTCCCGCGGCGGTCCCATCATCTGGATCGGCGAGGTGGACGCCAAGAAGGCCGGCATCGAGGACAACGACTGGATCGAGGCCTACAACTTGAACGGCGCCATTGCCGCCCGCGCCGTGGTCAGCCAGCGTGTGCCCAGCGGCATGTGCCTGATGTACCACGCGCAGGAGAAGATCGTGAACACGCCGGGCGCCGAGACGTCCGGCCAGCGCGGCGGCATCCACAACTCGGTCACGCGCACGGTCACCAAGCCGACGCACATGATCGGCGGCTACGCCCAGCAATCCTACGGCTTCAACTATTACGGCACCGTCGGCGCCAACCGCGACGAGTTCGTCATCATCCGCAAGATGAACAAGGTCGATTGGATGGAAGACCCGGCACCGGTGGCTCACGCAGCCGAGTGACGGCCGTTGGGGTTTCGGCTCCGCCTCAACCCAACCTACCCGAAACGTCCCGGTAGGTTGGGTTGAGCGCCAGCGAAAACCCAACGACAGCCGCCTTCCGCCGGATTCCATGTGAGGAGTACTGAGATATGAAGATCCGCGCTCAGATCGCGATGGTCCTGAACCTGGACAAGTGCATCGGCTGCCACACCTGTTCGGTGACCTGCAAGAACGTCTGGACCAGCCGCGAAGGCGTCGAATACGCCTGGTTCAACAACGTCGAAACCAAGCCCGGCATCGGCTATCCCAAGGAATGGGAAAACCAGGACCGCTGGAACGGTGGCTGGGTCCGCACGGCCGGCGGCAAGCTGCAGCCGCGCATCGGTTCCAAATGGCGGGTGCTGGCGAAGATCTTCGCCAACCCCGACCTGCCGGAGATCGACGATTATTACGAGCCCTTCACCTTCGATTACCAGAACCTGCAGACCGCGCCCGAAAGCAAGACCATGCCCACGGCGCGCCCCGTCTCGCTGATCACCGGCGAGAAGATGGAGAAGATCCACTGGGGCCCGAACTGGGAGGAGATCCTCGGCGGTGAGTTCTCCAAGCGCTCGAAGGACAAGAACTTCGACGGCATCCAGAAGGAGATCTACGGGCACTTCGAAAACACCTTCATGATGTACCTGCCGCGCCTGTGCGAGCACTGCCTCAATCCGGCGTGCGTGGCCTCCTGCCCGTCGGGGTCCATCTACAAGCGCGAAGAGGACGGCATCGTCCTGGTCGATCAGGACAAGTGCCGGGGCTGGCGCATGTGCGTCTCGGCCTGCCCCTACAAGAAGATCTATTACAACTGGCAGTCGGGCAAGGCGGAGAAGTGCACCTTCTGCTATCCGCGCATCGAGGTGGGCCAGCCGACCGTGTGCTCGGAGACCTGCGTCGGGCGCATCCGCTACCTCGGCGTCCTGCTGTATGACGCCGACGGTATCGAGGAGGCGGCCTCGGCCATCGGCGACAACGAGCTGTACCAGAAGCAGCTCGACCTGTTCCTCGATCCCAAGGACCCGGCGGTGATCGAGCAGGCCCGGCGCGACGGCGTGCCGGAGGCGTGGCTGGAGGCGGCGCGCAACTCGCCCGTCTACAAGATGGCGATGGAATGGAAGATCGCCTTCCCGCTGCACCCCGAATACCGCACGCTGCCGATGGTCTGGTACATCCCGGCGCTGTCGCCCATCCAGGGCGCGGCCGAGAAGGGGCACATCGGCTTCGTCGACGGGCTGCCGGACATCCGCTCGCTCCGCATCCCCGTCAAGTACCTTGCCAACCTGCTGACCGCGGGCGACGAGGAGCCGGTGATCCAGGCGCTGAACCGCATGTACGCGCTGCGCATCTACCAGCGCGGCCGGTCGGTCGAAGGCAAGCTGAACACCGATGTGCTGCGCCAGGTCGGCCTGACGGCGAACCAAGTCGAGGAGATGTACAACATCCTTGCCATCGCCAACTACGAAGACCGCTTCGTCATCCCGACGACCCACCGCGAATACGCCGAGAACACCTTCGACCTGCGCGGCAGTTGCGGCTTCAGCTTCGGCAACGGCTGTTCCGACGGCTATTCGGAAGGCAACCTGTTCGGCACGCGCAAGCCGCACACCAAGTCGCTTGAGGAGGCCAAGTGATGCTGACCTACAAGGCTCTGGGTGCCCTCCTCACCTACCCGCAGGAGGACCTGATCGCCGGCCTGGACGAGGTGATGGCGGTGCTGCGCGGGGAGGGGCTGCTGGACGCCGCCCACCTCGCCGGCCTTCAGGCTCTCGCCGAGGATCTGAAGGCGGCGGACCTGATGGACGCGCAGGAGCGCTACGTCACGCTGTTCGACCGTTCCCGCACGCTGTCTCTGCACCTTTACGAGCACGTGCACGGGGAGGGCAGGGAGCGCGGCACCGCCATGGCGACGCTGGTGGACCTCTACCGCTTCCACGGCTTCGACATGGACGCGCGGGAACTGCCGGACTACCTGCCGCTGCTCTGCGAGTTCCTGTCGCTGGTCGACGATAAGGTCGCCCGGCGGGTGGTCGCCGACGCCGTGTCGGTGCTGGCGGCGCTGAGCCGCCGGCTGACCGAGCGGGAAACGCCTTACGCCGCCGTGCTCCAGGCCCTCGTCCATCTGTCCAGCAAAGCCGCCGACGCCGCGGAGGTGGAGGCCATCCTGGCCGCCACGCCCAAGGACGCCGACAGCCTGGAGGAGCTGGACCGGGTGTGGGAAGACGCCCCCGTGACCTTCGGCCCCGGCGACGCGCTGGCCTCCTGCCCGATGGTTTCCAAACCCGCGCACCGCGCCGCCTGAGCGCGTCCAGTGCATGGATCCGGAGAATTCACCATGTCCCACGCTTTCCAGTTCCTGTTCGGCTACCTGCCTTACGTGGCGTTGACGGTCTTTTTCGTCGGCAGCTTGATGCGCTTCGACCGCGAGCAGTACACGTGGCGCAGCGGCTCCAGCCAGATGCTGCGCAAGGAGAGCCTGTCCCGCGCCTCCAACCTGTTCCACGTCGGCATCCTGCTGCTGTTCGCCGGCCACTTCGTCGGCCTGCTGACGCCGCCGGAGGTCTACCACGCCTTCGGCCTGTCGGCCGGCGGCAAGCAGCTTCTGGCCTGCATCGCCGGCGGTGTGTTCGGCACGATCTGCCTCGTCGGGCTGACCATGCTGCTGCGCCGCCGCCTGACCGATCCGCGCATCCGCAAGACCTCCTCGCAGATGGACATCGCCATCCTGGGCATTCTGTGGGTGCAGCTCGTGCTGGGTCTCATCACGGTGCCGCTGTCGCTGGGCCACCTGGACGGCGGCATGATGCTGAAGCTGGCCGACTGGGCGCAGCGCATCGTCACCTTCCGCGCCGGTGCCGCCGAGCAGATCGTCGGCGTGCCCTTCGTCTACCGCCTGCACTTGGTGCTGGGGATGGTGATCTTCATCCTCTTCCCCTTCTCGCGCCTCGTGCACATCTGGAGCGCCCCGGTCGGCTATCTCGGCCGCAGCTACCAGATCGTGCGGACGCGCTTCCGGCACGTGTGACGTCCCCGCGTCGGGCCCCCCACCCAACCCTCCCCCCACTTCGCGGGGGGAGGGTTGGGTGGGGGCCCGACGCAGCCACTCCTTCATCCCCCACAAAAAGGCCCCCCGCCATGTCGATCACCGTGAACGGCATCGCCATTCCCGACGCCGCCGTGGACCAGGAGGTCCAGTACCACCCCGCGCCCACGCTGGACGAGGCGCGCGCGTCGGCGGCGCGCGCCCTGGTCGTCCGCCAGCTCCTGTTGCAGGAGGCAGCGCGCCAGGGCATCGCCGGCACGCCGGAATCGGACGACGAAACGGCCGAGGAGGCCACCGTCCGCGCCCTGCTGGAGCACGCCATCGCCGTGCCCGACGCCGACGAGGCGACCTGCCGGCGCTATTTCGACAACAACGCCGCCAAGTTCCGCAGCCCGGACCTTTACGAGGCCGCGCACATCCTCTTCCCGGCATCCCCCGACGACGAGGACGCCCGGCGCGACGCCAAGCAGAAGGCGCTCGATGCCATCCAGATCCTGGTCGAGCAGCCCGAGCGCTTCGCCGAGCTGGCCCGCGCGCTGTCGTCCTGCCCGTCGAAGGCGCAGGGCGGCAGCCTGGGCCAGATCACCCGCGGCCAGACGGTGCCGGAGTTCGAGACCTTCCTCGTCCACCTGCTGCCCGGCACGCTGTGCCCGGTGCCGGTGCCGACGCCGTTCGGCTACCACGTGCTGCGCCTGGACCGCCGCATCGACGGCCGCGATCTTCCGTTCGACATCGTGCGCGAGCGCATCGCCCAGTACCTGCACGAGGCGAGCTGGCGGCGCGCGGTGCACCAGTACATCCAGGTCCTGGCCGGCCGCGCCGACCTGACCGGCATCGCCATCGACGCCGCCGCCTCGCCGCTGGTGCAATAGCATCGTAGGTTGGGTTGAAACCCAACGTTCCTTCCACAGCGGGGATGTTGGGTTTCAACCCAACCTACGCTTGTTCCGTCTCCGGACATCCCCGGCGCAGCCAGGCGCCGGCGTCTTCGGGGGGCATGGGGCGGGCGAAGAAATAGCCCTGCGCGTAGTCGCAGGCGAGCTGGCGCAGGTGGTCGGCGACCGGGGCCGTCTCCACGCCCTCGGCCACCACGTCGAATCCGCAGGTGTGCGCCACGGTGATGATGGCGCGCAGGATGGCGTCGCCCTGCACGGAATGGTGCAGGTCCTGCAGGAAGGAGCGGTCCACTTTCAGGCTGTCGGCCGGCAGGCGCGTCAGGTAGCTGAGGCTGGAATAGCCGGTGCCGAAGTCGTCGATGGCGATGTGGACGCCCAGGTCGCGCAGATCCTTCAGCGTGGCGATGCCCTGTTCGGCGCGCGCCATCACGGCGCCCTCGGTGACTTCCAACTTCAGGAGGTGGGCGGGCACGCCGGTCTCGTCCAGCACGCGCCGCACCTCGTCGACGAGGCTGGGTTCGGCGAGCTGAACGGGCGACAGGTTGACGCTCATGAACGGCGCGGGCGTGCCGGGGCCGCACAGCGCCCGCCACTCGGCCAGTTGGCGGCAGGCGCGCTCCAGCACCCAGCGGCCGAGCGTCACGATGAGGCCGGTGCTCTCAGCCACCGGGATGAACTCCACCGGCGAAATGGCGCCGCGCTCCGGATGCGTCCAGCGCAGCAGCGCCTCGAACCCGCGCAGGCCGCCGCCGGCCAGATCGACGATCGGTTGGTAGACCAGCGACAGCCCCTCGCCGCGCATCAGGGCGTCGCGCAAGTCGTGCTCGATCCGCGTCGTCCAGACAAGCTGCTCGCGCATCCCCGTCTCGAAATGGACCGCCCGCCCGCCGCCCAGCGAGCGCGCGTGCGAGGCGGCGATCTCGGCGTCGCGCAGCAGGTCGTCGGTCGTCCACGCGCCGGCCTTCGTGCCGGCGATGCCGATGCTGGCTGACAGCGGCACGCTGCCGCCGTCGCCCGCGCGGGTGCGGCGCAGCAGGGCGCGGATGCGGGCGAGGTGGACGCTCAGCACCGCCTCGTCCGGGGCCGGGTCGAACAGCAGGCCCAGCGTGTGGTCGGCGATGCGCGCCAGCCGCGCGGCGCTGGCGAAGCCGCCCATCAGCCGCGCCGCCAGCCCGGCGAGCGCGTCGCTGGCGAACTCGTGGCCGAAGCTGTTGCGCAAATTGTCGAAACGGTCGATGTCGATGGACAGCAGCGTCACCGCCCGCCCGGCCGCCCGCGCTTCGGCCAGGATGCGCAGCAGGCTCTGCCGGTTGGCCAGCCCGGTTTCCTGGTCGCGGTAGGCGAGGTCGATCAGCTCCCGTTCCAGCCGCTTGCGGTCGGAGATGTCGCGCACCGCCGCGGTGAACAGCCGCCGGCCCGACGCGGTGGTCTCGGTTACCGTCAGTTCGACCGGGATGCGCCAGCCGTCGGCGCGCTCCGCCTCCACCTCGACGCGGTTGCCGAGCAGGCCGGCTTCGCCGGATTCAAGAAAGCGCGAGAGGCCGCCGGCATCGGGCGTGCGCTGCTCGGGCGGCAGGATCACTTCGCACGCCTTGCGGCCCAGCACCTCGGCGCGGCTGTAGCCGAAGATGCGTTCGGCAGCCGGGTTGAACTCGACGATGCGTTCGTCGGTGTCGATGGCGACGACGCCGTCAAGCGCACCGTTGACCACGGCGGCCTTCAGCGCCTCGCTGGCGCGCCGCTCGTTCTCGGCCAGATGGTGTTCGGTGATGTCGTGGATGAAGACGGCGTAGCCGTCCTGCCGGCCGTCGGGCAGGTGGTTCGGCGTGTAGACCCGGCGCACATAGCGGCGGCCCCGGCCGGGGTAGTCGACCCATTGCTCCAGTTGCGCCGCGGTGCCGCTCAGCGCCATGTCGGCCAGCGGCTTGAGGTCGCGGTACAGCGCGTCGCCCAGCACCTCGCGCGTGGTGCGGCCGATCAGATCGTCCTGCGGAATGCCGACGAACTCGCAATAAGACCGGTTGGCATAGCGGAAGCGGCGATCGGCGCCGTACAGCGCCACGCGCACCTCGGCGGAATCCAGCAGCCGGCGCAACTGCTCCAGCTCGCCCGTCTGGTGGCTCCACGCGCCGCTCTCGCGGCGCAGCGGGAACGGCGTCACCCGGAACGGTTCTTCGTCGACGAGCGAGCCCATGCCTCTCTCCAGGCCATTCCATGCGCCGATGGTATTACAGCGAAGGTATCACATCGCCGGCGCTCCGTCGCCGCCGACGAAGGTCGCGCCCGCGCGGTCGTGGAAGAATCCGTTGGCCAGCGGGGCGCGGTCGATCATGCCGGCCAGCTCCGCCGCCACGTCGGCGCCGCCGCGCCGGCCGTCCAGCGCGTCGCGGAACAGCGTGGACACCCGCACCATGTCCACCGTGTGCGGCGACAGGCGGAAGCGGCTCACCCCCATGGCGCGCAGGGTGTCCAGCTCGGACGCCAGACAGAGATAGGTGTGCGACAGCGTCTGCAGCCCGTTCACCGCCAGAAAGGGCTGGGCGTCCAGCGTTTCCACGTCCATGCCGTCGGCGTCCTGGCCGCAGACGAACTGGCAGCCGTCCTTGTGCAGCCCGTGCGCGCGGGCGTGGTAGCAGCGCGCCGAGATGGCCAGCGGCACGCGCCCGAACACCTGCGCCTCCACCGCCACGCCGTGCCGGGCCGCCTCGGCCGCCAGCGCCTTCAGCGACGGAGCCGGCAGTTCCGGGGCCAGGCTGACGCAGACGGCGCCGCGCGCCGCCAGCCACGCCAGCGTCGCCTCGTTGTAGACGTTGACGTACGGCCCCACGAGGTGCGGCCGCCCGGCAAGCTGCGCCACGGCGCCCAGGTCGTTGGCCTCCACCAGCAGCTCCTCGGCGCCGGTCAGGCCGCGCATGGCGGCGCGCTCGCGCTCGGTGGTCACCAGGATGGGGCTGGCGAGGACGACCTGCTTGCCGGCGCCGGCCAGCCGCTCGATCACCTCGGGCAGGGCGTCCTCGAAGAAGGGGGCGCGCTTGGAGCACACGATCTCGCCCAGCGTGACGACGTCCACCGGCGCTTCGTCGGCGATGCGCGCGTAGAAGTCGCGCCACTGGTCGACCGGCCAGTTGAACAGCACGGGGCCGAGGGTGAGCAGGGGAGTGGTGGTCATGGTGTTCCTTCTCACCGCCAGGAGCGCTGGTAGGCGCCGGCGGTGTCGCGCGAGCCTTCGATGACGGCGTCGAGATCGACGTGCGGCACGGTGCCGGTGCGCTCGAACGCGTCGATGGCCTGCCGGTAGGTGGACACCACGGCGGCGATGTAGGCCTTGCCGCGCTGGCGCCCCTCGATCTTCAGCGCGTGCACGCCGGCCGCCTTCAGCTCGGGCAGCAGGGCCAGCGCGTTGAGGCTGGTCGGCTCCTCGAACAGGTACGACGCGCGGCCCTGCGCGGCGAAGCGGCCCTTGCACAGCGTGGGGTAGCCGGCCGGCTCGTCGGCGCCGAAGACGTTGACGGTGAAGCCGCCCAGCCGCGACACCAGTTCGTCCCCGCGCGGCTCATAGCGCACGTGGCTGGCCGGCGAGCACACCCCCTGCTTGTTGGGCGACAGGCCGGTGGCGTAGGAGGACAGCGAGCAGCGCCCCTCCGCCATCGGGCAGAGGCCGCCGAAGACGAACACCTCCACCTCCACCGGCGCCTGCGCGGTCAGCCCCTTGATATCGGCCACGGTCAGCACGCGCGGCAGCACCACGCGCTGCACGCCGAACGCCTCATGGAACAGGCCGATCGCCTCGGGGTTGGCGGCCGACGCCTGCACGGACAGGTGCAGGCGCAGGTTGGGATGCGCGCGCGCGGCGTAGTCCAGCAGGCCCAGGTCGGCCAGGATGACCGCGTCGGCGCCCAGGCGCGCGGCGTCGTCCACCGCGCGGTGCCAGGGGCCGGCGTTGCCGGCGGCCGGGTAGGTGTTGATCGCCACGAACAGCTTGCGCCCGCGCGCGTGGGCGTAACGGATGCCCTCCGCCAGCTCGTCGCGGGAGAAGTTCAGGCCGGGAAAGTTGCGGGCGTTGGTCTCGTCGCGGAAGCCGCAATAGACGGCGTCCGCCCCGGCGTCCACCGCCGCGCGCAACGCGGCCGGCGTGCCGGCCGGGCAGATCAGCTCGAATCCCGTCATGCTCAGGCCCCCCGGCC
>DASWVP010000218.1:0-11459 GCA_036401175.1 Azospirillum sp. | reverse complement strand
CGACGCCGCCATTGCCGCCTTCGCCGAGGGCGATCTGGCGCGCGCCGGGCGCATCGGCCACGACCTCAAGAGCCTGGCCGGGAACATCGGCGCCCGCCGCCTGTCGGCGGAGGGCGATGCCGTGCAGATCGCCGCCAAGCGGGGCGAAACCGACGCGCTGGCCGTCCACCTGCCGGCGATGCGCGCGGCGCTGGCCGAGGTGCTGCGCGGCGCGCATCGCCTGGAGGAGAGCGCGGTCGCGTCGGCGTCGGCGCCGTCCGTGGCGCCGGAAAGCCTGATCGCCGACCTGGAGCGGCTGTCCCGTCAGCTCGCCGACAACAACTTCGCCGCCGCCGAGGCGTGGACCGCGCTTGCCGAGCCGCTCGGCGGGGTGGCCGATCCGGCGCTGCTGCGCGCGCTGGGCGCGGCGATCGATTCGCTGGACTTCGACAAGGCGCAGGGCGTACTGCGGCGCATCATCGACGAACTCCACGCGCCCCTGTTGGCCGGCTGAGGTCCGCATGCTCGAAACGCGCCCCAAGATCCTGGTCGTCGACGACGTCCCCAGCAACATCCACGTGCTCAGCCGCGTGCTGGCCGACGACTGCGTGATCTACTTCGCCACCGATGGCGACAAGGCGCTGGAGCTGGTGCAGGCGCGCCTGCCGGACCTCGTGCTGCTCGACATCATGATGCCGGGCATGGACGGCTACGAGGTGTGCCGGCGCATCAAGGAGCACCCGGCGACCTGCGACATTCCGGTGATCTTCATCTCCGCCCGCGGCGAGGTGGAGGACGAGACGCGCGGGCTGGAGGTCGGGGCCATCGACTTCATCACCAAGCCGATCAGCGCCCCCATCGTCCGGGCAAGGGTGCGCAACCACCTGCTGCTCAAAAAGCAGGCGGATATCCTGCGCCAGCTTTCGTTCATGGACGGGCTGACCGGCATCGCCAACCGCCGCCGCTTCGACGAGACGCTGGAGCGCGAGTGGCGCCGCTGCGGCCGCTCAAGGCTGCCGCTGTCGGTGATCATGCTGGACGTCGACCACTTCAAGCGGTTCAACGACCACTACGGGCACCACGCTGGCGACGAGTGCCTGTGCGCGGTGGCCCGCCTCCTCGCCGAGGAGGTGATGCGTCCCGGCGATTTCGTCGCGCGTTACGGCGGCGAGGAGTTCGTCTGCCTGCTGCCGGAGACGGACGGCGAGGGCGCCGCCAGGGTGGCCGAACGCCTGCGCACCGCGGTGCAGCTGCGGAACCTGCCGCACGCCGCCTCGCCGACGGCGCCGCAGGTGACCATCAGCCTGGGCTACGCCTGCATGGTGCCGCCGCCCGACCGCGCGGCGCAGAGCCTCGTGTCGCTGGCCGACTCCATGCTGTACGACGCCAAGAACCGGGGCCGCAACCGGGTGTGCGGCAGCGTCGCCGACCCCCTGCCCGAAGGCGCCGGGAACGGCGGCGCGCTCACGCCTTCGGCTTCAACGCCTTGAGCTTGCCGGCCAATTGCGTGACGGCGGCCAGCGTGCGGTCGATGTGCTCCTCCGTCAGCCGGGTCGCCCGCTCGACGTCGCGCGCCAGAACGGCGTCCATGATCCCCTGGTGTTCGGCGTGCACGTCGCGCGGCACCGCGCGCGTGGTCAGCGCCAGACGCCGGTAGCGCTCCGACTGGTGATAGAGGATGCTGCGGAAATGCCGCAGCCACTTGGACGGGCAGGCGGCGATCAGCGCCTCGTGGAAGGCGCGGTTGCGCTCCTCCCATTCCTCGGCCAGCGGCTCCGGCCCCTCGCCCAGGCGTTCCTCGACGCGGGTCAGCCGGTGATAGGCGGCGACCACGCCGGCCTCCCAGTTATCGTCGCCCTGGTCCATCGCCTCCCTGAGCGCGCGCGTCTCCAGCAGCTTGCGCATCTCGGTGACGTCGCGCAGATCCTCCAGCGAGATGGGCGCGACGCGGAAGCCCTTCTGCCCCTCGCTGGTGACCAGCGCGTCGGCGACCAGCAGCGACAGCGCCTCGCGCAGCGTGCTGGAGCCCACCTGGTATTCGGTCTTCAGCTGTTCGACGCGCAGGCGGCTGCCCGGCTCCAGCCGGCCGCACAGGATGTCGCGCCGCAGCCGCCCGTAGGCGAACTCGACCAGCGTGCGCGCGCTGCGCCGCTCGTCGCCCAGCGGGGCCGGGGCGGTCGCGACCGCCCCGCCGGTTCCTTGATCGTCCATTCCCTCACCCGGCCGATGTCCGTGCCGGACCCAGCATAATCCACTTTCGGTGGAGTTTCAAAATCTCCGAGGTTTCATCCGCCGTTTGCCGGATGCTGGGATTCGCCGATGCTCGAACGTTGGGTTTTCGCTGCGCTCAACCCAACCTACGCGGGACGGTCCCGTAGGTTGGGTTGAGCCGCAGGCGAAAACCCAACGTCGACACGCCTCACCCCCGCCCCTTCCGGTAGCGGTAGGCAAGCTGCGGGCGCGTCAGGCCCAGCATGCGGGCGGCTTCCGCCAGATTGCCTTTGGCGCGTTCGACGGCGGCGTCGATCACCATGGTTTCCAGATCCTCCAGCGGCAGCTCGCGCGACAGGATCTCGTCGATGACGGTGCCGGTGCCGGCCGGCGGTTCGGCCGGCGGCTTGCCGCCGTCGATCAGCGAACCGTCGCCGCCCAGGCCGAAGAACGGCGCGTGCACCTCCTCGCCGTTGGCGAACAGGTGGCCCAGGTCGATGGGGGCGCCGCACTCCGGCGCCAGGATGACCGCGCGCTCCACCAGGTTTTCCAGCTCGCGCACGTTGCCGGGGAAACCATAGTCGACCAGCCGGTCCATCGCCCGATCGGTCACCGCGGTCACCGCCCGGCCGTGCCGTTCGGAGAACTTCAGCAGGAAGTGGCGGACCAGCAGCGGGATGTCCTCGCGCCGCTCGCGCAGCGGCGGGATGCGCACGGGGAACACGTTCAGGCGGAAGAACAGATCCTCGCGGAAGGCGCCGCGCTGAGTCTCCGCGCGCAGATCCACGTTGGTGGCGGCGACCACGCGCACGTCGACCTTGCGCGTCTCGGTGCCGCCGACGCGCTCCACCTCGCGCTCCTGCAGCACGCGCAGCAGCTTGCCCTGTGCCGCGAGGTTCAGGGTGCCGATCTCGTCCAGGAAGATGGTGCCACCCTGCGCGCGCTCGAACCGGCCGGGGCGCGACTGCACCGCGCCGGTGAAGGCGCCGCGCTCGACGCCGAACAGCTCGGCCTCGATCAGGTTCTCCGGGATGGCGGCGCAGTTCACTGCGACGAAGGGGCCATCGGCGCGGGCGCTCAGGCCGTGCAGCGTGCGGGCGAACATCTCCTTGCCGACGCCGGTCTCGCCCAGGAACAGCACCGTGGCGCTGGTCCGCGCCACCTTGAGGAGGAGCTGGTAGGCGGCCAGGAAGCCCGACGAGATGCCGACCAGCCCCGGCGGCGGCCGGTCGCCCGCGCTCAGCGTGCTCAGCGCCGTGACCGGCACCGGGGCGTCCTTCATCAGCGCCGCGAACTCCCCGGACTGGAGGTACAGCAGGTCCTGTCCCGGATCGTCCCATTCCGGCACCGGCTTGCCGACGATGCGGCAGTGGCGGCTGCCGGCGGCGCGGCACTCCACCTCCCGGTACAGGATGGGCCGGCGCATGAAGGTGGTGGTGTAGCCGCAGGCGTAGCCCAGCTGCATCCAGCAGACCGGTTCGGAACTCAGCCCGAAAGCTGCCATGTGCGCATCGACCTCGCACGAGCTGTGCCAGATGAACTCGCCATAATAATGGCCGGTGTCCGGGTCGGCCTCGACACGCACCGGCTCGACCGACACGTTGCCTTCCAGCGCGTGCAGCTGCGGCCCGACGTAGAAGGCGAGGCGGTCGTCGTCGGGGCGCACGCGCCGCGCCAGCTCGGCGTCCTTGACGCCCGATTCGTAGCCCATGCGGGTGAGCAGCGCGCGCGCCGCCGAGGTGCCCAGCGCGTTGACCAGCTCGCGCCGCAGGTTGGCCAGCGCGGCGACGTGGATCAACAGCATGCGCTGATCGTCCAGCCAGATGCGCCCGTCCTTGGGACAGAAGCGCAGCCGCGCCGACAGGTCGGTGATGTCTGGCACCTGGGCCGCCACTTCGGGCGGAACCAGGGGCACCGATTGGGCGCCGCCGGGGCTGGTGATCCGCCAGCCCCGTTCGGAGCCGGGCGAAGATGCGTGGCTCACTGGGCGATTTCCCCCGATCCCGGCCGCCGATCTTACGCCGGCGTGCCGCGCCATGCTCCGCAACGGAGCACAGGCGTATTCGACCGAATGTTACGCGCCGGCCGCCTTGAACGCAACAGCGTGCTTTTGCAGCGCACCTTGACGAATTCATGAACCACTTTTGGCCGGCGCGGGCGGCAGACGATGATTTCATCAACGGGGCGCGCCGCGCCGGCCGCCGACATTCGTCGAAATCCCGACATTTCCTTGGAAACGCCGCTCTGCGGCCGCTTGGCATGCCGATTGCTAACAAGGGCAGCAACAAGCACGGGCCCGGCCGTCCACGCCGGGTCACAAAAAAGTGAAGCGGAGAGAAACGTCGGAGAAGCGCCCATGCTGCCAGCGATGACCGCGTACATCCGTGTCGTCGGCGTACGCAACAACCGGTTCGTCGAGTTCGAGTTCTCGTTGAACGACGAGGATCTGACGGTCGAGCTGATCCTGCCGATCGCGGCCTTTGACGAGTTCTGCCGCCGTTACGACGCCGTCGTGCTCGATGATGTCGTGCTCGATGACGGCGGCGCGCTGCGGGACCGCGGCGCCGGCCTCTACCGCCGGCCCGAGGGCGACGACGCCCTTCATCCCCGCTGACCACGACGCACTGCCCACGTTACCGCCCGGCGGTCACCTCCCACCCGCCGGGGCTCGCCAGACAAGGGAGGAAGGAGGAACGCGTGACCATCGACATCAAGACGCTCAAGGTCGAACCGCGGCGCCAGACCTACGCGAACATCGCGCGCCGGTTCGGTACCGACAAGCCCGCCTCGCGCTATGAGGAAGCCACGCTCGATCTCCAGGCGACGGCGAACTTCCACTACAAGCCGCTGTGGGGCGCCGACCACTGGCACTTCGACGAACGCCGCACCGCGGTGGTGATGAAGGACTGGTACGCGCTGCGCGATCCGCGCCAGTACTACTACGCCACCTACAACATCGCCCGCGCCAACCAGTACCAGGCGACCGAGCGCAACTTCGACTTCGTCGAGAAGCGCGGCATGCTGGCGGTGATGGAGCCGGCGTGGCGCGAGACGGTGGAGTTCTACCTGCTGCCGCTGCGGCACATGGAATGGGGCGCCAACATGAACGCCGCCGACATGTGCGACAAGGGCTATGGCACGGCCGTCACGGCGCCCTGCATGTTCTCGGCCGGCGACCACCTCGCCATCGCGCAGATCATCGGGCGCATCGGGCTGGCGCTCGACGGCAACTCCGGCGCGTCGCTCGACGTGGCGAAGGAGCGCTGGATGACCGCGCCGGAGTGGCAGGAGCTGCGCCGCCTGACCGAGGACACGCTGGTCGTCAAGGACTGGTTCGAACAGTTCGTCGCCCAGAACCTCGCCATCGACGGCATCCACCACCCGCTCGTCTACGGCCGCTTCGACGCCGAAGGGCAGCGCCTGGGCGGGGCCGGCGTGTCGATGCTGACCGAGTTCATGAGCGAATGGTCGGCCGAGCACGCCAAGTGGGCGGACGCCGTCATCAAGGGCGCCGCCGCCGAATCGCCGGAGAACAAGGCGCTCATCAGTGGCTGGTTCGCCACCTGGAGCCGGCGCGCCGCCGACGCCTTCAAGCCGCTGGCCGTCCGCGTGCTGGGCGAGCAGCCGGGCGCCGCGGCGGTGGAGGAGGCGCTGGGCAACCTCGCCGCCCGCGCCCGGAAACTCGGCCTCGACGCCTGATCCGGCCCAAGAGCCAACAAGGAAACGCCGATATGCCGCGCATCGTCTCCATCACGCTTCAGAACACCGACACCGCCCGCCCGATCATCGAGGCCATCACCGAGGACAACCCCGGTGCGGTCGTCCATTCCTTCCCCGGCATCGTCAAGATCGACCGCGAGGGCAGCCTGATCGTCAAGCGCGAGTCCGTCGAAAGCCGCATCGGCCGCGATTGGGATCCGCAGGAACTCCACCTCAGCCTCGTTTCCATGGCCGGAAACGTGGACGAGGAGGACGACTACTTCAGCCTCGCCTGGTCGAACTAAGAAATAAGGGAAACGCCACCATGAACGCCATCGGCAAGCTGGGCCTGAAGCAGCGTTACGCGCTCCTCACCCGTGGGCTGGACTGGGAGCCGTCGTACCAGTCCAAGGACAAGATCTTCCCCTACGCCGATTTCGAGGGGATCAAGATCCATGACTGGTCGAAGTGGGAGGACCCCTTCCGCCTGACCATGGACAGCTATTGGAAGTTCCAGGCGGAGAAGGAGCGCAAGCTCTACGCCGTGCTCGACAGCTTCGCGCAGAACAACGGCCAGCTCGGCCTGTCGGATCCGAAGTACGTCAACGCCATCAAGCTGTTCCTCACCGGCGTGTCGCCGCTGGAATATCAGGCGCACCGCGGCTTCGCGCACACCGGCCGCCACCTGCCGGGCGTGGGCACGCGCATCGCCGCGCAGATGCAGTCGCTGGACGAGCTGCGCCACGTGCAGACGCAGGTCCACACCTTCAGCCACTACAACAAGTTCTTCGACGGCTTCGCCGAGTGGCAGCACATGCACGACCGCGTGTGGTACCTGTCGGTGCCGAAGTCGTTCTTCGACGACGCGCGTTCGGCCGGGCCGTTCGAGTTCATGATCGCCATCGGCTTCGCCTTCGAATACGTGCTGACCAACCTGCTGTTCGTGCCGTTCATGTCGGGCGCCGCCTACAACGGCGATCTCGCCACGGTGACCTTCGGCTTCTCCGCGCAGTCGGACGAGAGCCGGCACATGACGCTGGGCATCGAGGTCATCAAGTTCCTGCTGGAACAGGACCCCGACAACCTGCCGATCGTGCAGAAGTGGGTGGACAAGTGGTTCTGGCGCGGCCACCGCGTGCTGGGTCTGGTCGGCATGATGATGGACTACATGCTGCCCAAGAAGATCATGTCCTGGCGCGAAGCCTGGGACATCTACTTTACCGAGGCCGGCGGCTCGCTGTTCGAGGATCTGGCCCGCTACGGCCTGCGTCCACCCAAGTACGCCGACATCGCCACGGCCGAGGCGGAGCACATCTCGCACCAGAACTGGTGCACCTTCTACCAGTACACGCACGCCGCCGCCTTCCACACCTGGCTGCCCAGCGACGAGGAGATGGACTGGCTGTCGGAGAAGTACCCGAACAGCTTCGACAAGCACTACCGCCCGCGCTACGAGATGTGGCGCGAGATGGAGAAGGACGGCAAGCGCTTCTACAACAACGCGCTGCCGCAGCTCTGCACGACCTGCCAGATCCCGATGGTCTACACCGAGCCGGGTGATCCGGGCACCACCTGCTTCCGCGAATCGCAGTTCCGTGGCGAGACGTACCACTTCTGCTCGGACGGCTGTAAGGACATCTTCGACGACGAGCCGGAGAAGTACGCGCAGTCCTGGCTGCCGGTGCACCAGATCTTCCAGGGCAACTGCGGCGGCGCCTCGGTCGAGGACGTGCTGAAGTGGTATAAAATGAACCTGGGCGCCGACAACATGGATCAGGCCGGCTCGCCCGACCAGAAAATGTGGGACGCGTGGATGGAGGCGCGCCGGCGCGTTGCCGGCTAAGCCGCCCGGCGGGGGAGGGGCATCGTCCCCCCGCTTCCTCCCCCGTCCTTTTCCATGCCGCCACCCATAAGAACTCATCGGAGGAAACCATGGCCGTCGTCGCCCTCGACAAGGACTACGCGGAAAAGATCGACGTCCGCGACCGCGTGGAGAATTTCCACGGCAACAACGTCGTCTACCTGCACTGGGAAGAGCACCTCAGCTTCTGCGCCGCGCTGGCGTTCCCGCTGCCCCCCGACATGCCGTTCGGGGCGCTGGTGCAGGAGATCCTCCCCACCTACTACGGCCCACATCCCGACTTCGCGAAGATCGACTGGTCGGCGGTGCGCTGGACCATCGACGGCAAGGACGCCACGCCCGACCTGGGCAAGTCGCTCAAGGACCATGGCGTGCGCCACAAGTCGCTGATCCGCTTCTGGACGCCGGGCCTCAACGGCTACAAGGGTTCGCACAGCTGAGAAATGGGAAGTGTGGGGGTAGGCTCTGCCCAAGGATCAGCCGTAGGTTGGGTTGAGCGTCAGCGAAAACCCAACACTCCCCGCTATGCGAAGGGTGTTGGGTCGCGACCCAACCTACGGGCCGCTGATTCTTGCGAGCAACTTGCCCCCTCCTGTTGCGGCAAATTGCCGGCATAATCGGAAAATCTCGACATTAAGCTTGACGGCCTGAGTTCACACACGCTACCTCAGGCAGTGTCTTTTGGAGGAATGCGGTGAGTCATACGCTGACCATCGAGCCCACGGGCGACACCGTCACCGTCGAGGACGGCCAGACCATTCTGGACGCCTGCCTGCGCCAGGGCATCTGGCTGCCGCACGCCTGCGGCCACGGCCTGTGCGGTTCCTGCAAGGTCGAGGTGGCGGAGGGCGAGGTCGATCACGGCGACGCCTCGGGCTTCGCGCTCATGGATTTCGAACGGGACGAGGGCAAGACGCTGGCCTGCACGGCCAAGCTCTGCTCCGACGTCACCATCGAGGCCGACATCGACGAGGAGCCGGACGCCCGACGCATCGCCGTGCGCGACTTCACCGGCACCGTCGTCGATCTGGTCGACCTGACGCACGACGTGAAGGGCGTCTTCATCGAACTGCCGGGCGACGGCATCGACTTCCAGGCCGGCCAGTACGTCAACCTGACCGTGCCCGGCGTCGACGGTCCCCGCGCCTTCTCGCTCGCCAACCCGCCGTCGCGGAAAAATCTGGTCGAGTTGCACGTCCGCCTCGTGCCGGGCGGACAGGCGACCACGCACATCCACCAGCACCTCAAGGTCGGCGACAAGCTCACGCTGGCCGGTCCCTACGGCCGCTTCTTCGTGCGCACCTCGGCGACGGCGCCGATGATCTTCCTGGCCGGCGGCACCGGCCTGTCCAGCCCCAAGTCGATGATCCTCGACCTGCTGGAGGCGGGACGGACGGAGCCGATGACGCTGATCCACGGCGTGCGCGCCGTGCGTGACCTGTACGACCGCGACCTGTTCGAGGGTCTGGCGGCGAAGCACGCCAACCTCACCTACATCCCCGTGCTGTCCGATCCGCAGCCGGGCGAGACGTGGGGGGGCGAGACGGGCTTCGTGCACGACGCGCTGCAGCGTGCCTTCGACGGCATGTTCGCCGGCCGCAAGGCGTACCTGTGCGGCCCGCCGAAGATGATCGAGGCGTGCATCCGCACGCTGATGCAGGGCCGCCTGTTCGAGCGCGACATCTACACCGAACGCTTCCTCACCGCCGGGGACGGCGACGCCGGCAAGGTCCGCAGCCCCGTCTTCAAGAGGATCTGAGGCCAATGGACACGAAGAGGACGGCCGATCGCCACACGATCCACCTGCCCGAAACCGGCGGCAGCTTCCCCTGCTACGGTCACGAGACGGTGGTCGCGGCCATGGAGCGGGCCGTCGGCTTCGGCTTCGCGGCCGGGGGCGGCCGGCGCATCCCGGTCGGCTGCCGGCGCGGCGGCTGCGGCGTGTGCCGTGTCCAGGTTCTCGCCGGTTCCTACCGGGTGGAGGCGATGAGCCGCGCCCACGTCACCGAGGACGAGCAGGGGGAGGGCTATGTGCTCGCCTGCCGCCTCGTTCCGCAAGGGGACCTCTCGCTGCGTCTCGCACCGAAGACGGCCCCCCAATCAACGACAAACGAAACCAACACGTAACCCGAGGAGGAAACACCCATGGCACTCACAGGCGTCCTTCGCCCCGGCTTCATCCAGGTCCGCGTGCTCGACATGGCGGCGGCGGAAACCCACTACATCGACCGTGTCGGCCTCAACAAGGTCGGCACCGGCCCCGACGGGCGCCTCTACCTGAAGGCGTGGGATGAGTTCGACCGCCACTCCCTGATCCTGCGCAAGGCCGACACGGCCGGCGTCGACATGATGGCCTTCAAGGTCGCCTCCGACGCCGACCTCGACTCCTTCGAGAAGCGCATCACCGACTGGGGCATCGCCGTCGATCACGTGGCCGAGGGCGAGCAGCCCGGCGTCGGCCGCCGCATCGGCTTCACCATCCCGTCGGGCCACCGCATCGAGCTGTACGCCACGATCGAGCTGTCGGAGAAGCATCCGCCGATCCTCAACCCGGACGTCTGGCCGGAAGAGCCGCGCGGCATGAAGGCCAACCGCTTCGACCACGCGCTGCTGTACGGCCCGGACGTCGACAAGGTGCTGGCCTTCTTCACCGAGGTCCTGGACTTCTCGCTGGCCGAGAAGGTCGAACTGCCCGACGGCCTGCTGGCGATCTGGCTGACCTGCTCGAACAAGGCGCACGACATCGCCTTCGTCAAGCACGCCGAGCCCGGCAAGTTGCACCACGTGTCGTTCAACCTGGACACCTGGATGGACATCGGGCACGCCGCCGACATCATGACGCGCTACGGCATCTCGATCGACATCGGGCCGACCCGGCACGGCATCACGCGCGGCCAGACCATCTACTTCTTCGATCCGTCGGGCAACCGCAACGAGGTGTTCGCCGGCGGCTACACCTACTACCCCGACAACCCCACCCGCTCGTGGGACGAGACGGAGCTGGGCAAGGGCATCTTCTACTACGAGCAGCAGCTCAACGAGCGCTTCCTGACCGTCGTGACCTGAGGACCGGACCATGGAACTGACCGTCCGTAGCGACAGCATCACCGCGGACGCGGCCCTCGCGGCCGTTTCCGCCGCGGTGCGCAAGGGGCAGGATCTGGGCGTCGCGGTCAACGCGGCGGTGGTGGATTCCGGCGGCAACCTCGCCGGCTTCCTCCGCGCCCCCGGCGCCTTCCTCCATTCCATCGGCATCGCGATGGACAAGGCGTACACGGCGGTCAGCTTCCGCATGCCGTCCGGCGACCTCTACGACCTCATCAAGGACAACCCGGCGCTGCGCGAGGGCATCGCGCAGCGCGACCGGGTCGCCGCCTTCCCCGGTGGCTTCCCGATCGTCGTCGACGGCCGGGTGGTCGGCGCGATCGGCGTGTCCGGCGCGTCCGAGGAACAGGACTGCCTCTGTGCCCGGGCCGGCCTCGCCGCGCTCGGCCTCTAGTTCAACGACGACAGGAATCCCATCGCCATGACCGCGACAGCCGGCAAGGTGCTTCACTTCATCAATGGGTCCTACACGGCGGGGTCGGGGGTGCGGACCTTCGAGAACCGGTCGCCGGTGGACGGGGCGCTGCTCTCGGTGGTGCACGAGGCGGGGCGGGCCGACGTCGATGCCGCCGTGAGCGCCGCCCGGGCCGCGCTCACGGGGCCG
>DASWVP010000217.1:0-4878 GCA_036401175.1 Azospirillum sp. | reverse complement strand
GGGCAGGCGCTGCCCCTGCCGCGTCCGCGCGGGGACAGGCCGCTGGTGCTGGTGCTGCCGATCTTCCTGGCCGTGGGCGGCGTCGAGCGCAACACCATCGAGATCATGAAGGCGCTGAAGGACCGCTGGGACTTCCTGGTCGTCACCACCGAGCGCCTCGCCGCCCGCCAGGGCAGCCTGCACCATCAGACGGCCGAGGTGGCGCCGGTCTTCGATCTGGCCGAGCTGTCGGAGAACCCGCACCACCTGGCGCTGCTGGCGTCTCTGGCGCGCGGGCTGAAGCCGGACGTGGTGTGGATCTGCAACGGCTCGCCGTGGCTGGTGCGGCACGCGGCGGCCCTGCGCGACCTGTTCGGCGGCGCGCCGATCATCGACCAGCAGGTCTACGACACCGAGGTCGGCTGGATCGAGCACTACCCGGACCCCGGCATCCAGTCCTTCGACCGCTTCATCGCCATCAACCGGCGCATCCGCGACACCTTCACCGGGCGCCTGGGCATGGACCCGGCGCGCATCGACCTGATCTATTCGGCCATCGACGCCCGCCGCTTCGACAAGCCCGAGCCGGACGCGGCGGAGCGCGCGCGGCTGTCGGCCCTGACCGGCATCCCGGCCGACCGCCGCGCCTTCGCCTTCATCGGCCGCCTGACCGACCAGAAGGAGCCGCTGAACTTCCTCGACCTCGCCCGCCGCGCCAAGGCGGCCGGGTCGCCCGACCGCTACGTGCTGATCGGCGACGGCGAACTGGCCGGGGCGTGCGAGGCGTTCATCGCCGAACACGGCCTGGACAACGTCCAGCGCATCCCCTTCTGCAACGACCTGACGCAGGTCTACCCGCTGCTGTCCGGCATGATCGTGTCGTCCAAGTTCGAGGGGCTGCCGATCGCCATGCTGGAGACGCTGGCCATGGGCGTGCCGGTGCTGGCCACCGACACCGGCGACATCCGCGTGGTGCTGGAGGAGTACGGCAGCGGCCTCGTGGTGCCGCCGTGCGACGTGGCGGCGCTGGCCGACGGCTGGGCGCGCTGGCTGGCCGACCTGCCGGAGTATGCGGAACGCGCCCGCGCGGCGGCGCCGGCCGTGCGCACGCGCTTTTCCACCACCACCATCGCCGGCCAGTACGAGGAATGCTGGCGCCGCGCCATGGCGGATCGCGGAACTTCACGGTAAGGTCCGCCCCGCATCCACCGCAGAGGATCGCCTCCCGTGACGCACAAGGACGCCGAACCCCTGGCCGCCGCCTCCTTCGCCCTTAGCGCGTCGCTGCTGCGCCGGCTGGTGGCGACGGGCGCCCTGTCGCACGCCGACGCCCGCGCCGCCATCGAATCCGCGCTCTTCCAGCTCCGCCGCCTCTATGGGGTGAGCCCCGGTCCGGCCACCGCCATGAGCGAGGACAGCATCGACATCGACGCGCTGCTCGACGCCGCCCCCGAAGGGGACGCCGAACGCATGCTGGTCGACCTGCTGCGCAGCCTTGGGCCGCCGGCACCGTAGGACCGCATCGGGCCGCCGGTACGGCGCCCGGCATTAGGCGATCCTCAACCATTGCCCCGCTATGGCTTTCGCCACACGCGACGCGGGCACGAGGCGGGACAATGGCGCACACCGTTACGGTCACCTACGACGACACCGCGTTGCCCTACTCCACGGCGCTGATGACGGCCAACGTCACCGCCGCCGTCGACAGCATCGTCAAGCATTACAACACCTCCGCCGGCATCGACGTGCTGGTCAAGGTCGAGGATCTGGGCGAGACGGTGCTCGCCACCGGCGTCGCCGACACGTCGGTGTACCTGCGCACCTACGTGCAGACCATCGAGATGCTGCTCAAGAACGCCGCGAGCACGCCGGTCGCGTCGCTGCTCAAGCAGGCGCAGGGTGCGTCCTACACGGTCACCCAGTCCGGCGCGGCGTACGAGATCGTCACCGGCACCGACCCCAACGGCACCGATCCGGACATCACGCTGACGCTCAGCCTGACGGCGCTGACCACCGACAACCTGTTCTGGTTCGACCCGACGCCGAAGGACCCCAGCCCGGCCTACACGCCGCTGGTGCCGGCCGACCAGTACGACTTCTACGACGTCGTCCGCCACGAGATGGGGCATGCGCTGGGCATCAGCAGCCTGCGCGACCTCGTGTACGGCGTGCCGGCCGGCGCCACCATGACCACCTTCGACCGCTGGATGAGCTTCATCGGCACCCAGCCCTCCCCGCTCCCCTACTTCGCCGGGCCAAGCACGACGGCCGTCTATGGCACGCCGTTGCCGCTGGTGGACGGCGACTACACGCACTACCCGTCGGGCACGGGCCTGCGCGACGGCCTGTTCAGCGACGCCGTGGAACTGGGCACGCGCGGCAACCTCACCTCCCTCGATCTGGCGCTGCTGCGCGACGCCGGGCTGCTGGACGCCGCGTCGCTGACGACGGGGACGGAAAGCAACGATTCGCTGCCCGGCACGCCGCTGGACGACGTCATCTCCGGGGCCGGCGGCAACGACACCATCCAGGGCGGCGGCGGCAAGGACGTGCTGGCCGGCGGCAGCGGCAACGACGACCTGTCCGGCGACGCGGTCGGCCTGTCGGCCGACGACGTGCTGGTCGGCGACGCCGGGCATGACCGGATCGACGGCGGCGGCGGCGCCGACTGGATGGACGGCGGCTCCGGCAACGACACCATGCTGGGCACCACCGGCGCCGACACGCTGAGCGGCGGGCCGGGCGACGATTCCATCTACGGCGACTTCCTCGCCGACCGCGTCAACACCATGAACACCGGCCTCGCCACCGACGCCACGCACCTCGACGTCATCGATGCCGGCGCCGGCAACGACTGGATAAACGGGGGCGCCGGTGCCGACGTGATGGACGGCGGCACCGGCGCCGACACCTTCGCCTTCGCCGATCCCAAGGAGAGCAGCCCCACGGTCCGCGACGTCATCGCCGACTTCCGCGGCGACCTCAAGGAGGTGTTCGCCCCCGACGGCACCCGCACAATCGAGTTCCTTTCGGTCGGCGGCGCCAAGGCGGCGTTGATCCCCGGCCAGGACATCGTCGATTTTCGCGGCGCCGCCGCGCACACCCAGCGCGACCGCATCGACCTGACGGAAATGGACGGCGACAGCCTGGCGGTGGGCAAGCAGGCGTTCAGCTTCATCGATCAGGCGGCGTTCAGCGGCCCCGGTCAGGTGCGCTGGGCCGTCGAGGGTGCCTCGATCGTCGTGGAAGGCAACGTCAACACCGACCTCGCCGCCGATTTCGCCGTCGAACTGCGGGGCATCGCCAGCACCTACACCATGACGGCCGCCGACTTCATCTTCGGCCTCGATTCCGCGCGCGGGGCGGCGGCAGCGGCGATCATCGGCGTAAAGGCGGGCGGCGTAAAGGCGGGCGGCGCCGTGGCGCCGGAGGGCGTCGTGCTCGACCTCGTCAGCCGGACGGTGGCCGACGGACGCGGAGCCGCGCAGGCCATTCCCTATGCCCCCAATGCGGTCGGCACCTTCCACGGCGACCGCCTGAAAGGCGACGCCGCCGGCAACGCGCTGTGGGGCGACGACGGCGACGACACGGTGTACGGCGACGCCGGCAACGACACGTTGTCGGGCGGCTATGGGCAGGACCAGCTTTCCGGCGGGGCCGGCGGCGACCTGCTGTACGGCAACGCCGAGTCGGACCGGCTGTCCGGCAACCGCGGCGCCGACATCGCCTTCGGCGGTTCCGGCAACGACATCCTGTACGGCAATTTCGAGAACGACGCGCTGTACGGCAACACCGGCCGCGACACGCTGTACGGCGGGGCGGGCGACGACGCGCTGTTCGGCGGGCTGGAGGCGGACCTGCTGTTCGGCGGCCTGGGCAACGACAGCCTGCACGGCAACCGCGGCAACGACGTGCTGTGGGGTGGCGACGGCGCCGACCGCTTCGTCATCGGCTCGGGCGGTGGCGCCGATCTGGTCGCCGATTTCAGCGCCGGTGCCGGCGACCGCATCGCCATCACGGCCGGCATGTCCTGGCAGCTCGGCCAGGACGCGTCGGGCAGCGCGGTGCTCACGCTGGCCAGCGGGCACACGGTGACGGTGCTCGGCGTGCCGGCCGCGCAGTTCAGCGCCGCCTGGATCGTGCCGGCCTGACAGGAAATCCGGAGGCGCCCCGGGGTGCTCAGGCACCCCGGGATGTGCGAACGGTCAGACCGCCTGCAGGTAGGCCGGGTCGAGCTGGCCGTGGCGGAAGGGGATCCAGTCCTTGTGGTCCGGCCGGTAGTACAGGCCGTACGGGTTGCTGAAGAAGATCTTCTGCATCGGCTGGCCGCCTTCGCGCTGCGTGCGCTCGTGATCCACCAGCGGCGACGGGGCGAAGATCTTCTCCCACAGCTCGGCGTTGTCCACCTCGCGCCCGGCATTCTTGACGTAGTCGCGAGCGGCGTCGCTCAGCTGCCACGCCTCCTCGACCATCGCGTAGTAGTCCACGGTACCTTCTGCCATGATCTCGTTCCTCGAAAGATGGGCGCCACAGGTTTAGCGCGAAGACGCGCCGGAGCAAAGCGATTCGATGCCGGGGTGGCTTCAGCCCCGGCGCAGCAGCCGCATGGCGACGCGCAGGGGCGCCGAGACCTTCCACGAGGTCGAGCGGTAGATCCCCTCGATGCGCGCGTGGAGCGCGTCGCGCTGGGCGGTGAGCGAGTGGACGTCGGACATCGCCGCCGCGTGTTCCGCGCGCGCCCGATCCCGCTCGGCCAGCGTTTCGGCGTAGGCGGCCCGCGCGGCCTCGGCCTCGGCCTGCGACGCGGCCTGCTGGGCGCGGGCGGAATCGCGCTCGGCCCTGGCCGTGGCGAGCAATGCTGCCACCTCCTCCGGCGCCAGCGCCCGCAGGTCGGCGACC